>JAJSAE010000099.1 GCA_024281315.1 archaeon | reverse complement strand
CTTCCAATTCTACTGGGATTTCATAAATGAGTACAAGAGAAACACTTCACCTGCGATGATGGAGGGATTGACAGATTGTTTATGGACATGGCACGATTTTTTGATGTATCATTTTGCGGTATAAATTGGGATAATACCAAAAAACCTTATTTCTCCAGAATGTGGAGGGGTGTGTTGCCCTCCCCTCACCTTTCCCCTCCAGCTCAGGAGCAAGAACCGGTATTCTCAGCATCCCCATGAAATCCTCTATCACTTCGTCTGTTAGGTTTTCAATCCTTTCAAGCACTTGTTCATCACATCCATGTTATAACCTGAAAAATGTTTTATTAAAAAGGTTTTCCTGTATTAGTAATTCAGTACCCCACAAACCATGTAGTATCTGCAGAAGAATAAAGCCAGTACCCACTGCCGGGCACAAAGCTACTTGCCGACCAGTCAGACACTTCGGAAACAAGATATACTGCTCCAGAATCATAGTTTCCTATCTTCGTCACTGAACTTGGTAATCCTGCTGCATCCATCACCACGGATGTAGATGAGGGATAGCCCACAAGATTCCAACCCGAGTGCAGGGTGATTGCCGTATTTCTAGGGACATCACGTGAAGTTTTGTATGTGTAAAAAGCATAGAACTCCGTAATATCATAGTTGTTTAGAGGGTCGTCCCAATCAGTGTTGTTGAAATTAACATAGCCGGTCACATTGTCAAACCAGAACCAGCCGAGGTCGGTTGCATTAAAAACACCATCACCTGCGACCAAGATTTTAAGAAAGCCATGATTGGGGACACTTTCATCTATCACCCCAGACGGCACATCAACTATGTAAGAGTTAGGCAGATAAAAACCCCATGGGGCCCTCTCGGTTCCATCGGTAACATAAACAACACTATCATTATCAAATATTTGATAGTTGGCTATCTCCGCTCGGTTCACGGAAATGTAACCATCTCCCACATCGGTTACATGAAGCCATAAGCCCCCCTTGTTATCCACAACACTCAGGTCATTCAGCGTTCTGCCAATAAAATGTGTCTTCCAGTGATCTCCTGTATCGGTAGGGGAATATGTCTGTGCGTAGTCCCAAACAACATCGTCATTAAGCACAGTCTCAACATCATCTTTCACATCAAGTGGGTAGGATATGAGGTTCCACCCAATATGGACTGGTATGTCAAATTTATATGGGCAGTAATCCATCTCGGGGTCACCATATAGGTTGAAGTCCATTTTGTTCATCCAGCTCTCTCCTTCCCACGCATTGCCGCCTGCAGCTTTGGCATTGAAAAGTGCCTCGCCATCTGATTGACCATTTCTAAGGAGATTATACATGTAGTAATATCCAATGCCTGTGTTATCCGATAGGTCTTGATTCGGTGACCATGTTCCGATATTATACCAGCTGATATTAGACGCCGATACCGTAGATATAGCCACTCCCTCTTTTAACAATGCATAGCCTAGGTTTCTATGCTCTTCTGGTTGTCCATTAAGGCAAGAAGATTGATAGAAGAAAGCAGGATGGCTTTCATCGAGATTGTCGAGACCATAGCTGTTAATAAATGTGGACCATGTCATCTCTGCACTTTCTGGGATTCCATCCCCGTCATCACTGGACCAATATTTTCTATAAGCCCCATACCAGTTCCCATGGGCCCACCAAAAAACCGCACCTTGCCCTTTATTGAATTCAGAGCTGAAATTCTCCGTACTTATGCCCATGCTATAATGGAAAGAAGTGGTTGGCACAGCGTCTCTCCCTGCTCTTTCATACATCACGGTATCCTGCATATTCAGAGGATTTGCTATGTTATTGAAAACATATTCCGGGACATCTAACCCATCAGTCCGCTGGGAACCTCCGGAATCCTCGTTTGCATAATTAGATATGGACATTGGTTCAAGTATATTGTCCTTCCATGGCCCGCTCTTGTGAGGGAAGTCAATAGTATTTCGGAGAATTGTGTCCAGTGCAGCGTAATCTCCATCATAAACAGGGATTCTTCCTACAAATACTTCTGGGTAAAAATCAACACCCCCGGTCCCGCCATCGTCGGAGTACTCTCCATAGTATCCATCTCCATCCAGATCCCAGTTGCCAGTCAAATCCGCATAAATGTAATCCGTTGCGGAATCCGGATATTCAGTATAGTAAGCAGCATTGTGCCTTGGCCAGCACAGGAGCATAGGAATATCACCCACGGCATTACCTGGAGCTTCTTTATTATACGGAGTCGGATCTCCAATAAGCAGGACATACTTTATTGAGCGAGAGACATAGTTCTCAAATATCCATTGGCGTATATTAAATACTCTCTGTTCTCCCACGGCCGAACCGTAATCGTCTTCGGTGATTCCATCAAAAGCAAAACCTCGGGACTCTATAAAATCCCCAAATTCATCCAGTGCGGTACTGTTTGATAAAATGTCATTTGTGGTAACAATTAAATAAGTAGCGTTGGAATAGGCAAGAGTGGAGTCGGACAAGCCTTCAACACTCCTGTATTCTGACGCAACAAGATTGAAATCGTCGATATCTTCTTTCATTCCAGAAAGAAAGTCATAGGTTAGGAAATCCCTGTTATCTTCTGTGCTGACATTCCAGCTTATTTTCACACTAACATTTCTTTGTTCCCGGATTTCTTTCGATACCGGGTTGAATTGAAGGGTATAGTAGCTAAGATCCAGTATTGCAGCATTTCTCATCATATGAACCGGCTCATAATCAAATATTTCCGGTGGCCAGAAAGTGTCTTTGGTATAGATATCACTTACTCCATTGCCGAGAGTTATGTCTTGTCCAGTCATACTATAACTAACTGGGAAGGGGGTCGGTTCGTACCAGTATTCTCCAGTCACTATTTCGCTACTATAATTTGCTTTTATTGTAACGGACGACACTATTGTACCAGGTGGTAGGAGCAAGCGGTAATGACGAACAGGTAGGGCGGGCTCACCGGGATGGGTGCTTGCCGAGCAATTGGAGAAGAAGATGCTTTCCTCTCCATTAGTTTCTTCAATCTCTCTTTCACCCGGATTCGGATTTAAGACCATTTCATTACTGTTATACAGCACTATCTCATGCCCAATACCCCATATAGATTGTGTATGGTTATAAATTTCCAAAGATGATTCGGGAAAGATAGAGCATTCTGTTCTTTCTGTTATTTGGATGGCACTAGCAGTTGCACTCAACATCATTATGTTTACGAGCATAATTGCTACAGCTTTTTTTATGCGCATGCGTTCACCATCTTATCTTTATAAAGGACCATAATGATTCCTGATATTTAACGCTTTCGCCATTTAACCTTCATTGTGGTATCCCGAAATCATTTTACAAGGCTTTGCCCTATTTATCAAGCCTTTCTTACTCACTTTGCTCGCAATACACCGCTTTTTTTCCATTTATGCAGCGTTTCTCACTCCCTCTCTCCGCTCGGCCATAATCCAGAGGATTTTTCTCTGGTTTAGCTTCCTCATGGGACACGAGAAAGTACCGTTAAATAATTTCTGGATAGGATATGGAGCCCCTCTGAACAAAAGATTAATAAAGGGGGCACATATCCCACCTCAATTCACGGATGCGAGCAGGTACACGGTGCAGGAATCTCTGGCCATTCGGCGCACTTGAACCCATTGGTCTTGCGCCTCTGGCTACCCTGCATCCATACAATTGCCCCCTATGGTGTGGAGGTGCCATACAGCGCACTTGAACCCATTGGTCTTGCGCTTCTGGCTACCCTGCATCCATCCGATTGCCCCCTATGGTGTGGAGGTGCCATACAGCGCACTTGAACCCATTGGTCTTGCGCTTCTGGCTACCCTGCATCCATCCGATTGCCCCATGCAGGGGTAGCCAAGCATGGCCAACGGCGCAAGGTTGAGGGCCTTGTACTTAGTGGTTCTTGGGTTCAAATCCCAACCCCTGCACCATTTTCCAACAAAGCAAAGATTAAATAGACTCTTCATTATCCCCTCTTCGATATCATGGCCATTGATGCATCAGCACTCGGAGTCTATGCGATACCGGCAATCGTATTCGGATTGATAGCAGTGAGTTTAATGTGGTTTATCTCCTACCTGAAGAGATATTTTATGTATCTTAGCGGAAGAGAAATGAAATACATCAACTACGACATCGCTATCCTTGTATACCGCTATCTCAAGTTCATACTTATTCTGCTTCTTTTAACCGTGTTTCTCTGGTTATTCAGGGATACGGACTACAATTTCTCCTATCTCTGGTCCCTTGGTTCGGGACTTATCGGAGACCTGCTGACCATCTCCATAATAATCTTCTTGGCCCTCCTTCTCTCACAGATTACGCACAGACTCATGGCCTATTACAAGGGAGAATTAAAAAGCAAACCGAAACACACCGCCAACCCAAAAACAGTGGGCCTCATAGAGGTCATGCTGCGCTCCTTCATACTCCTTATTGCGCTCTTTCTCATTATCATAGTCATAATCGCCATGTTCGGCCAGAGCAGTAGCGTGCTTCAGGCCACCTATGATTTCTTTGTCATAAACTCCTCGTTCCTCGGCCTGATAAGCGGCATAATCATCATTATCTACTTTGCGGATGAGATTGTAAGGTCCGTTCTGGAAGAGATGGAAAAGAGGCCGGGCAGAACATTCACTCCCGAAATGCTCGCCACGGTGCGCAAGGGCTCAAGATACGGGCTCTGGATCATAGCATGGACCATCATCATCTACCTCATGTTGCAGATGCTGCACATGGACAAAATCGCCCTACTGATATTCGGTATAATGCTGATGATAGAGGGAGTATTTCTCGCATTCATAATCAGTACATTCGCAAAGGCTATCTCGGCGGGCATGGTTATAATGAACATGAACGCATACAAAAGCGGAGAGAATGTAAGAATAGGAGATGTAGAGGGCATAGTGGTGGAGCACAACATATTCGTTACCAAAATAAAGGACATTCGCGGCCGCCTCCTCACCATCCCTAACTCGGAGGTGATAACCGGAACCATACGAAATTATTCGAGAGTTAATGTATACGGCGCTTCGGTCAAAATCCGTGTCCCCTTCGATGTCCCACATGGAAAAGTCGAAGAACTCCTGATCGCTGCTGCGAAAAAATCACCGGGCATTGCATCCGAACCGGAACCGATTGTAAGAGCCTTGAAAATTGAGGGCGCCGGCATCATTTACGAAATCGTTGCATATGCGAAGGGCTACGAGAACGAAGAGAACATAAGGTCCAACATAATTTATGCCATTCAGAACGAGTTCCTCACGGAAGGAAAAGAGATAGAAATATTTTGAGTGGTTGGGGAATCGCTTGCGGAACAACATATCCGAGAAACATCAGATATTATGTATGCTTCATCATGGAAAGATTTTCATAATCACCGTTCAGTTCTGCGGTATTGAACTGCTTTACAAATACTACCGCATAATCGGCCTCCATCATCATCTTCTCTTCCTTCATGCGGGACAAGTGGCTGGCCAGTTCTCCCGCATCGTCATAGTTCATCACCACAAGGTCGGTATCTATGTTCTTCAGTTTCTCATGCACTCTATCTATCGGGACATAGTCGTCCTTCACGGAGAGGCCGAGTCCCTCCAGCATATCCCTGTCGCGCGAATTGCGGAACATCTCTCTGGCCATGTTTACCTTTCCGGCATCGCTGACTACATACATTATGGTTATGTCCGACACGAATTCCTTGGCCAGAATCTTCGCAGTGCGGACTGCAAACCGCATATCGCTCCCCATTCTTGCAAATATTGTTATCTTTTTGTATTTGTCTCTTCGGCCTGCCTTGAATATCATGACATCGGTTTCCAGGCGGCGGATAACGGCGGGCAGGTTAGTTCCCATTGCAAGAGAGGATTTTAGTGCCCCTCTCCAGCCTAAAATCATGAGGTTAACACCCTTCTCTTTTGCGAAGTCCACAATTGCCCCAGGGATTTCATGGGAAATGGTGACAAAGATATCGGAGGGAGAATCGTACCTATCTTTAGAGAGTTTTTTCATCTCTTCAAGTCTCTTGATGACCTTTTCAGTCTCGCTGTAACTCACGCTCCTGAGAGGTATGCTCCTCGGAACCTCAATAACAGATAGGAGGAAGAACGGGCCCTTATGCCGCCTTGCGAATATGCTCCCCACATGCACCATTTCCGTAACATCCCCCTCTGGCGGCACGGCAACAGCCACGGAATACTTGGCCCTGTCAATCTCTCTGGGGATGGACGGGAACAGGGCACGAAAGTCCTTTGACTCCTCAATGCCTTTCTTTCCTCCTGCGAAGTAATGTATCGTGGCCCCAACGGTTATCCAGAGAACGGTAATATACCATGCAATCGGACTGATATCGTAGATATAAACAGCAAGAACGCCCTTGAGAATAAGCGCGATTACGGGGACCACGGGAAACCACGGGACCTTGTATGTCCGCTCCAGATCCGGTCGTGTATATCTCAGAATGATGACGGCAGCGTTAACCAGTACAAAGAGTACGAGAAACATCACATCGGCCGCGGCCACTATATCGTTTATTGGTAAAGCAACGGCGATTATTGCTATTATCAGACTGGAAACAAGTATGGAATGAGCAGGAGTTTTCCTTTTCGGATGAAGCTTTCCAAAAAATGCAGGAAAGGTTCCATCCCTACCCATGGCAAACGAAACCCTTGAGGAGGAATATATCGTGGCATTCAGCGTGGCGGTGGTCCCAACCAGAAGGCCGATCAGCAGCATTCCTTCACCGTAGTTGCCGATGAGATGCCCCGCCGCCTCTATTATAACATAGTGCTGGTCCCCGGTGCCTCCGCCGCTGCTTAACCACCCAACGCTCATGGCCCCGATAGCAACACCCAGAAAGAGCATGTAGATTATTGTAACGATGATAATGGAGAGAAATATTGCACGGGGAAGATTCTTTTCCGGTTCCTTTATCTCCTCCGCCGATTGAGCGATTATCTCGTATCCTTCAAACGCTATGAAGAGAAAGGCCATAGCGGTCAGGAAGGGGTTGAGTCCCTCAGAGAAAGGAGAGAAGTGTCCGACTGCAGGGTTGGTCACCATGGCATAGATTCCCGCAATTATAAAGACCGCAATTACGATTAACTGAAAAATCGTGATTCCCGTCTCCGCCTTTCCGATGATGGATGTTCCGAGATAGTTTATGACAGTGAAGATAATAAGTATCAGGAGTGCCATAAGTTTGAAGAAAAAATCGTTGGTAACAAGGTCGGGAGCGATGTTGTAGGCCTCCATAAACCAGATAATCGCACTGGCGAATACCACGGTATAAAAGGCACAGGCAATTGTATGGCCGAACCATGAAATCCAGCCGCTGATAAAACCGAATGGCTCCGGCATGCTCTCTTTAACCCATAGATAACCGCCCCCTGCCTCAGGAAAAGCGGCCGCAAGCTCGGCATAGCACATGGCCGTGAGAATCGTAACCAGACAGTTCATAAGAATGACAAAAATCGCAGATGAACCTGTCAACCCCACAATGGTACCCGCAAGTATGAATATGCTGGCGCCGGTCATGGCACCGACACCTATCATGGTGGCATCCATGAGGCTGAGGTCCCTGCGAAACTCAACCTCCGCTCCATCGTGGCCGGACATTACCACAATGAAAGGAATTCTATTTAAAAAGGTTGGCTTCTATACCACATAAAATGACAATCTTTAAAGGTCAGAAGAACTATAACAATCCGGAAAATAGGAGATTATGAATGCCCGTAACACCGCTACATATCGGAATCCCCGGTCTTATAAGCTATCACAACCCGAAGGGAGTGGATATTGCTGCCGCAATCATCGGCTCCGTCATCATAGATACGGATTTCTTTCTGTTTCTCCTGTTTGGAACACCTGTTCACGGCTACCTGCATTCTTTCCTCTTCGCCACTCTTGTGGCCATTGTACTCGCAGGAATTCTATATCTGCTGGACCCAAGCATGATAAGACTTAAGGAGTGGTTCTGCTGGGAAACAGAAAACAGTATTAAATCCCTGCTTACAGGAGCATTCATAGGCGCATACTCGCATATCATTCTGGACATGCTGTTATACAAAGAGATGAATCTCCTTTTCCCCCTTAATGGAAATCCTTTTTATGTGCCCGGTGCGGCCCTGCCCGTTTTTATCACGGTTTATGCCGTAGGTGGCGTGAGCACCATAGCATTCCTTACCCTGTACGCAAAAAAGTATGCGGCGGAGAAGGAAAGCAATGTTCTTCAATAAGCATCCCACAACTTTAAAAAGCATAAGCCGTTAGTCCCCCAAAGGTGAACACATGGTAATGGATGGTCTGGGTCAGTCTCTCAGAGATGCCCTGAAGAAGGTTGCGAATGCCTCGCACATCGACAAAAAACTGGTGCAGGAAGTGGTAAAGGACATTCAGCGCGCTCTGCTCAAGGCCGATGTAAATGTTCAACTCGTGCTGGGAGTTACAAAGGAAGTGGAGCAGCGAGCCCTTACCGAAAAGCCGAAGGCCGGAATGAGCTCAAGGGAGCATGTGATAAAGATTATTTACGAGGAACTCCTTAAGATTCTCGGAGAACAGAGAGAAATACCCCTCAAAAGGCAGAGAATAATGATGGTTGGCCTCTACGGTCAGGGAAAAACAACCACCTCCGGAAAACTCGCCCTCTATTTCACAAAGAAAGGACTGAGTGCGGGGCTCATTGCGGCGGATGTTCACAGACCTGCGGCCTATGAGCAGTTGAAACAGATAGGCGAGCTGATTAATGTTCCTGTCTACGGGAACCCGAAAGAGAAAAAAGCGGTAAAAATAGTTAAAAAGGGGCTGGAAGAGTTTAAAGGTACGGATGTTGTCATAATAGACACTTCCGGCCGCCACTCCCTTGAGGATGACCTTATAGACGAGATAAAACATATATCAAAAGTAGCACGGGCCGACGAGAGGCTTCTTGTGATGGATGCTGCGGTCGGGCAGCAGGCAGGCCCTCAGGCAAGAGCATTCCACGATGCCGTCGATGTAACCGGCGTTATCATCACGAAACTTGACGGTACGGCAAAGGGCGGAGGCGCGCTGAGTGCGGTTGCGGAAACGCAGGCGCCCATCGTATTCATAGGTACGGGGGAACATCTGAGGGATCTGGAAAAATTCGATACGAACCGCTTCCTATCCAGACTGCTTGGAATGGGAGATATTGAATCCCTTATGGAAAAGGTGTCCGAGGCCATGAACGATGAGGATGCCGAAGAGACCATGAGGAAGATGATGCATGGCAAGTTTACACTTAAAGAGATGTACGCACAGCTGGAAATGATGGGAAACATGGGCCCTTTGAAATCGCTTCTTACATCGATACCGGGACTTGCGGGAAAGATATCCGACGAGGAGATGGAAGAGACCCAGAGAAAACTGTACTGGTACAAAATCATCATGGATTCCATGACCGAATATGAAAAGGAGAACCCGAAAGAGATAAAAAGTTCCAGAATAAAGAGAGTTGCAAGGGGCGCAGGGGTGGACCCGAGAGAGGTTCGCGATCTTCTGAAGCACTACAATACCTCAAAGAAGACCATAAAAGCCCTTACCGGAAACAGAAAGATGAGACGGCAACTGATGAAGCAGATGGGAGATCTGGATTTAAAGTAGGTCGGAAGGGATATGATGAGACGATTTGTTATTGTCGGACACAAGGCGAATACCGACGGAAATTTCAAACTGAACGACATGGCAGGGGGGGCGGGGCGGCTTGATGTGCTTCTGAGATGCATAAACTCCGCTTTTTTCCTATCCCACAGCATACGCAGGGATGTCGAGGTCTATCTGGTGCTGCTCGGTCCGTCGAAGCCGCCGGTAACCATAAGACTTTCCGGAAGCGAGATAAGATATCTCAACCCAGACGAAAGAAGCACCGGCTCACTCATAAGAAACGCGCTGCTGAAGGCGAAAGATGACAAGGAGGTATCATCCTCCCCCGGCATATATGTTTCAAGAAGGGGATTGGAAGATGTTATGAAGGTTCTGGCCGACACAGAGATAGTATATCTGCACGAAAGCGGGACAGGTATGGAAAACACCGAGTTTGGCATGGAAACAGACCTCACTTTTGTTCTGGGAGACCACATGGACCTGACCGAAGAAGAGGAGAATATTATATTGAAGTACAATCCCATAAAGGTATCTCTGGGGCCGGAGATATTGCACGCCGACCATTGCATTGTGGTTTCTCACAACATCTTGGACAGAAAAAGAAAGGTAAAGGGTAAATAGTTCCTTTCTATTGGGTGTACGGAGAGATACTATGACTCAGAACGGCAAGGAAAAGACCATGGAAAAGGTAGTCGAATGGCTTGGAGAGGTTGGGAGCGGCAAAAGCCTCGTAAATCAGAAATGGGATATAACACCCATAGAAGATACGGACATAATAATGGCATCCACCGAAGGGCTCCCGTTTTCCATAGGAATAGAGATTACGGAGAAGTTTGTCAATCTGGTGATATACACGGGAATCGAAACTGCGGTACTTCCCAATCAGGAGAGACTGAAATTATACAGAGATCTGCTTCTTCTGAACAACGAGAACCAGATGATGAAACTCCTGCTGGCAGGCAGAGAAGAGACTATCGGAATCAGGGTTGACCTGGATATTCTTACGCTGGGAAAGATGGAATTCAATGATGCACTCTCTTCGCTGATAATCGGCGCGGAAGCACTGAAAACAATCCTTTCTTCGAGTATCACCGGCCAAACTGAAGAAAAAGAGGAGAACAGCATAGAGGATATCATAGCATCCGAACTGGAATCCGGTAAAAGTAAGAAGAGCATAATAAAAGATCTGGTTTCCGCAGGAATGTCGAAGGAAGATGCCACCGCAATTGTAAAGGAAATCGCCGAGAAATTGAACATGGATGCACGAGACAGATACATCAGTTAAATCCTTTTCATCTCGTCCCACGACAGACTATAACAGCGTGGAAATGCTTACTTTTTAGCATCGAAAGGATGCGCTATGGAAAAACAGGCTGCGAAAAAGTTTATATACGGGAAGTTGATTAGTGTCTGCGTTCTGCCGAAAGGCAGGCACAGTAGAGAGGTATGCTCACTAACCCACACCTCACCATTTCCTCCAATTCGAACCACCCACCCCCATTTTTCCCCTTGAGGTGCGTATACCCCTCTACTCCCTTTTTTCCCCTTTGGCTTCGGAAAAATATGCTGTCGCATCTTGCAAATTATTCAAAGTGGCAAAAAATTCTCCTTTAAGACGGAAAAAATGGCCCTCTATTTTCAAAATATGGAAGAAGGGAATGCTCAAAAATCGCTGTCCCGTGTCTCCATCTTGAATAGAATGCCCATACCTTCCAAAGCATTATGAACCTGATCGCCGAGGTGCAGGGCATCGTCTAGCGTGGCCTTGGAATCCCATTCATAGGTAAAATCGTAGTTGCCGCTGGTGGGCTTGAAGCCTATGTTGTACAGCCTATCCACTACTTCCGAAGGGGGGGCGCCATCCGTACTGAAGAATACCGTCAGATATGTTATCATACTATCTCCAGACACAAATGGTCTCTCTCCTTTATATAACTTTCTAACACATCTGCCGAAACGGACTGCATAAGATTTATTAATAATGAGCTTTTGGACCAGACGATGCCACTGTGGCTTAGCGGTATAGCGACGGTTTCGTAAACCGTAAATCGGGGGTTCGATTCCCTCCAGTGGCTCTTTCAGTCCCTAATTCACTTCTCAGAGAGTAAAGGGCAGGAGGATAAACATTATTACTATGTTTATAACAAGGACTAGGAGTGCATAGGCAAGGTACTTCCACCTCTCTCTAATAAGAAAAACCGACATAGCATATGCAATAGGAGGGACAGAAGGCGAGAGGATTATTCCTATATGCTCCAGCACTTCCTCCATGCTGAGGGTATGAGGGCATGTGAGACCGAAAAGCATCAACTCGTGTTGTACAGAAACAAGAACAGAAAAAAGGGAAAGAATGATGAGTGCCCTCGACATAATTATCTCCTCACTCCCTTCGAAGAGGGAGTCAGCCGCATAAAACATGGCTATCAAAATAATCAATGTAGAAATAACAAGGATGAAAGGGAGATAGAAGATGAAAGCTGAGGGCCCCAGTCTAATCATCTGGGGAATAATAAGCAGTATCAGAGCAACATAGAGGATTATAGAAGCGATAGAGGGGAGAAATAGCCTTTTGTCGTGCAATAGAAAGCCGCTCTGCTTCACCACAGCACCTCCTTTATGCCAAACATGAGCAGGTAATAGAGGATAATGCTTAAAACTGATATCACAAGGATTTTTCTCTGCTTTGATATCCAGAGGACTGTTATCAGGTACTGCATAGGCGGAAGAAGAAAAAGGGATGCCATCAGGACTTTCCCTCCAGACCAGCCCACGGAATCAGACATGATTATAAGAACTAAAAAGGAAATCGCCGAGAAATAAGCCACACTAAGAAAGGCCATAATCGTGCCAAGGTGTTTTTTATCCTCCCTTACCAAGAGCTCCACTCCAACATAATACAGAGAAGGGTGGAAAACGAGTATAAAAGGGAGAGAAAACACTACGAAGAAACCTGATGAAGGCATCATGGAATCCCCGTTCCTATAAAAAAGAAGAGCAATGATAATGGCAGTAGATATAAGAGCTTCAATGGCAGGATGAAGAACACCGAGGTTAAGGTAATCCCTATGATTCAAAGCAATTTCCTCATGAATCCGATTCAAGGCCAAATCGGTTTTAAGGCCTTCGGAACCGTCTGATTCAGGCGAAACCCCCTCAGTCTTCATAATTCCCAATACTCGTGCCTCTATTTATATTTTCGCATTGCAGAAACCTATATCTACTCCCCCACATTCCCGCATCCATGAAAGTCAAGGTGGCCCTTGCCCAGATTGCGCCGGAGATGTGCGACATTTCTACAAACCTGCGGAAGATGCGGGAAGTCCTTGAAAAAACCGATGCGGAGCTGGTATTATTCCCGGAAATGTTCACCACAGCCTACATGTGCAGGGACGAACACTTTCGCCTTGCGGAAGGAATGAACGGAAAGGCCGTTTCGGAAATAAGAAAGATGGCAAAAGAAACAGGCAAGCACATCATCACCGGTATTGGCATCAAAGAGGAGAGGAGGCTCTACAATAGTGCGCTTTATGTTTCCCCAGATGGCGAGGTACAGCGGTATGACAAGATGTTCCTCCCGACATTCGGCCCGTTTGAGGAGAAGATATACTTCACCGCAGGAAAAAGGCCGGTCATGATAGACACTCCGTTCGGAAGGATTGGCTTGATAATCTGCTACGACCTCTTCTTCCCGGAACTTGCAAGATACTATGCACTCAACGGAGCCAACATTTTTGTGGTTATTTCCGCATCCCCATCGGTGACCAGAAAATTCTTCGAGAACATAATGGTTTCGAGAGCCATAGAGAACACCGTGTTCCTCCTCTACGCCAATCTCGTTGGAACGGAGCTGAACCTCACATTCTGGGGAGGGGACACGGTTGTGGGGCCGAGAGGGGATATAAAGGCAAAAGGCCCCTATTTTGAAGAAGATATCGTCAAGGCGGTTATGGACATGGAGGAGCTGGGAACTGCAAGAAGGCTTCGGCCCAGCGTTGCGGATGCCAGAGATGACCTTCTGGAAATGCTGAAAAGGCAAGGGAGAGGAGAATGAAGTACCACACCCACCTTATCATAGGGGCCACAGCGGGCATAATCATAGCGTCCCACACAGGGCAGTTCATCCCGCTCTTCGCCATCATAGGAGGTGTTGCCGGAGTCATGCCGGACATGGACATCTATGCGGACAAAGCGCATATCGCAGCACATAGGGGAGCATGGAGCCACAGCCTGCTGGCATCCGTAATTGCCGCTGCCCTCTCATTCATCCCTCTCTACTACTTCGGATACGGGATGTTCTCGGTCTATGTGTCCCTGACTGTCTTCTCTGCCTTCTTCCTCCACGCCATCGCGGATACACTGACATACAGCGGGACATATCTTCTGTATCCTCTTTCAAAATGGAGATACAAAGGCTTCGTGAAGTACAACAACCCGGTCGCAAACGCACTTCTAATCCTCCTCTGTCTTGCGCTTCTGATACTCCTAACACCGTTGAGAGATTATCTAGGCATCGGATTTTAGAATAGAATCATACAGGTCAAGAAGCCTCTGTTCCATGACACCCCAGTTGAACTCGTCCTCTGCGGCCTTTCTCCCCTTCTTCCCCATTCTTGCGGCCTCCTCAGGGTTGTCCCGCAGGAACTCCACCGCCTTTCTGAAGGATTCGGGGCTGTAATCCACGGCGATTCCGCACCCGGTCCTTTCAACCAGCTTTCCAGAGTGGGTTCCCTTAGTAGCCAGCACGGGGCGGCCCGCCACCATCCCCTCGAAGAGCTTGTTGGGGGGGCCCATGACATTATTCTTATTGGTCGGGTCGAACACACACATGACCGCATCCGATGCCACAGTATAGGGCAATACATCCAGATATGGGACACGCCCCACAAAGGTGATGTTGCCGCTTTTTTTGGCATAACTCTTTATTTCCTCCTCCAGCCGCCCGTAGCCACCAATCAGCAGGTGAACACCTTCCATACTCTGCACAACTTCGCAGGCCTCTATGAGAAAGCGCATCGGTTCAAGGACGCCGATATATGTCACGACGAAAGCATCCTGCGGCATACGCGCCCTGCATTTTTTCAACCTACCTTCGTCGATGTCCTCTAGCTCTCTGGCATTGGTCACAACGACATACGGGCAGGAAAGGGCCTCACCCATAGGCTCGCTGGCAGCAATTACGCCATCTGCTCTCGGGGCCAGCTTCCTCTCATAATGCCTTACAAAGAGATAAACAGGCCGGGGAACATCGAACTCAATCATGCTGGCATAGTTCTCGTGTGAGTCATAGACGACCTTCTTTCCCATCTTTCGGGCAATCTTCAATCCTGCGGGGAGCGTGTCAAAATCGTGGCAGTGGATGATATCGAAATCCTCTCCTTTTGCGGCCTTCCTTACCGCTTTCCAGAACTTCAAAAGACCTCTGACCATGGAAATACTGCCATAGGGTGAGGGGATGGCAAAACGCTTTATTCTTATTCCGTCCAGAACTTCGGTTTCCGGGAATCCGCCATCTCTATCCCATGCGAAAATGGTAACCCCATATCCGCCTTTTATAAGACTTCTGGCCTCCTTGTAAACCCGCGGGTCGGGGCGGAACGGGTTGGTCAGCAGCATAAGAACCTTTCTGGACACGACCTCCAGATGGAGAACATACGATTTAAGGTTATCGCATATCTGAGGAAGCGCGGTATCCCGAATTAATTTTACACGCCTCGTTTGTTTTATGTAGATTTCTCCTTCACTTAGTTCGTTCGCTCGCAATCCAACAGATTCCCTAGTTTAGCTTCCTCATGAAAGCATGAGGAAGTACCGTTAAATGATTTCGGGATAGGACAGCAGCGCAAGGAAAGGCAAAATATAAAATATGATGGCGTATTAGCGGTGTCAAACTGTCTAGATATAAAAATAATCCTGAGGTGAAGGATTGCCGGAAGAGGAGAGCAAAAAAGATGATTTACCCGGGTCTTCCGATATGGAAGAAACCGTTAAGAGATTTGCCAGTATCCTTGACATAGGAGAGGCAAAGGCGGAACTGCTGTATAACGCGGGTTTTAACACCCCTGAGCGGCTCGCCGAGGCCGAAAAAGAGGATCTGGTGGCGATAAAGGGCATAGGTAAGGCCCTCGCCGGCAAAATCATTGAAAACAGAGATAAGTTGCTCACCTCCGACGAAGAAATAGCGGTTAAAGAAGAGAATGCACGCCGTTCCGGGGAAGACAAGGAACTGATTAAGTGGCTGAGCGGTGAAGAAGATACCGCCGAGTGGCTCGGTGAAGAAGAAAGCGTGGCACCCCCTGCCCCAGAAATAATAGAGGATGACGAGAGTGTCGATGTTTTAAGAAAGTGGCTGAGCGGCGAGGAAGATGATCTGGAGGCATGGCTTGAAGAGGAACCCCAACTGGGCGGCGGGATGGATGTGGTTGGTTCCCAGCTCGCAGAGCGGGAGAAGATGCTGACCGAGAAGGAACAGGAATTGCAGGGGAAAGAGAAAGAGATAGAGGAACTGCGCAGCATCCTTCGGGAAAAGACAGCGGAGATAGAAAGCGGAAACTTCGACCCCATGAAAGCCATAGAGGAGAATGCCGAACTTAACCGGCGACTTCAGGAGGAGATTCAGAGGAGAAAATCCCTTGAAGAAGAGATTGATCATATAAAGAAGGGGAGCGTTGCGGTTATAAAATACATGAAGGCCCAGCAGTTAAGAGCCGGCAAAGGCGGAAGCGATGCCAGTGTGAAGGAAGGTCTTGCCGAAATGGAGGCAAAGATAAAGGCTCAGGAGAACCTGATTGCGGACCTTCGGGCCGAACTTGAAAAGAAAATAGAGGAACTCCCACCCGATGCTCAGGAACTTGAGAAAAAGAGGCTTGAACTCATAGACATGGAAGCAAAGCTAAAGGAGCAGGAAGGGAAGATGGAAAGCCTTGAGCTCATGGCAACATCGGAGAGTTCAGCAGAACTTAAAAACAAACTCGCCGCTGAACTCCGACAGAAGGAAGAGGACTTTCTCTCCAAGGAGAACGAGCTTAAAAAGCAGATAATAGACCTTCAGAAGGATGTTGAGGAATACAAGATAGAATTAAAGCAGATGAAGGAGTCGCAGGAACTCACCAGTGGGGACCGAGGGGAGATAGACGAAGAGCTTGCGCACAGGCTCAAGGAGATACAGGTCAAGGAAAAGGCCATAATGCTGAGAGAAGAGGAGATTAAGCAGTTAAGGGCCGAGCTCAAGATAAAGGATGACGAGATAAAGAAACTGAAGGAAACCGTGAGCTACAAGGACGAGGAGCTTCTCCGGCGCGAGGAAGACCTTCTCTATCGTGAGAAACTTATGATGGAGGAGAAGCGCAGATTCGAGGAGGCAAAGAAGGAGGGAGGAAGCGTCGAGGAAATGGACCTCAAAAAGAAGCTGGAGCACCTTCAGGAACAGATTAACCAGAAAGAGGACGAGATAAAGGCGAGAGAGAAGTATCTCAATGCCAAGATGGAAGAACTGCGCCTACGCGAACAGGGAATAATAGAGGATGAAATTGAGGCCAGAGAGGAAGAGAGAGCCGCCGAACTCAATATTCAGAAGGCAAAGACCGGTATAATGAGGCTGGACGACCTTCTCATGGGCGGCGTACCCTTCGGCTCCAATGTTCTGATATACGGCCCTCCTTTCACCGGAAAAGAGGTTGTTGCGAACAGATTCATTGCAGAGGGGCTTAAGAAAGGCATACCTGCCATCTGGGTTCTAACCGATAAATCTCCGTCGGACATACGGGAGGAGATGCTCTACATCCTTTCCGGCTACGAGGAGTACGAAAAACTCGGTCTTGTTAAGTATGTGGATGCCTACTCCAGAAGCATGGGAGAGACGAAAAAGGACCCCGATGTCGTGTACCTTGAACAGCCGGCCGATCACGAAGGAATCATGAGGGAAGTGGATAGAATAACGGGAGAACTGCTTAAGGAGCACAAATACTACAGGCTTGCCTTCCGCTCCATATCCACATTAATCGCCTATCTGGACAGCAACACGGCATTCCGCTTCCTTAATCCGTTTGCTGGAAAAAGAAAGAGGCAGAAAGCGGTTTCCATGTATGTCATAGAAAAAGGGATGCACACGGAGCAGGAGATTCAGATGCTCGGCTCCATGATGGATGGCATGATAGACTTCAAGGTGGAACAGCTCAGCACCTTCCTCTCAATAAAGGGTATATGCGATGTGCAGTCGAGAGCATGGATTAAGTATACCTTCACCAAACAGGGTCTGACTATCGGGTCGTTCTCGCTGGATAAGATCAAGTAAAAAAAGGAAAAGTTTTGGCTTTTACGCAACGAGCGTAATTTTTTCTCCCATTATTTAAGAGTACATGCCGTCGGAACTGAAATGCCCCGTATTATCCTTCTTTTTTGAGGCTATGTTCACCTTAGGGACGGGGACCGGAGGCGGAAGCCGTATCTCTCTTGATATCTGGAACGCAGACGGAAGGCAGTTCCCCATGATGGCCGTGTGAATCTCCTCCGCAATTCTGTCCGGCATCTGGCTCTTCTCGGTCCACATTTTCCATAGTTCCTCGGCATCGTTCCCGTTGTAAGTCAGGCGGCCTTCTATCGTTATATGGCCTATGGCCCCGTATCGAACGGAGAAGCGGAATTCCACGGTACTGTTTGAAGCATCTGCGGGAGCAATGGAAGTTATTGTGTTGTTGAGGTCTATTCGTACCTGACCAACCTTCTCTCCCGTCTTTGCATATCTCTTTGCATCAATGGCATAGAGTTCAAAGTTTTTGATCATGTTATCGGACACATATAGGCCCACATCACTTAAAATTTGCTGTTGATGTGAGAGCTACGCCTCCACACTGTACCCCATACTCCCCCCTCCATAAATATAAATCCAGAACCCTTCCGCTCCTGCATAGATATTAACCGCCCGGTTCTGCGCATCGTTGAAGTTGTTGAAACCGAACTTATAGATGTATGTCTGGTACTTCTGCGTTCCGACATCCCAGTATGAAATATACCACGGCGTTCCTGTATATGATATATACCCGTCCGCCGGCCCCATTCCGATATTCGGGCCTGCGCCATCTGAATCTGCGAACTGGACAAGGCCACCACTGGCCAGAACCCCCACGCTGTCGTTGTGTGCAAGTCCTATCATGTTCCAGCCGTTGAATACCGTTCTTGTGAATGTGCCGGATGTGTAGTTCGTGGCCTGTATGAAAACACTGGACGGAAATCCGGAATCCACATACACCCAGTAGGCCATACCAACGGTGATTGGGAAATCCACACCGCCGCTTCCGTATATGTAGGAATCATAGGTGCTGGGATTGGAGCCGGTTCTGTTTGCGATGGTTATGTCCGAGAGGGTTACGCCGTCCCTCTGGGCTGTGTAGTGGATGAGTGAAACAATCTCCGACGCTGTGTCATTGGTTGCAATCGGCATCTGAGGAACGGAAACGATGTGCCAGCCTCTCACCGATAAATCCCATGTAAAACCTCCGGTGGTGACATTCAGCAGGATTTCATCCCACCACTGGCCAGCATCCGGGTAAAGTGATGAATGGCTCATATCGCTCAGTGTGTCTGTGGCATTGATGTAGAATATTCCTCCTGTTCTCAGGACGCAGGGAACCGTGGCTGTTCCCCCGTCCGCTGTGCCGTTGAATACACGGTCAGGCGGGAGATTGGCCAGCGTATCGTTGCTTGTGAGATTTATAACGCCGTAATAGCCGGGCGCAATCACACCATGAGAGTCGTAAACCGTATAAACCACATTGAACGCATTCCCTCTTATCACGGTGGAGCCGTTCGTCGGGTTTGTGATGTTCAGGTTGTACGGAACTCCGTAGGTGACATTCACCATTGCGCCGCCTGCGGTTGCATTTATCACAGTGCTGTTTATCTCATATCTGGCCGCATTGGTGGAGTCGGATGCGTTCACCCACACTGTTCCACCGTCCGAGTAGTTGTAGAGGTCGGCCTGATACCTTCCGAGGGAATCAGTCGTCATGGCTAAGCTATTTGTTGAGCCGTCGGTGGAGTTTATCCAGTAAACAACAATGTTAGCCGTATTGTACTCCGTGCCGTCGCAGAGCAGCGGATTATAGACATTTCCGCTGCCGTTATACAGGTAAACATAGCCGTAGACAACAAACGGGTCGGTGGAGGACGGAGCGGCGGCCGTGATTGTCTCGGCTGCGGAGTTTGCGCTGTTCCCTATGACATCCGAAGCGGTGATGTAGAACTGTACCTGAGTTCCCTCGACCTGCGGGGGAATATCACCGTACCATCTTCCGCCGACATACCGCAATGCCTCGCCTTCCTTCTGGTTGTATGCGCTGGAATTGTCCAGCCACATGGGAACCGCGTTATCCGTAAACCATGAATCGCTGCTCCAGTGAAGGGTAACATTCCCGATATCGCTGGTCTTGTTGTAATCCTCCACATCCGCAGATACATTGATCTTCTCTCCTGCGGGAACAATATCGCCGTCGGCCGGGATTATGTTCGAGATTATCGGGGCTTTGGTGTCTGCCTCCGATGTTGCGGTGAAGTACTCCGTCCTTGATATGTTCATCTTTACGCTGCGGTTGTTGTTTATGAACGAAACGCCCGGATAGGAAACGGACACCGTGTAATCATTGTAATCTATCGTCGTGCTGGAATTCTGCCAGTAATCCGTTAAAACAATCCATTTCACATACCCGTTATTATCGGTTGTGAAGTTCCTGTCGTATGTGCCGTTGGCGTTGTCGGTTATATGAACGGTTGCGTTGGGGATTGGTTTGCTGGCGGAATCGTTGACATAGATGTGGAGGTACCAGTTGACGGTTATGTTGAAGCCGCTGTTTATGAAAAGACTGCTGTGGTCAAATGTTGTGTTCGTAACAGTGACAGCGCTTGAGCCGAGATAGAAGTGTTCTTTTACAGTGGGGCCTGCAATGGTTGTATTATATATGGTATCCACATTGCTGCTTGAAAACACCATGCCATAGTTTCCTCCGTCTGGCTGCATGTAAGTATTGTTGATTATCGGACTGGATCTATCTCCCATCCATATGGCATCCTCCGTCCAGTCAATAAGCCTGTTGTTTTCCAGAAGCGGACGGCAATTGTACTGGATTTGTATGGGGACGCCTGTGTACGTGTCTCTCCCTGTTTTATAAATGATATTGTTCCTTACAATCGGGTTGCTCGGCCACGGCCCGTTGGTGTTGTCCCAGCCGTCGATTTCCAGACCATATTCGCTGTTCCACCCGAACCAGTTATTTTCTATGAGAGCGTCCGAATAGGTGGTGGCCCGTATGCCAACCTGATTCCAGTAGAATGTGTTGTTCGATACCACAGCCTCGGAGTTGTAGAGGACGAGGCCGTCGTAATTGTAGGAAAAGTTGGAATGGTCGATGACGGCGTTGTCGGTGTTTATGTATAACCCTTCGTTTTCTAATAGTCCCGAAAATCTTCCACAACCTTGGATAACGCTGTTTCTAATTTCAAGACTACTTCCTTCATAGGCTCTGAAAAAGTAGGTGTAACTTGCATTGTTTCGGAGTATCTGACTTGTATCCACAGTGGTATAATTATTATCGTCTAAATCAAAAACATAAAGGTGTCCACCGCTAAGCACTTCTATAAAATATTCAACGGAATCTGTTGAATTCATTCTTAGGGTTACATTCTTTAATGTCAAACTTCCTCCGTTTTCTATAGTCAGATTGCCAGTTAACACTATGGTCTGGTTCTGCCATACCTGCGTGTCGTTAACGGTTATATTGGTGTTGATGTAAGTAATACCAGAAGTGGTTGAAGCATCTATTATTTTTGGGTTGACTGGCTCTATAGAGAAAGAGGTCAGAATCAGAGCGAGAATAACTAAGATGATCAGTACCAACTTCATAAATCCGTATTGTCCTTGTGGTTAATAAAACTTGCGTTATCAGAAATGATAATCTTTAAATATGTCGAATGCAGTAGGGTATCAAACACCCTCGATGTACGAGGAAAAAGGGGAGATTGATATGATGACAAAAAAGAATCTGAAAAATAGACAGAAAAATTTTGTGAGCATGGCCATAATTGTGCTGCTGGCTGCCCTTATGCTCATGCCTGTCGGTGCCGTAAAAGCATGGCCGATGCATGACAATTTCGTAAACCCGTCGATGGAGTTCAACCCCGATGCGATGGGGAATATAACGCTGAACGACATAAGCGCACCCCCGTACTACCGCGTGGCCTTTACGGATAAGGACAACCAGTTGAGACTGGACATGGCCAACAACGGAGAATTTCCCGCCATTGTTCAGGTCGATATTTATTCCGTGCAGCCGGACGCTGTTACTCAAACATTCCTGAAGACCGTGAACTTCGGGGCCATTGCTCCCGGCCACGAGAAATCAAGGAATGCCTTCCTTCCGTGGGAGGACATGTGGCGGCCGTCCGAGAGGGGCAGGAACTGGATACACGGCGAGATATTTGTGAAGTGGTTTCATAACGAGCGGATAAATGTGGGGAACTTCACCGAGTCCTTTAATGTCGTTCCCGGAGATAGACCTGTTCTTGTTCTGGGGCCGACGACAATTAACGAGCCGACAGTCTGGGATAACCTGACTGTCATTGTGAACGGGGATATTGTCGTTAATGCCCCGCTCAGCTATGTAAATACAGATGTGATTGCCGGAAATTTCTTTATAAATGATGAGGTAAATGTCTACGCGGGCTCTTCTCATGACATGGGGGCAAAATATGACGGCCAATACGAAGTTGAGGTAAATGCTTCTGGTACGCTGAATGTCTATGATAAAATCTGGAACAATCCCCAGAGCGCCCACTACTGGTTCTACATGAACGGGACGCTGAATGTGACAAAAGCCCCGGATGTCGATAACCCCGGCGTCATCGAGAACACCTACGGCCCCTCCGCCCTTTCTCGGCCCGGGGGTGTGATATGCACCACCGATAATGTCTATATCGGGGACGGGGCGGAGATTCGGAACGGCAGGACGCACGGCCTCTATCTGATGAACAACTCGAAGGCCGTTATAGATGGTGCGTATATTCACGATAACGGCTACGGTATCGGCGGTGACGGAATCGTCAGTGTTGACGGGGCCAATCCGACCATAACCGGCAATACTGAGGTTTCTTGGAACGGAAGGCACGGAATCATGGCCGATGGCGCACTTCCGAATAT
>JAJSAE010000098.1 GCA_024281315.1 archaeon | reverse complement strand
GATATCAGCAATTCAGGAGGTGAAAAGGAAGTTTCTGATATACAATATGATGCTAAAACTGTGAAAAACAAGAGGTTTCACACGGTTAAAAAAACGATGGGTTAGAAATAGGGAAGGTGAATAAGCGCAGTCCCTAACTCAAAATGGAGTTATGCAACAGAGCATAAAGAGGCACAGTGTAACGGGCCTACGGCCCCCTTCCGTGAATGATATAGCCGGTGTGGCCAAGCATCTGGAAGTCCGGTCTTACTCCGCCGCTGTGTACCACCATCTCCCTGCTCAGAAGTTCCAGTGCCTTTACATGCCAGAAACCGGCCTCCCGCATCTCCCTAACTATTTTCTCCAGTTGATTCACGGTGGGAACATAAACACAGAGATGGCCTCCGCTCTTCAAAACTCTTTTTGCATGGGGCAGGGCCGTCCACGGTTCTGGGATGTCCATGACAAATGCATCCGTTTCTCCCTCGTAATCCTCTCCTAGATTTCCTATTCTGAACTCAACGACATCGGTGAGGCCAGCGCTTCTGACATTTCCTTCTGCAATCCTCTGGTGCGTTTCGTTTCTGTCGTAACTTATCACCTTTCCGCCGGGGAAAACCGCATTGGCCAGCATGGTGGTGAGAAAACCGCTCCCGCTCCCCCCCTCGATAACGATATTATCCGCTCTCAGTGAACAGAGGGAGATTATAAGACTGGCATCCTTCAGGCCAATAATTTGTGGGCCTCTCTTCATGTTTTCCAGCAGGTCTTCCAGTGAGGGGGTGTAAACTCTGAATCTCTCGCTTCCGATGGTTATTTCTTCCCCCTCTTCCAAATGGAGAATACGCTCGCTGTCCACTATGCCAAGGCCTTTCACCTTTTTCATTTCCCCGTCCAGAGTGATGAGGAAGTTTTTACTGCCGGTAAGAAGAACCGTTTCCCCTTTCTGAAACATGAGGGGCAATGGAACGGGGGATATAAGGATTTTGCTGCCTGAGATAAAAAAATATGGACATCATTCCCTCAGAATTCGCTTCCACTTTCCTCCGTAATCTCCGTGTAGAAGGATCCCGTTCCAGACATCTCCCTCTTTCGGCCGCCATTCCTTCATTCCTGCAACATCACGGGTGTTGTCTATCCCTATTCGAACGATTTCTTTGTATGTGAGAGGCGCTCCGCTGGCCCGGGTTGCAAGATTAAGAACCGACATCTCCCTGAGGATTGACGGTGGGTTGAACATAAGGTTGTCCGTTCCGAGGGCCACCTTGATACCTGCATCCAGCATCCTTTTCACCGGAGGTATCTTTCCGAAAAACATGTTGCTGGAAGGACATACCACCACGGGAATGCCCGCCTCCGCTATCCTCCCCATATCACCATCTGTGGCCTCGTTCATGTGGATTACGAAGTCCGGTCTAAGTTCCAGAACCACATCAATGTCCTCTCGTATTCGCTCGCTCACATGGAGGGCGAAGAGTTTTCTCTGGCGATCCGCCTCTCTCCTCAGTTCAAGCAGGTAGTCCATATCATGGTCGCTTATGCTGCTTATACCAAGGCCGTCCGCTTCCGCCATAAGTTCGTCCATGTCATCGTATCCGTCCGGCCGCCCCAGCATCATCGCCGTTATCGGCTCGTGTCCGGATATTGCGAGAATGCCGTTGAAGGAATCCAGTGCCTCTTTTAGGAGTCTCACGCCTCTCAACCCCTGCTCCCTGAAGTCGGCGAACCTTCTAACTCCTGCGGCGTACATCTCTTTCAGCGCTCCCGTCATCCCTACTATAATCTCTCTGTCGTCCGCCGCCCTCATCCGCCTGTGCTTCAGCCCGTTCGGAGGAGCAACGAGTTCCATGATGTCTCCTTGGAGTTCGTCGTGAATGAATGCATCTCCGATGTGTGTGTGTCCATTGGCCAGAGGGGGGAGGGCCAGAACATGATTAACACTGTCGCTCATGGTCGCCGAATCACCAATCCCTAAATCGGTGATTATACCTTTTTTAAGGGTCACTTCGAAGGGCTGCATGTCTCCGTCCAGATAGATGTATCCCCGCACGGGTTCCATGCAGGGTGATTGTATTCACCGATTTAAGCATATCCCCAATTCTTTTATACCATCTCTCCATCTCCTGTTCATGTTCTCTTTCAGGACTCTGACAGCGGAGGACTACGACCTCATCATAAAACTCTGGACAGAAGGGGGCCTTTCCCACAGGCCTCACGGAAGGGACAGCAGGGAGCATATAGCGAGGGAGATAAGCGAAGGAACCGCCGTCTTCGTAGCCGCATATGAAGGAGAAAAATCGGTGGGCATCGTTCTTCTTACGGACGACGGAAGGAAGGGGTGGATAAACCGGCTGGCCGTGCTACCCGAATACAGGAGAAATGGGATAGGGATGGCCCTGATAGCAGAGGCCGAACGGCGTTTTCGGGAGAAGGGGAGGATGATAATCGGCATTCTCATTGAGGACTGGAATACGGCCTCGTTTGAGCTTTTCAAGAAGGCGGGGTATGTCGTGCATGACGATATAACATACCTGTCGAAGAGGGAGAGCGAGGAGGTTTGAGTTTTTTATTTGGACCACCAAAACCCCTTTATACCCTCTCTCCATCTCTTATCGTGTCTCTTTACAACACCCTGCTGTTCGCCGCCATTATCGTCCTTGTGGCCTTTCTGCCTTCCATCATATATATGAAGATATTCAGGAATACCGAGATATTCAATCGGGAGCCGTGGGGGAATCTCTTCAACGCCTTCTTCTGGGGGGCCTTCATTGCCATCGTTATAGGGGTAATACTTTCGGTTGTTATAATTAAGGTTATCGACATGGGCCTGCACAGGGAGTACGAATGGTTCAATTCCGGCTCCACCTACGGCGTTCTCATCGCCGCCTGCGTGGTGGCTCCGCTGGCAGAGGAATTTGCCAAGGGTCTCGGTGTGTTTATGAGGTGGAAGAACCTCACGGAACTTGAGAACGGGTTTATCTACGGTGCTGCGGTGGGGCTCGGATTTGCGGCTACTGAGAACCTGCTCTATGAATACAGCGCACTGGCCACTGCCGGCCTTGCCGCATACATATTAACGGCAATCATGCGCAGCACCCTTTCCGCCGTTCTGCACGGCAGTTCTACTTCGGTGATGGGGTATGGCATAGCCAGAAAGCGGCTTCTAGGAAAGAGCGTTGTTCCGTACTATTTCCTTGCGGTTCTCATGCACGGGTTCTTTAATTTTACGCTCACAGTGAGCATTTTTTTCTCCGGAAACATGCAGGTGGTCGTGGGGATGGTTGGTCTCTTCCTCGTGATAATCTATATCAGCGTTACATACCACACGGTAAAAAGGAAAATAAGGGAACTTGACCGCAGGTATGTATCTTCTCCCTACATATCCGGCCCGGGATTCCGCTATCGATGAAAAACTTTTAAAGACTGGTCACATAACAGATGACGGAGGTATATGTTTGAAACTCCCTGCAGGCAAGATGAAACGAACTCTATTTGGCGGAAGCAATGCCCTTGAAGAGGTACTGAGCGAATGCGGAGAAAGCGGCATGGTCGGTTATATTCACACCAGTCTTTATAGCGACGGCGACTATTTCGAGGGCTATCTGGTGGTGGAGGGCGACAGCGTAAAGATTGCCATGCACAGAGGTCCCGACGGTCCCACCAGAGGAAACGATGCGCTTAATCTGGTTATGGAAGATGCATCCAGCGAGGACTGCATAATTGAGATTCACAGCTATGATTACGGCTCGTCCAGTATCTCTCTGGAGCAGTTGATGAGAAATTTTGCCGATTCCGTTGTCAGCGAGGAGGTGGTGTTCAGGGATGATGAGGAGTACCCGCCTGAGAATTATATCTCCGCACCGGAGAGGCTTGAAAGACCGGCGGTTCGCAGCACTCCGGCCACGGCAATGGAGCAGAGCAGCCTTACGCTCCTGCGCCACCTGATGAAGGAGAGGGAGATGACCGAGGAGGATGTTGTGAAACTTGCGGACCAGAAACTCATGGAACTCCATCTGGATGAGAAGAAACGGGAATTAAAGGAAACGGAGGCCGAGCTGGCAGAGAAGGAGGAAAGGGCGGAGGAGATGCTCAGAGAGGCGGAGGAGAGGATAAAGGCCGCCATTGCCGCGGAGGAGAAGGCAGCCAGCATAAAGGAGATGGCCGAGAAGGAGAGGGAGGAACTCAACCGCGTATGGGTAAGGCTGGAAGACGAGGCCAGAAAGAGCGAGGAGGCGAAGAAGAGCCTTCAGGAGAAGCTGGAGCAGATAATCGAGCGGGAGAAAGCACTTATTGAGCGGGAGAACGCTCTGGAAAGGGGTGAGAAGAAACTCCGGGAACGGGAGGAAAAGGCACGCCGCTCTTTAAAGGAAACAGAGGTTGAGAGAGCCGCTCTCGCATCCCTGAAAAAGGAGTTTGAGGAGAAGGAGAAGGGGCTTGGTGCGAAAGAGAGGGAAATAAAGCAGAAATCGGCCTCCCTGTCCGCAAAGGAGAGGAAGCTGAAGGGGATGGAGGACGACCTGAAAAAGCGAGAGAATGAACTGGCAAGGCAGGAGGAAAGCCTGCAGAAGATGAAGACCTCTTTCTCCCGGGAAAGGGACGAGCTTTCCGTGAAGAAGGCGGAACTGGACCAGATCTCGAAGAATCTCGATGCTCGCGCAAAGTCACTTGAGGACGGGAGAAAGGAACTGTCGGAGATACAGGAGCAACTGCAGGCGGAGAAGAAAAAACTGAGGTCAATGGAGCGGGAACTGGCAAGGGAGAAGAAGGCCGTTGACTCTGATAAAGAGCTTTTGGCCGTTCGGGAGACAAAGGTTTCCGGGAGGGAGGAAAAAGTGGCGGCGAGAGAGGATGCACTCCAGCACATGAAACTAGAGCTGAAGGAGCGTGAAAAGAAGGCATCACTTCTTGAGAAATCCCTCAATGAAAAGAAGGCTGAAATGGCCGAGAGAGATGAGAAAATTGCGGCAAGGGAGAAAGAATTAGAGGATTTGCAGTCATCTCTTGATAAGCGGGAACTAGACCTGTCAAAGGAGAAGGAACGGTTTGAGATGGAGATGAAGGAGGCGAAGGAGAGGAACGCCGCCGAGAGGAAGGAGATGGGCCGAAGGAAAGGGGAACTCACCAGAGAGGAAAAGAGGCTGGAGAAGCTGAAGGCTAAACTGGAGGCAAATGAGAAGAGCCTCGAGGAACTGAAGAAATCACTGGCCGAGCGTGAGAAGAAGGTGGCCGCAGCGGAAAAATCCCTGAGCAAGAGGGAGAAAAAGCTCTCCGCGGCAGAAGAGGAACTGGCGGATGAAAAGGCCCGGTCGAAGCAGGCCGAGAAGGAGTTCGAGGCGAAGAGGAAGGAGGAGGAGCAGAGGCTTTCCATCAAAGAGAACGCACTGAAAGAGGCGGAAACAGCCCTCCGCATGACTGAACTGGAGATAGACCAGAAGAAAGAGGATGTGGAGCGGAAGGAGAAGAAGATAAAGCAGGAACTGCGGAATATCATAGACGAAAGGGAGAATCTGGACAGCAGGATGGCCGAGCTTGAGGAAGAAAGGGAGAGAATGGGGGATGAATTTGAAAAGAGGGAGGCCGAACTGAAGAAGAAGGAAGAGGAGCTGGCCGCACGGGAAAAGCGGATTGAGGAGGAGCTGAATAAGCGGCTGGCCCACAAGGAAGAGGAACTCAAAGAGAGGGAAGAGGCCATTAAGAAGGAGAAAGAGGACCTTGAAAAGAGGATGGAGTTATTCGAGAAGATAAAGAAGGGGCTGAGTGATATTTGAAGGCGAAATGAGACACGGAGGTTGGGTTTCATTATGAGGTGGGTAACAGTAGAGAGGAGCATATTTTCTAAGCCAGAAATATATGCAGCTCTTTTTGTAGATATTATTGCGATAGCTCTTCTATATTTTGTCCATTTCACTTCTGGCACTCATTTAAATCCTGTAAAGGCTATACCTTTTTTTATAGGGCTCGTGTTTGGGCCATTACTCACCCTATATTTTCTGAAAAGTATACGGCCTATAAAGGTTGGATTCGATGAATCCCTGCTAATCGTTGTTTATAGGGATAGAGTTTCTGAAGTACCGTATGATAACATAGATTTCATACTCACTTGGGGTAAAAAGAACCAATTAACCTTTGTTAAACTAAAGAGTCGTGGAGGTGTTGACCTAGGATTCGGGACTGCGGGTGATTTGGGCCTCTCTATTGCCGAGGCATTCAAAAACTATATGGAGAAAAAGGGTTGTTCTATAAGAGTGGAGAAAAAGTATTTTGGGGATGTAATGAAGGATTATCGGTACAAATACATTGTAGAGAGCAGGACAGAAGGTAATTAGTAATAATGTGTCTTCTGATTATCTATCATAGGACATTTAGTGATTTTTTAATTAATACTCCTCACCCACTCCCTCACCCCCATCCCCTCTCTTTTCGCCGCCTTTTTCATGACCTTCATCACGCCGGAGCCGTACTGGGCCGCCTTTTTCGGTCTTTCGGCAGGGAGATTCAGGCCGGCCAGCCTTGCCGCTTTTCTGAGAACGGCCTTCTTCTCTCTTTCCGTTATCTTCTCAGTGATTGGGATTTTGAGGGAGAATTCCACCACATCTTTATCGAGGAACGGGCAGAACAGCTCTTTTCCGAAGAATGCGGCCACATTTCTGTCCCTGTTTATTCCCGAAGCGATAAGGGATTCCACATCGGCCCTGATTCTTCTTTCCGCATCTTTTTCCGCCATTTTTGAGTATCTGGCATACCCTCCGAAAAGCTCGTCGGCCCCCTGCCCCACAAGGATTACTTCCTCCTCTGCGTGTTCTGCCACGAAGTAGAGCGGTAGTTCAAAGGAAACCGGCACCGGATCAGCGGTCCCTATGGCCCTCACAACCTCCGGTACGGCCTCGATAATTTCCCTTTCCGAGATTATTATAGGCCTAAATGGGAGGTGCATCTCTTCTGCTGCGGCCTCGGCGTGCTTCAGGTCGTCAGAGCCCTCGATGCCAGCGGTGTAGAGCCTCACAACGCCCGTTTTCCGTGCGAGGTGTGCAACCAGAGAGCTGTCCAGACCTCCGGAAAAGGCCACCGCCATCTCTCCTTTCGGGCATTTCTCCACTGCGGCCGTCAGCAGTTGCAGGAGTTCCTCGTGGTATTCCATGGGCGGGAATCGCACCCCCTCTTAAAAACTTGCCCGGAGGAAATCTATTATAATCCCTCGCTCATTCCATTCCGATGATTCACATAGAGGGCCTCACCCGGCGCTTTGGCCCGCTGACAGCGGTCGATTCCGTGTATCTGGATGTCAGTGACGGGGAGGTCTTCGGGCTTCTTGGCCCCAATGGTGCGGGAAAGACCACACTGGTCAGGATGCTGGCCTGCCTCATCGAGCCCACGGAGGGGGCCGCAACGCTGAACGGCATGGACATCCGGCGCGACCGTGCTCTTATTCGCAGTAAAATAGGCTATCTCCCGGAGACGCCGGGCCTGTACGAGGACCTGACGCCTGCACAGAACCTCCGTTTTTTCGGGGAACTGCACGGCATTGAGCGCGAAGGGCTGGAGCAGAGAATAGACCGCCTTCTGGAGGAGTTCTCCCTCTCCCGCCGGAGGAACGATGCGGTGTCCACGCTATCGAAGGGGATGAGGCAGAAACTCGCAATCGCAAGGGCGATAATACACGAGCCGTCTGTAATCTTTCTGGACGAGCCCACATCCGGCCTTGACCCCGAAGCGAGGGCCATGGTCCGTGAGGTCATAGGCGGCCTCAGGGATGAGGGGCGCATAATCTTCCTGAACACCCACAACCTTGACGAGGCCGAGAAACTGTGCGACAGAATCGGAATATTCAACAGCCGTATACTGGCTGTGGGCAGCCCGGCAGAGCTCAGCAGGGGCCTGTGGGGAGAGAAGGTCGTATTCCGCCTGCCCGCAGATAGATTGGAGGAAGGTGCTCTTGAAGTGGCCATTGAGAGGATACGGCGAATCCCCGGCGTTCTGGATGCCCATTCGGATGGTGATGTTCTGAAAATTGCGGCCCCGGAACCGGACAGGGTAAACCAGGAGGTCGTCCGCATCCTGACGGAGAGCGGGATCCCGCCGGTTTACATAAACGAGGAGAAGCACAGCCTTGAAGAGGTCTATCACAGAATAATCGGCAGGGGGTGCGCTGATGGCCTTTCGGTTTAAAATGGCCTGGGTCATTGCAAAGAAGGACCTGCTGCAGTTCCGCAGGAACCGATACATCATATTCACCCTGCTTCTTACCCCTCTCCTTCTCTCGGTCCTCATGCCGTTCATAAGCATAACGCCTGTAGTCTCACTTTTCGAGGATAACGGGGATTTCAACTACATCGCACTTCACAGGCCGGAGACATACTTCAACCTGAACGAAACAGGGCTTCCTCCGGGGGAGTTTCCGTATCTGAACCGCTACTATGTGAACTCTACGGAACTGAACTACTGCTCGGCCAACAACTCCGTTATCGTAAACAGCACGGTGAAGGACGGGCTTATAATGGGGTCGGTCATCGAATCATCCCATCTGTCCGGCGTGTTCATAAAGGACAGTTTTATCCTCAACTCAACGGTGGAAGGGAGCAGTTTGATAAACTGCACGGTTGTGAATTCCTCACTCTCTGATACGATGAAGCGGGATTCGAGGCTTTACAATACAACGGAGCCGGGGCAGATAACCCTGACCGATTACATCTCGCTGATGGTGGATTCCATGCTCTTCATGTTCATACTGATACCGGCCATAGTGCCGACGATAATCGCGTCGTACAGTTTCATAGGGGAGAAGACGGGAAAGACTCTGGAACCCGTGCTCTCCACTCCCGTGTCGGACAGCGAACTCTTCGCGGGAAAGGCCATGGCCATATTCATTCCGACCATGCTGGCCACCCTTGTATCATTCGTGCTGTTCTCGGTTCTGATAGATGCGCTGACCGCCCCGCTCGTGGGAAAAATACTCCTGCCAGATATGAAGTGGATGGTGGCGATGCTGATTACCGCACCTGTATTCTGCATCATGGCCATAGAGTTGAATGTCTTTGTCTCCGCAAAGGTGAACGATGTCAGGGCGGCCCAGCAGATAGGCGGCAGTGTGGTCCTGCCCGTGGTGGTCCTCTTCGTGATGATGAGCATGGGGATGATAAAGAGCAGCGTTTTCATGCTTCTTCTGCTGTCGCTGGCCGTGTTCCTGATAGATGCGGCGGTGTTCGGGCTGGCCATGAAAATGTTTAAGAGGGAGAGGATACTTGTGGATTGGAGGTGAGACTTAATGTTTAAGAAAGGAGGTTGGTTAATTTGTTGAAGGAGAAGGATGTTTGCTCTGGGGGTGAAAAGATAAAATGGCTAGCTAATTATCCTGCGGACAAAGTTCCAGAAGAGATGATTAAAACAGTCCTTTACATTTTACCTGATTTTATCCCAGCATTCATTTTGCTGTACTTTTTGGGGGCTTCTATCAGGTTATATGTGATTGCTGCATTATTTTCAGGGTTCATTAGTACGCTGGCTTTTCCGATATTTAAATTGAGAGAGCGTTACTTACATGTCAAATATATCTCTTTTTTAAACAAAGGAATCGTGTGGAAAACAGTTTCCGGCAAAATCGGTAAAATTCCATATTCTAAGGTAAGATGCATAGCTAGGACAGGAAGATGGTCGTTTAAAGATTCAAAAATAGTGCCGTTGAAGAAAGAGATGTACACAGTTCTCACATATATGGATCGGCGCATGATGCATTATTTTGAATATCCTCCGAATGGACTGGTTCTAAACAAAGAAAACACAAAAATCCTCATAGAAAAACTGAAAGAAATAGACCCAGAGCTGAAAAATGTGGAAATCAGGCTGGTGGAGGAGATATGATGAATAAAAATAGCGGAAAATGTTTGGCATTGCAGGAAGAAATAAGTTATTTAATAGATGCACTAAATAGATTGGAACAAAAGATAACTCGTGGCCAGACTGACTATCCTTCTTTTACTGCCACTCTACAGAATAGACTTATTATTAAGGAATGGCTATTAGAAAATAATTATAACGAAGATGTATTTGAGGGGATTAAGAGCATTTGCCCAAACCTGTTAAGTACATACAGAATTGCGGAGAAAATGTTTACTAAACTTAAGAATTCCTTTAGAAGTAAGTACTGGGAAATTTTATTGAACGAATTAAGGTACTTAGTGTATTTTTATGATAATAACCTGAGTGTTCTGTATGAAGAAGCTGTTTACAAGATTGAGAATGATATGATTACAGAGGATATTTGGTTAATGTGCGATCGAAGAAGTGGCATTGAAGCCCTTATTGAAGAGTTGGGGCCAACCAGAATCCCATCTAATCTTTTAGAAGAAGTGAAAAATCTTGACGCTAAATTTAAGAATTTTGTTAATACACCCGAGTACCGAAATCTTGTCGCGAAATTCCCAAATGCTGAAAAGCAAGGATGGCATTGGCAACCCAAACGATTCTGGTGGTGGTATTTAGAAAGATTCATAAAGGAAGAAGATACAGGAGATTTAGATGATTCATAAAGCATATCCTATTTCTATTACCCATTTCCGTTACGGGTCTCCCTTTCCTTTTGAGGAGTCCTTTAGTGAATCAAAAGAGACGACGAAAAGGGAGACTATAGAAGAAGCCGCTGAAACGGTCGGAGGTCTTGGGGATGGGGCCAATGATCCAAATCCACAACCAGAAAGGCGAATATGGTGCATGGGTTCCCGAGGAAGAGGTCGAGGTCATAGGAAACTCGGAAAGGTTCTGGAGGGAGAAGATGATAATATGACCCATTGCGATAACCGAAAATAATAAGGTGGGGCAGACCCATACCCCGTGTGCATCCCTTCTTCCCTTCGCTATTTCTCATCATGGCCAGTGACAGGGTCTCTTTCACAATCTGCGCATATCCCTGGCCTTTTGTTTCATCTTCATCTCCGCTGCGTTTCTCTCCGAATATCTGTTCAGGCTCTCCTCGGCCGCTGGCAATCTCTCTGCGTAGTGCTCCTCTTCCGAGCGGCACCATTCCCTGAATGCGAGCAGGCCGGCCTGATCGATGTCGGCTACCACCTGATTGCGTATGAACATCTCAATCTCGGCTACAAGGGCGCGGGGCAGCCTTATTTCCACTGTTTCCGTGTTCCAAGACGGCGCTTCCCTCTCTATATATTCCGCAACGGCCTGCCTCACTATCTCGGAGAGCGTGGCCCCCTTTATCTCCTGCAGTGCCTCCAGTTCCTCATACAGTTCTTCCGGCAGCCGCAGGTTCACACTTTTCGTGGTCATTGTCATACACTATGTCATACATATTTATAAACTTTTCGTTCAAACTGTCGTACAGTTATATCCCGAAATTATTTAACGGTGCTTTCTGGCATCCCCATGAGGAAACTAAACCAGAGGAAAAATCCGTTAGACCATGAGCGAATGAGAAGCGCATGGGCCGATTGAATCGGTGCGTTGGATTACGACCGAGCGTAGCGAGGGACTGAGAAATGCTGCATAAACCGAAACGAGGCGTGTGAAATAATTTTCGTACTCCACAACACAACACCCACATATGCTCTGTTGCATAAATACTTTTATAAAGCCATGGTGCATATTCTTCCTTATCCAACCATGGAAGGGATGCACCATGGCCGAGATGGATATAGAGAAGAAGTATATAAGAAATTGGTCTGAGTATAATGAAGGCCTTG
>JAJSAE010000097.1 GCA_024281315.1 archaeon | reverse complement strand
TCCATGCCCGGAATGATGGATACCATCCTCAATCTCGGCCTCAACGACGAAACCGTTGAAGGTCTGGCTGCCGTAACTGGCAACAGGAGGTTCGCCATGGATTCGTACAGAAGGTTCCTTCAGATGTTCGGCGATGTTGTGGAGGGAATAGAGCATTCGGTCTTCGAAATCGCTCTGGAAGAGGTGAAGAAGGCAAAAGGCGTCAGCTTCGACACTGAACTGGATACGGAGGCACTCGAAGAGGTTATAAGCCGCTTTAAAGCCATTCTGGAGACAAAGGGGAAGCTCGTTCAGGACCCGCAGGAGCAGCTGGAAATGGCCATTACTGCGGTTTTCGAGTCGTGGAACAACCCGCGCGCCAAGGTGTATCGTGAGATAAACGGCATCGAGGATGCCATAGGCACCGCTGTGAATGTTCAGTCCATGGTCTTCGGGAACACAGGGGACGATTCGGGCACAGGCGTAGCCTTTACAAGGAATCCATCAACGGGGGCGAAGGAAGTATACGGGGAATTCCTTATCAACGCGCAGGGAGAGGATGTGGTTGCCGGTATAAGGACACCTCTTCCGCTTATCAAAATGAAGGAGGTCATGCCGGAGATATTCACGCAATTACAGTATGTTTTTAATGTTCTTGAGAGACGATACAGAGATATGCAGGACCTTGAGTTTACAATAGAGCACGGAACCCTCTTCCTTCTCCAGACCAGAAACGGGAAAAGAACCCCTCAGGCTGCCCTGAAGATAGCCGTGGATATGGCCAAGGAGGACATAATTACGAGGGACGAGGCCATAATGAGGGTTGAGCCAGATATGCTTGAAGCACTCCTTCACAAAAGAATAGACCCCAAGGCCGAATACACTCCGCTCACAAAGGGTCTGAACGCATCTCCCGGTGCTGCATGCGGTAAGGTTGTGTTTGACACGGATATTGCCGCAGAGATAGGCGACGAGGAGGATGTGATACTTGTCCGCCCCGAGACCACGCCGGATGATATTCACGGTCTTGCAAAGGCGAAAGGCGTTCTCACTGTCAGAGGAGGAATGACATCTCACGCTGCGGTGGTTGCCAGAGGGATGGGAAAACCGTGCGTATCCGGCTGTGAGGACATAAAGATAGAAGGAGACCACTTTGTCGTTAACGGTGTTGTCGTTAAGGAAGGTGATATTATTACCATAGACGGCGGCACCGGCGAGGTGATAGCGGGCGAGCTGCCAATGGTGGAACCGGAGATGTCCGATGAGTTCTCCGAGATTCTGGAGTGGTGCGACGAGGCGAGCAATCTGGGCGTAAGGGCCAATGCTGACACACCCGAGGATGCAAGGAGGGCGGTGGAGTTTGGTGCGCAGGGCATAGGATTATGCAGGACAGAGCACATGTTCATGGCGCAGGAGAGGCTTCCGGTTGTTCAGGAGATGATAACCGCCACCACCCCGGAAGCGAGAGCGGTTGCGCTGGATAAGATACTTCCCATGCAGAAAGAGGATTTTATAGGTATCTTCAGGGCCATGGAGGGGAGGCCGGTGACCATACGCCTTCTGGACCCTCCGCTTCACGAGTTTCTTCCGGACAAGGAGCAGTTAATGGTGGATGTTGCCGTCGGTAAGGCAAAAGGAGAAGATGTTTCCGACAAGGAGAAGATATTGAAGGTGGTGGAATCCATCTCGGAGGCGAATCCCATGCTCGGCTTCAGGGGATGCAGGCTAGGTCTGATTTACCCGGAGATATACGAGATGCAGGTGCGCGCCATCATCGAGGCGGCCGCTCATGTAAGAGAACACGACGGGCTCGATATCGTGCCGGAGATAATGATACCCCTGGTGGGCCATGTAAACGAACTGCGCGAGTTGAAGAAACTATTGACGAAGGCCATTACGGAAATACAGAAAGAGCACGGTTCTAACATGCATTATCTGTTCGGAACCATGATAGAGATTCCCCGGGCGGCTCTGACGGCAGACGAAATAGCATCGGAGGCGGAGTTCTTCTCCTTCGGTACCAACGATCTCACTCAGACAACATTCGGTTTCAGCAGGGATGATGCGGAGGGAAAGTTCCTGCAGCAGTATGTGGAGAAGGGTATTCTTGACGTGGACCCCTTTCAGGTTCTCGACCAGCACGGAGTGGGAGAATTGATGAGAATTGCCATTGAGAAGGGGAAGCGGACGAGGCCTGACATAAAACTGGGAATATGCGGCGAGCACGGCGGGGAGCCGAAGACCATTGATTTCTGCTACGGCATCGGCCTGAACTATGTGAGTTGCTCCCCTTTCAGGGTGCCCATTGCAAGACTGGCTGCCGCTCATGCCACCATAAGACGGCAGGCGTAGAGCGAAAGGGCAAAACGCTTTAATATCTTCATATATTGAAGTTTTGAGGCACATGAATGGAAAAATAGACGCAATCCCCTCGATTTCCGTCTTTGACGGAGCGCCCGTGGTTGCTGGAAAAGACGGCTATCGAAAGGTGGATGCAGACCTATTCGACCTTGTCGAAGATTTGCGCAAAGGATCCAAACGCCTTTATATGATAGACCTGAACGGAATACACCGAAACAATCCGCAGACAGACATTATTCTGGAACTTTCCAGTGACATGGAGCTGTGGGTGGACGCAGGCCCCCGCGTTATGGAAGACCTTATGGACATAATAACATCCGGCGCGGCGAAGGCGGTAATCGGCACCAAAACCCTGCTCTCTCTGGATGAATTTCGCAGATGCATGGAGATAACCGAGAACCTTATATTTTCCATAGATATAATGAAAGACTCCGTCGCATCCATTTCAAGGGAGATTGGAAGCATGAGCATTCCTGAAATACTGGATGAGGTTAAGGAATCTCCCATGCTTCAGGTCTACTGGATGAACAGAGGAAGATATGCAGGAAATAGTTTAAATACCACCCCATTCTTTGAGATACTGAGTCACATAAAACACCCTGCTCTCTACGCGGCCAATGTGCACCGCACCGAGATCGAACAGCTGCCTGACGGAGTGTCCGGGGCGGTATTTCGCTACGATGTATCGCAACCGACCGCAGGGAGGGAGTGAAAGCAGTCTCAGCGACGGAAGGAGTGAAAAGTGCCTCTACAAATAGCAACGGAGCGAGCATTACGATGACCGAGCAACGAGAAACAGCGGCAATGGCCATAAAGTTCATCTATCAGAGGAGCGGCAAGGATGTGATGAGCAGAGAAGAAATTGTGCTCTCGCTCAGTGCGGACCAGAAGTGGCTTTCCCCGGATCAGGCCAGGCATTTTCTCGAGAACTGCATAGGTCGGGGGCTTATCCGGCAGTCTTCGGAGGGCCTATCTCTCTCGGAGGAGGTCATGGATATTGATATGCCGAAACTTGCGTTTATCCCGGATGAGGAGCAGATTAAGGGATGGGCGAAGAAGCGCGACCTCTTCCAATCCACAGTGGATATGATTGTGAGTCGCACCGGCATGGAGAAGAAGGAAGTAATAGCCGATGCGAACAGAATGAAAGGGCGCCTCAATGTGGACATAAAAGTGGCACTGCTGATAGTGGCCATGAAGTGCGGTCTGGATGTTTCCGGCCTTGTGGATGAGATTGAACAGGACCTTATAGAGAGGCGGATTAATGAAAAAAAGAACTCTTGAGATAATGCTCTCATCGGTGGAAGCACCCGAGAATCCCAGCGCCCCTCTTGAGCAGTACCCCACTCCCTCGAACATTGCAGCGGATATCCTCTATTTCGCCTATTCCATGGGAGACATAGAGGGGAAAAAGATTGCCGACCTCGGCTGTGGCGGGGGGATTTTCTCCATAGGTGCTTCCCTGCTAGGGGCTGATTCCGTGATTGGGGTGGACGCAGATGAAAGTTCCCTTAAAAAGGCAAGAGAAAATGTCGGAAGGTTTCCGGTTCTCTCATCGTATATGAAGGAGAACCGGCTGCAGTTTCTGGTAATGGATGTGAGAGAATTCGGCATGCAGGCAGACACGGTCCTGATGAACCCTCCTTTTGGCTCCCAAACAAGAGGTGCGGACCGGCCGTTTCTGGAAGCGGCCATAAACAGTGCGCAAACGGTCTATTCCCTGCATAATGCGGCCACCGAGGAGTTCGTGACAAAGAAGGCCGAAGAGATGGGTGCCGAGGTGACGGCAATGAAAAACTATAAATTCCCCATACCATTCATGTTCAAGTTTCATAGGAAGGAAAAGACAGAGATTGATGTTACCATGTTCCGAATGGAAAGAGGATAAACATAAGAGATGATGATTATGAGCGAAACGGAAGAAAAGAGATTTGTAATGCCGGGAGAGGAGATTGCACCTCTTGAGGAGTATCTGCCCGGTGACGGTGCTTATGAGGAAGACGGAGTGGTGTACTCCGAGTATGCGGGCTTTTTAACACTGGATACGATGGAAAAAATTGCGCGCGTGGAGCCGGTAAAGCAGACCGGGGCCCTTCATAAAGGTGATATAATCTACGGCACCATAACGAGCATACGGTCAATGATGGCCGTGGTTGAGGCCCTTGAAATAGAAGGAAGAGCGAGAGAGATAGCCGGTAGTACCAACGGAACACTGCATATATCAAAGATGTCCACCAGGTATGTATCCGATGTGGAGAGGGTTTTCAGGCTTGGCGATACCATCCGGGCCGTGGTTGTTTCGGGAACGCCTTCTCTTCAGTTGTCAACTGCCCGTGCGGACCTCGGAGTCGTGCTTGCACTCTGCAGAAAGTGCAGAAAACCCATGATAAAGAAGGGCAAAGTTCTCTACTGTGAGGACTGCGAGCTAACCGACAGCAGGCCGGTTTCCACGAGATACGCTCAGTATGTTCTTACGGTCCCGGAGAAATAGGGGTGAGCCGGATGAATAAGGAGACGCAAAAACTGGAAAAAGAGGTTAAACAGCTCAGGCAGGAGGTCAGCGATATGAAACGCCTTCTCGGTGCTTTGATGTCCATCATCATGGAAGAGGATATTGATATGGGCGGGCCGCTTCCGTTTGGTGATATTGATGTCGAGGACTTCAGCCGGCCGAACTGAGGTGATGATATGAGGAAAGGTTCTCCGAATGCGACGGGCTGGCCGCGCCTCCTTTTTGTCTTGATTGCACTATTATTTGTCCTGCCTTCCGCCCTGTCCGGGGCTTCGACTCCTCCTAAGATAAACATAGGTGCCACCACACTCCCCACCATGGGAAATGTTGGCCAGAGTTTTCACATAAGCGTTCCGATCAGTGACGATACGGGTGTTGTAAAGACCGAAATAGTTTACAAACCGATTGGCGCAACCGATTTTGTGAATATCAGCATGACTCTATCCGGCGGCGATGCGTTAAGCGGCACATGGGATGCCACCATCCCCGCTCAGGATACTGGCGGAATACTTGAATTTCACATATTGGTCCTTGACAACGAGGGATTGAGCAGCAGATACCCCGTGAATGACGAGCAGGAGATATTTATCGGTGCTATGGGAACCATACCCGAGGTCATTTATACATCTCCCAAAGAAGGGGCGATTATAGACCAAACGCTGGAGTCAATAAAGATAGGTTTCAACACGGAGATGAACAAAACATCGGTGGAAGAGGCGCTGAGCATCTCCCCCTCCATAAACACGGAAAAATTCATATGGTCCGCCAACGGAACGGAGGTAACGATACCCTTATCTTCTGCAATTGCACCGGGCACCAACTACACCGTGACGCTGTCCTCTTCCGCAAGAGCGGTCGACGGGACACCCATGGCTTCTTCATATAGTTTCAAATTCTATACGCAGGAGAAGGCTTCGAGTGTCGATGACGGTTTCCCTCCGATGATGGTGAGCATAGCGAGCATAGGTGTGCTTCTGCTTATTGCCCTGTTTCTTTTCCGCGGGCTTGTGAAGAGAAACAGCGGTGGAAAGAAAGAAGAGGATGAGGAGTAGATGTCTTTCAGATATGCCAAGCAGGAAAAGCTGGAAAAAATAGGCCTCAGCGGTCAGAAAGCACTCGGTGCTGCGAGAATCCTTATAATCGGAGGCGGTGCCCTGGGCTCGGCGGCCGCAGATGCTCTTGTGAGGGCAGGAGTGGGGCACATCACTATAATGGACCCGGATACTGTGGAAATTGACAACCTGCATCGTACCGCGCTCTTTGATGAGAGGGACATAGGCCATCACAAAGCCGAAGTCCTTCGGGAGAAGCTGTCCGCCGTGAACAATGATATTGAAATAAAATCCGTGCTTCAGAGGGCCGACGCTTCCAGCATGGGGGCCTTTCTGGATGTGGATATGGTGGTGGACGGCACCGATAACCTCGAGAGCCGTTTTATCATGAATGACATGTGTATAAAGCACGGAATTCCCTGGATTTACGCAGGCGTTCTGGCTACGGGAGGAAATGTTATGCTAGTTCGCCCCGAAGGACCATGTCTCCGCTGTCTTATTTCCGACCTGCCCAAACCCGGAACCTACCCTGTGTGTGAGGAAACCGGCGTTTATGGCATTATCCCACAGGTAATCGGCAGGCTCGCCGCTTCTGAAGCCATACGGTATCTTGTGGGGTCGAAGGGTGCCAAAACATCCGGCTCTAACCTCATTCTTCTGGAAACATGGCCGCCCTCTATGGAGGCAGTAAGCGTGCCTAAAAAAGATGACTGCCCTGCCTGTTCACTCCATCGCTTCGACTTTCTGGAGGTGCCGTGATGGCTGGAGAAAAAGATACAGGGCCGTGGCTCTCCTCTCCGATGGCATCGATTCGCCCGTTGCTGTTTACCTCATGCTGAGAAAGGGAGTGGATGTTGTTGCACTGCATATGGACAACGGCCCACAGGCTAGAAACGCCCTTAATAAAGTTAAACTGCTGGTGCGGCGTCTTGAAGAGGTCACTGGAAAAAAGATTCCTTTATTTATCACTCCTCACTATCCGAATCACATGCTGTTCGTCTCCAGATGCGCCATCAAATACCATTGCGTGCTCTGCAAGAGAACCATGCTCATGGCTGCGGAAATTCTGGCTCGACGCGAAGGTGCTGATTTTGCGCTCACAGGCGGTTCATTGGGCCAAGTGGCCTCTCAGACTCTTAAGAATCTTCGTGCGGAGGAAGAGGCTGTGGATATACCTATAGTCAGGCCCTTAATAGGAATGGACAAGGATGATATTGTTGGGCTGGCGAGGGAGATTGGCACCTATGATATTTCAATCCTGCCCGGCACATGTTGCGGCATGGTTCCGGAACATCCGGTTACAAGGGCAAGACTTGAGGACATATTCGAGAACGAGGGGAATCTCCCACTCTCCGAGATGCTGGAGGCCATGGCGGAAGGGACCGTTCCGGCGGAAAAGTATCAAAATTGATAATGAGAAAAGATGTTTTAAGACAGGACTTTGCAATACTTTTTTATGCTGACAGTAAAGAATGGAAACTTTGTTCGCGGTATTGCGTTCGAATCCAGAAGACGCATGGTCGAATCAGAGATTGGCAAAGAGGAATTCGGAAACTATCTGCGGTGGCTGGCCGAACGAGACCCCTTCTGGAAACGGAACATTATTGCCCCGACCATGATCCCTCTGGATAGTTTTTTAATGTTCAATGACGGACTCATAACGCGTTATTATCATAATGATGTCAGAATGTACTGGAAATGGGGCAAATCGGCAGCAAAGTGGGTTTTAACGGATGGCCCTTACAGAGAATTTATGAGGAAAAAGGACCTGCATAACTTTTTCTTACGGGTCTTACCCCTGATATGGGGGCTCTATTTCACCTTCGGTTCAGCATCGGCCGAAATCCATGGCAAAAGGCTCCGCGTTATCCTTGACGGCCTTCCGAAGAAACATCTGTATCTTGAGTACGCAGTAATGGGCTGGGTTGAGGGAGCCACAATTCTCAAGGGGGAAAGGATAGAGGATATTCGTGCGGCTTCCGTAACCCGCCACAGAGTGGTCTATGATTTTATTCTGGCCAGATACCAGAAAAACAGAATGTAATTATTTTGCGTACAAAACAGCGATGATAATCATTAATGACAATCAAAGCGGATTTTTCTGTCGTACCTTTCATATATCTCGGGCAGGAATGTTATATCATGGAAGAGTGCAGGCACACCCGGCAGAACAAATACCTCCTGATTGTTGCCCTAGCCTGCGTTATCCTGCTTTCGGGACTGGCCATTGCCTCGGACAGCCCCGTAATTCAGAGAACCACCCAGCAGGTCGGCGTGATATCGGGCAACGAAACCTCCCCATCTTCCTTTGTCCCCGCTTCTTTTAATACAACAAGCAACCCTGCTTCCGTCTCGGAGAGCGAGGGTTGCCGGGATAGTGCCGCACCTCTTCCTCTTTTGATTCTATTCGTTTCAGCAGCCGCTCTGATTTTTCTGGTCAGCCTGAAACCGCTGCGAGTCACGGCCATAGAAATATGAAAAAGGAGGCGGCCTCCCTCATCTTTTCGAGGGGTTACTCAATTTCGAACTCACGTAGAGAAGTGCCTTCATATTCTTCTTTTCACTGGTTACTTTAGCGACATCACCGTCCCAGTTCTTCAATGCCGCCTGATCCTCCTTTTCTACGAGTCCGATAACTTTCTCCATGAGTTTACCGGCCCATTTTTCTATTCTGCCGTGGGCAGATAGGGCCATTACCACATACTTTCCTTCCAATACAAATATGAACTTACCGTTGTATTTTATTATGTTGAGCATGCCGGACTTGTAACTCTTCCCCATCTTAATGAAACTCCGTATGGTCTGTAGCTGTGCCAGCAGCATTTTTCTCTCTTCTTTGCTGAGGTTCCGGGTGGTGTGATGCGAGATGAGTTTGAGGTCTTTTTTATGCAGAAGAAACAGGTCGTCAACAATCATCTTTCCTGCGGTATCTTTCTTCTGTAACTCCTTAATGGTCTTTTTCTCCATGGGGGGTGCAGGAGCCATTTCATGGGAGAGTTGCTCGAGAAAATAGTCCTCTTTATAGTCTCTCTGCAGGTCTTTCAGATCAATTTTCACCTCTTCCAGCTTCGACGGGTCTCTGAGTTTTGTTCTTACTTCTTCCACCCTTTCTTTCAGTCCCGGAACCGCCAGTTTTTTCAGTTCGTAGTCAACATCCCGAATTTCAGCCGCCTTTTTTATAAGAGCATATTCTCTCTCTATCTGCTTTATTTTGGAGGGGCGCTCTATCATCTTCATTATTCTATCCACATATTCGTCCAGCCCGCTTACATTAAGGGTTGACAGGTCTTTTTTGATGTATTCTATCCGTTCGATGCTTTTCTCGTATGCGGTGAACATCCTATCAAGATCCTTACCGCCCTCTTTTATAAGTTTTTCAAGGGGGGAGACATCGTATCCCTCCGTAGACCATTCGAGAAGTTGTCGGCTGTACTTCTCGTTCTTGCTGACTTTTGCTTCCTCTTTCCGGAGAACCTGACTATCGACAACATCGTCTCCTTTGTATTCATCCACCGCAGAAACTATCCACTCCGCAATCTTCTTTCCTATGCCCTTTATCTTTATCAAATCCTCAACCTTAACACCTTCAAGGGATTCTATTGTCGGGTAACCCCTTTCTCTCAGGAGTTTTGCCCTCCTCTCCCCTATGCCGGGAAGGTCCTCAATCTTCGTTCCTCCATCTTTCTTTGCAGGCATATATCTCACCTCACTCCGTTATGACCTCGAATCTTCCGCTCTCGAATATGAGCGGCATAAGCTTTCTGGAGTGGTGGGTCTTTCTCATTTTGACCACGCCGAGATAGAGGTTGGAGCCCCTGTCTGTTTGCTGGACCTTCAGCTCCAGGATACCGTCGGAAAGGAAATCCTCGATTCCATATAGGCCGTAGACATTCCTGTCCGTAGGCACCTCCGAGATAAGAAATGAGGTTACGCCGAGGTCTCTAAGCCTCTCGAAGAACTCGAACAATTCCGCTCTCGGGTTCTTAAACGATGTAAGGGCATAAAGAGCGGCCAGAGAATCCAGAACTATGACCTCACAGCCAAATCTTTCTTTGTAGTTCTTCAATACGCCTATTATGGAGTTGAGCCAATCCACCTTCTTCGGTTTGTCGTCCTTGGAAGCAATTTCTTTTCTCACCCTTGCAAGGTCTATAACAACCGGGTTGTCCATCCCTCTGGACGGCATTCCCAGTTTCTCCATATGCTCTCTTATGCTCTCTTTGCTCTGTTCAAGCGTCAGGTATATGGATTTCGTTCTCTTCTCCTTATAAGCGTTGTAAATTATACTGTATGTCAGAGACGATTTCATGGTGCCCGCATGTCCGCAGACAAGGACGATATAGTCCTTGGGAACTCCACCTTCCATAAGATCATCCAGGCCGTACACATAGGTCTTTATCCTTTCATCTTTTACCGCGTTCTGGTTTTCTTCCATAGTCTCTCCTCCGTGTCAGGATTTAACAGGCAGGGATAGACTATGTTATATATATGATTTTTGAGTCCCCCCTGTTCTTTGCACCATTTTATGATACGGCTAACTTATGAATTACAGTGGTGTCCTCTTTTTTAAAACATCTTTCTGCCTCCATTTTCCTCTTTAAAGCCCGGTGCACATCTGTGTTTCTGTTTTTTGCTACCATGTACGATACATTTATATGTCACTTCATCCTTTCAGAAATGCTGTCTAGGACCACGCTACATGTATGGGACAGAAGGGAGTATAATAACAATGAAACCTCACACCAGAGTTCTCGGAATAGATGACGGCCCCTTCACCTTTCAACAGAAGGGTTGTGTATTTGCCGGTGTTATGCTTCGCCTCCCGTCGTATATCGAAAGTGCAGCCTTTGGCAAGGTTACTGTTGACGGGACCGATTCCACGGAAAAGATAGCAGAGATTATAGACCTGAACGGCTGGAAACCTCTGCTTCATGCTATTTTTATAGATGGGGCGGCTCTTGCGGGTTTTAACATCGTGGACATAGGGCGCCTTAACGAACTTACGAAGATACCTGTTATTACCGTTACGGCAGACCGACCTAACATTGAAGCAATAAAATCAGCAATTCAGTCCCATTTTACGGAATGGGAAGAGAGATACGGGATGCTGGCACGCAGGGAGATGCACGAAATCACCACAGGAGACGGACATCTTTATATTTCCTTTTCCGGTACGGATTTGAAGGGGGCAAAGGAGGTCGTAAGGGCAAGTATTTTGAGAGGACATACCCCGGAACCACTGCGGCTGGCACATATGATAGCAAGGGCATTTGCTCGAAGCAATAAATAACATTTGATATCATGCACTTCTACGAAAATCATATATATCATGCTGCGATAACTCTCTTGGAACAAATAGAGGAGGTATAAACATGAGCGAGATATGGCATCAAAACTACTATCGGGTGAGAAAAAAAGTGGTTACAATTGGGAGCAAGTACTGGATTGAGGACGCACAGGGGAAGGTTCTGGGCTTTACCGCACAAAAGCTTTTCAGATGGAAGGAGGACATACGGGTTTATACGGATGTGAAGAAGACACAGGAACTCCTGATAATAAAACAGGCCCAGATAGTTGATGTATGGGGAACATTTACTGTTATTGATGCACCGACCGGCCAGATTCTGGGATATGTCAAGAGAAAATTCCTCAAATCTACCTTTCTTGCGGATGAGTGGGGCATTTACGATGCTGGCAACAATCTCATCGGAGAGATTAAGGAAAATAAAGGAAGGGGGGTGGCCAGGAAATATCTGCCCGGCGGAGGCCTCATACCGGAGAAAATGGTCATGTATAACGGAAATGTGCCAGTAGTTGAGATAGATCAGAAGTTCAAGATAATCGGCGACATATGGGAGATGAAGTGTCTTGATGTGCCGAACTACATAGATCGCAGAGTCATACTGGCCGGTGTGATTCTCATGGCGATGATAGAGAGAAAGAACAAATAAGGTAGAAACCCTTTTCCACTCATTTTTTCACCCATCTGTCTCTTCGAAGAACTCCCTTACCTCATACTCCGGCCTCTCGCTCCATTCGAACTCAACTCCTTCCTTCAGTGCGCCCGCCCTCTTGTCCAGAATAATCGCCACTCCCCTGTCTGTTTCCCTGCGTATCAGGCGCCCGATGGCCTGCTGAACCTTTCTTATGGCCGGAGCCTTCACCGTGTATTCCCACCCCTTTCCGAACCTTATATCATAGTACCTCAGCAGGGCCTGCTGCTTGGCCGTGGGTTTTGGATATGGAATGCCGATGATAATGGCTATTTCCATCTCTCTGGCCGGAAAGTCTATCCCCTCGCTCACTCTTCCTCCCATAACGGTGGTGAAAATTCTCGCGCCGACACCGCCTCTGCGGAAGTCGTCTATTCTCCTCTGAAGTTCCTTCTGTCCCATGCCCTTTTCGTCGGTTATTATTCTCATTTCCCCATCCTTAGTTTTTGGTATATTTTTCAGGATTGCAGCCATAGTACTGTACGACGGAAAGAAGGCGCCCGTATTCCTCCGACCCGCCAGCGCAATGTTTCGTATATGTCCGGCAATTCGGCTCGGCATTTGTCTGTCGCGGCCCCAATCATCGTATTTTGTGGTGACATCCTCCACGGCCAGAATTTTAAGGTTCTCTTTCGGAAAAGGAGAAGGGAATCTCGCCAGAACCGCATCTTCGGGCAGGCCGACGGAGGCCCTGTATTCTTCAAGCGGTGCAAGGGTTCCGGACATGTGTATTGATGCACTGCACTCGTTTATAATCGAGGATGCCAGCCTCGGGTCAAGGCAGGCTGCTTCAAGCCTGCTGTTTCTCTCTTCACCCTTTTCTTCTCCTCTAACAATCAGTTTCACATACTCGGCAGCGTCTATATCCGACCAGAAGAACATGAAGCCGCCGAGGGAGTGAATGTACGAGCGCGGCAGCTTCTTTTCCCCCCTCTTTTTCTCCCGTATGGCCTCCCCGAACTCCAGCATCTTTTCGAACGCCCTCTTCAATACCGCAGTTGTTCTGTGCGTTTCGGTCATCAGAAACTCCATCACCGCCCCGGGGGGTATGAAAGAGTCGTCCTCTCTCACATATTCTTCATCCAGTTCCCTTATGATTCTTATGAGCATATCTATCAGGTCAGAGAGGCTGAAGCCGTCCATTACTTCCGGGTCTCCGAACTCCTCTGTCTCTTTTTTTGCCATTCCTAGCGAGTTTATGCTCAGTTCCGCGCTTTCTATATCTCTGCAGTAGTCAGGCAGGTTGTGTGCCTCGTCCACCACGAGCACGATGTCTTGAAGGGGGGTGCCCATCCAGTCCAGAAGAGCCCTCCGAATATTCGGATTGAAAAAGAAGATATATGGCGCAGTGACAAGGTCGGCATCTTTCATAAGAATCTTTGCGGCCTCGTAGGGGCAGATGCCCCCGGCAACGGCCTTTCCCCTCAATTCCTCCGCAGTGAACGGCTCGCCCGAAAACATCTCCATTATCCTCTCCTCACCTGTCTCCGTGGTCTTCGAGAAGTAGGGGCATTTATCCTCTTTTTTATGGTCGCTGCATAGTTTAGCCAGTTCCTCGGATGTGCCGTTTCGAAACTCCGGCACCGAATCCATCAGAGGGCACATATTTGCCCTTCCCTGAATGGCCACAGCCTTTATTCCTCCGATTATTGTAGTTTCCTTTATGACCTGGGCCTGCTGGCTGTTGGTTCTGGTGAGATAGAGCATTTTTTTCCTGCCGCCGTCTATGGCCTCCACGATTGCCGTTATGGAACAGACGGTCTTTCCGCTTCCGGTTCCCGATTCTATCACGGCATGGCCGCCGCTGGAAACAGTGTTTCTTATGAGTTCCATAAGTTCTGTCTGGCTTTCCCGCGGTTCGTAGGGAAAAAGTCCTGTTTTAATTCCGTCGCTCACGAGCCAGAATAGGGTCTGCGATATATAAGAATGATGAGGGAGTCGGTGAAAGTACGCTCTGCGTCTTCACTCGTCAAGCGGTCTGGAGGCCCACACATCGTCCGGGATATCCTCGTATATGTTTGCCGGATCCTCCATCTCCTTTTTCCTTTCGTCCCCTCTCTCCGCCAGCTGTATTACCCTGTTTCTCTGGAGTTTCCAGTAGTGTATCCTCCACTCCCTGCCGTCGTAAAGGCTGGTCTCCTCTCTCTCGGTGGTCAGGATTCCCGTATCCTCGAGGAGATAGAAGATATCCCTGTCTCCGGGTTCCAGAACATTGTCTATTATCCTCTCGCTGTATCCGAAAAAGTTCAGAATGTGCTCTGCCGTGCCTCTTGCCGCCTCTTCCGGCATACCGTCCCTGTCAATGCTGTTTATTATGGCCTCGGTGAGAGAGTCAACTGTCAATGTATTTTTCATACCCTTGTTTAACTTTGTAATCCGGTTCATAGACGCACCTCTTTCTGTTATATGCATTGCTATCAGGTAGTATTTATAGCTTTCGCCCACATGACCTAGCGGGGCTCAAGGTCCTCTCCGCCTGAGAATACCTGCTGTACCACATTGTAGATATCCTCGAACCCAGTCTTCTCCAGCGATGACACCGGAAAGAACGAACTCAGGGCACCCATTGCATCAAGGGCCTGAAAGAGTTCCACGGCCAGATTCTTTTCCATTCCCCCCGAACTCTCCAGAACCGCATTATAAAGGGCGTAGTAGTCAAGGCTCCAGTTCATTATCTCGTTGAGTTCCTCCGGTTCGAGTGTGTCGGCTTTCCCCAGAACATTTATTTGCGGTAGGCCAAGTCGGAACTGTACGGTTGCGGAGAGCATCAGAAGCGAAACGAAGCCCGAGGGTGTCTGGGCCATTGTCGGGTCGAAGATAAAGACAATCATACTTCTGTCCCGACCGAAGACATCTATCGTATGGGGGGCGCCGTCTCTGAATGCAAAGAGTTCAATCTGACCCGGTGTATCCATGAGAAAGTAATCGGTCTCCATGTCCTCGAAGCCCTCTCTGACCTTCTCTGCGTTAATTGCGATAAGGTCGGCAGCGGCCACCTGTGCGCCGTTGGGCCCCAGTGCGAACTGCTCCATCACCTCGTCCAGCCTGAGCCAGTGTCTTATATCGACCTCCGGCACATAAGGAAGGTTCTCTGCTCCCGGATCAAGATTGATGGGAATGGAATCGTAGCCGTGCTCGTTCATCCAGTCCTTGAATGCGGCCACCATGGTGGTCTTTCCCGAGCCAGCAGTTCCGGTAAAATAGATGTTTATGTTCTCGGCCATGCTTTCACCTTATATGAGGATTAATGGCTGTGAGGATATAAGGGTTTCTCCGTGCCTTTTCAAACCGGCCCTTCCGCCCGGGCATATCAATTTGTGAATCTTCCGTCATCCGTCGCACTCGGAAGTTTATTCACATTTTTCTCAAGCCACCCCTTCCTTTCAACGGCCCTCACATCAAATTCCGGGACATACGGTTTGATGTCCAGCAGGGGAGTCCCGTCCACTATATCAACATCCCGGACACGCAGCAGGTTTCCATCAATACCGACAAGCCGGACGATAGAAATACCGATGGGGTTCGGCCTGCTCGGGGCCCGCGTTGAAAATACGCCGTGCTCCTGCTCATCCATGAATGGCCTTACCTTTAACAGCGATTCCCTGACCATGTGGAAGTGGTACAGGAGAAGGATGTGGGAGAAACCGTCGAGGTCTTCAAGGCCTTCGGCATACTCAGGGAACACCTCAATAGTTCCCCCAATGCCCCTGGCGGCCGATGACTGGATGGGTATTCCCTTCGGCTCCTTGAACGGCGAATGTATGATTCCAATCTGTTTGTATGTTATGTCGGTCATGTTAGGCCTGAGGTCGATAGGGAGAGGGGATATAAGGGTTTCTCCGTGCCTTTTCAGATGTAGAGTACGAAAATTATTTCGCCAAAGTTTAAAGAGGGATGAGACTGTATCTTCTGTGACCAGATTAACCGATAAGAAAATAAGATGAATTGTGCGGCACTGCGCTGAACCCGAGCAACAGCGAGGGGGAAACGCTTTCCAACACAGTTGCAGGATAAAGCGTTGAAATCAGGGATTTCGGCAGGCTTGAGGCTGCACAAATCTATGGCGTAACCACAAGCAGAGTTCAGCAGATACTAAAAAGATATAGAGAAACTGGAGAGATTCCCGTGTTGAAGAAGGAAAGAAGGCCGAAAACATCTCTCACGGAATAACAGGAGAAGATAATTGATGAAGTCTGGAAAGAAAGCAGATTAGGAGCCAGACTTCTCTCTTATGGAGAGTTTGAACATGCAACCGCAGAGAACAGCATAATCACAATGAAACAGGCCATAGAAAACGCAGCGAAATTTTATGTTGACATTAAGGCAGTAAACACAGATAGAGGAAGTCAATTTTATTCAAACAAGAAAGGAATCTCAGCGTTTGAAAAATTCCTTGAAGAGCAGGGAATAGACTTCATTCCTTCGAAAAGGAACAATCCCCAACCCAGAGCGGCAACGACCGCTCTTTACATTACCTATCGGCAATGAACAAATGGCAAGGTTGAAACATTCTGGCTGAAGTATTCAG
>JAJSAE010000096.1 GCA_024281315.1 archaeon | reverse complement strand
CTTCCAATTCTACTGGGATTTCATAAATGAGTACAAGAGAAACACTTCACCTGCGATGATGGAGGGATTGACAGATTGTTTATGGACATGGCACGATTTTTTGATGTATCATTTTGCGGTATAAATTGGGATAATACCAAATATTCGATTTGAACTCTTCCAGCAAAACGGTTCCTTCTTCCCTTCTCTCCGCTATGACGCGCAGGTCCTCAATGAGTTCCTCGTACTCCTCTATCGGGAGTATCACGGCCTTTCTTTCTCCACCTTTGCCCACTATATATTCCACTGCTTCCATGAATCTAATAACCATTCCATCGTATTTAAGCGTACTCCACACTCTGAGCGTCGGGAGCAAATGGGAAAAAGTATATATAAGAGTAATCCTATTCCATTCCAAACCCGCGGTGCTAGTTGTACCGCCGTAATATGAGACGACACAAAGAAAGTAATTGAAATAAGTAATGCAACGGAGGAAGAAAATATGAAGCAAGAATTTAGAAAACAACTGGTAATTTTATTGATGTTATTTGGCTTCTCGGTATTCGTGCTTCCCCGAATAGGCGATCAGAAAGAGCGAATAATTCTGGATACTAATCCTTTCAAACACAGGAGGTTGGTTGATGCCATCCGTAACTGAAATAAACTTCAGATTAGCGGCATGGGAAGAAAGACCGCACGAACTCAAACACTATGTGGAAATGATAGAAGACATACAGAAAGAATTTACAGAAACTTTAGAAACCAGAAAACTGGATCAAAACAGTATTAAAAAACTTTTTAACAGTTTGTTACTAGAATATTTGATTTACAATGCAACAGAAGAGAATTATATTAATGAAAGACGGGTGGATGAATTAATAAAAAATACTGCAAATGGCCTATCTGACTGGAATAAATTAGATGAAGATAATAATCTTGAAAGGTCCCTTGAAGACTATCGGAAGGTCTTGTATGAATCAGAGTTTTCTCCTGCGGGATTTGGAGAAAAAAACAAGATGGCCTTACTATTTAATGATCTAAAACAACACATTGATGACAGTGACGATATTGAGCAGGTAATATTTATCGAACCTCGAAAGGGAGGTCTCAGTTCGTTGATTTTCTTGTCCGAGATTGTCAGGGCCGATAGAAAAAAGAGGAATTTTGTAATTATAAGGCCTAGGCACTTGCTCTATCGATATTCTAAGGTAGGGAATATCTTTCCAGAGAAGAGGACCGCATTCGTTATAGATAAATTCCCAATGGGTCATGAATATGATTTCGAAACATTACTCTATCAAGAACTTAGCCCGTCAAAGGTTGTGGGCACATACTTTGTAGATTGGGATGAGGGAGAGATTACAGAAAAAGCAGAAACAAAGGGCGCCCTAAGGTATGACATCACGAAATTGCTTTACAAAATGCAAAAAGCGAGATTGTTTGGCTATAATGTATATGGCGACGCTCTCTTCTACTATTTGCTATATGATTTTCTCTACATAAATGTATCTGAAAACAAAGAAGATTACAAAAGATTATATAATATCATGGTAGCTCGGTGGGAAGAGATAGACAAGATGGATATTAAGGTAAAGAATGGCAATCGCCCCCATAATCTGATGGGGGGTCCGCTTTCAGAAACATTGGAAAGTTTTGTTGAAACTCTAAGAAAGAGTTTTATTACAGACTATGGTAGACAAATCGAATATGATGACTTGGCCATTGATGTCGGTGACGATCGTGGTGGCGTTCTTCTTTCGTATACTAGGTTTCCCTTTATGGTAAACCTTGATAAATTACTAGTAAATAAGACTTATAATTCTCGGATCATGGAGAAATTAGAACGGGTACTATCCGAGCATAAGGAATCTCTGCCAGTCATAATAGAAAAGCGAAAAGGCCCACTTGGGACATTGTCTCTTGGCTATAAGATATCAAGAGAGTTGGATGAAGACATCTACATCTATAACCCAAGAAAAATGAACTCAATGTCGGAGACACTCTCTTCCGATGATAAGAACATAATGCTGTTCTATGACCTCGTAATTTCTGGACAAGGCTTAATGGAGGCGAAGGATGCTATCAAGAAGAAATGCACTCTCGATGAAAAACGAAAGATTTACTTTACGGTTTTGGCCGACCTGAAAGGAGAAGAAAATAAATTAAGTGGCGACGATTTCTTCAATCCGTTGTATACTATAGATAAAAACGATCTGATTTCAAAGATAGAATCTAGTGAATCATCGTGAGGCGAAACATATGCCCTTACTAAGTCAGATGTTAAGAGAGGCTATGGAAGCCATCCCTCCGTTTGATCCAGAATCATTCAAAGCCAGAAATAAGCTCCTGCAAAAACTGAAAGACAGACTTGTCTACTATCTTGTGACTGTTAGAAGAATCTTCCAGCCGAATCGGGTTCAGAGGGATGACATCTCTATATTAGAGAGTGAGGCCGAAAATGTTGAATATTTATTTAATATGATCGAAGACACTATTGCTTCGATAGTGCAGGCTCGCCGCCAACACGAGGGCTTTGATATTGCTACAAAACATGACGACCTCTTACATTTAGTATTAGAAAATATACGACTAGGTTTGAATGGCGTACATCGTCAAATAAGAAGGGTATTGTTGGTGGGCCATGTTCCAAACCCTCAACTGAATATTGAAAGGGGCGTGCTAGAATATAATGGAATCGGGATTCCAAACAATCGTGTGAATCTTCATCCAGATGCGAGATTAGTTGCTAATTGGGGAGAACTATCCCACCCATATCTATTAAACCACAAAGATCGAGATCCGGACCTAAATGACCATTTAGAAAATGGGCGGATTTTATTAAGTGATGGGACTTTTCACACGGGAGGTATATTTTTCCCCATAAAAGAAACGCTTGAGTTCGTTAACTGCTATTTTAATCACCATTGTGCTATCCATTATACATATTGAGGTCTGTCTATCAGTTGGTTAGTTTATCTCACGCCCTCGCCACTATCGTTATAACATCCCCGTCCTTCAGCTCGTGGTCGTGGCCTATCACCCTCTTCGTTCTGGCATCAATGGCCCGTATGAAATTGTCCCCGAGGTCCGTATGGACGATATAGGCCAGGTCCCTCGCATTCGTTCCCTTCGGCACGAGGTAGGCATCAGGCAGAACCCTGCCTTCCTTGTCCGTGAGGTGGTTCTCGTCCTCCACGGGATAGACCGCCATGAGGTCCAGTATGCCGAATATGGCGGTTTCTATGGCCCTCTGAACCCCGGTGTCCCCGAACCTGTCCATGAACTCCTGAATTCTATGAAGGGCTTTTTTCTGGCCGTCGCTCAGTTTTTCCGGCTGCAGAATCTCGAATGATGAAGAGCCGATGCTGTACCTTACAAGTCCCGCCTTGTCCGCTCTCCTCAGGGCCAGCTCGCACTCGGCACAGGTCGGTATGACGGTTCTGTCCTTCATTGTCATCAATCTCTCAATCGTTTCATCGGATGCGGCATCCGCCTTGTTGGCCGCTATTATTATGGGCTTGCTCCTCTCTCTTATGGCGAAGGCCACCCTTTCCATGTCCTCATCGCCCCATTTCAGCGCATCCTCCGGCACATCCAGTTTGTGCAGCGCCCTGTATATCTGGGCCTCCGTTATGCCGAGGCCGGTGAGCCTCTCGTGCAGCGCCCGCTCTATCTTCATCCCCTCCAGCTGTGCCTGCCTCGCAATCTTTTGAAAGCCCTTTTCTATTATTCCCTTGATCCACAGCGCGATCTCCCGCTCCATAAACTCAATATCCAGAACGGGGTCCCTTGTCCCGGGAGGAACGATATTCCCTTCGGCATCTGTCCCTCCGCTGGCATCAATCACATGTATAAGAGAGGAAGCGCGGCTGAGGTCGTCCAGAAACTTATTACCCAGCCCCTTTCCCATCCATGCATCGGGAACGAGGCCGGCGACATCCAGCATCTCCACCGGTATCAGTCTTGTCCCGTTATCGCACAGGGAATTCCTCGGAGTGCACTGGATTCCGAAGTCCGTATGGGGGCAAGGCTTCCTCACATAGGCCACTCCCCTGTTCGCCTCTATGGTGGTGAAGGGATAGGCCGCTATTTCGGCCGCCGCCAGTGTGGAAGCGGAGAAGAAGGTGGATTTCCCTACATTCGGCTTTCCGATTATTCCGAGTTCCATGAAACTGAATATGCGGGATGGTAAATAAACCTTGGCACCTTCGGAGTCCTGAGGCCGGCTATTTTTCCATGTTTAAATTCATCGCGTTCTCTCATGGCCCATATTCCTCTGTTTGTGACATGAAGACACGGTTGTGCGGCTCGATAATGCCGAATCATGGATTTTACCGCAGTGACCAACAATTCATCCTGTTTTTATAGGTTAACCGGCCACACCAGACGCAGTTTCTTTCCTCTTTAAACTCCGCTAAAACAATTTTGCACAATACAAGGTCATAGGGTCTGCGGTAAGATTAAATATTGATTGGAGTTTGTGGAGGTAGAAGTTGCTGAGGTAGCTATCCGGCGCACTTGATTCGATTGGTGTTGCGCCTATAGCTACCACATCATTACCCTCCGATTTACCCCAATGCTGAGGTAGCTAAGCCCGGTTCACGGCGGTGGCCTTGAGAGCCACTGGGAGCAATCCCACGGGAGTTCGAATCTCCCCCTCAGCGTTTTTCTTTCATCAATTTATCCAAGAAAAACGCGAGTTCGGGCCGCATGGCCCTTACTCAGCGCCATCTTTGTCCAATTGGCTTAGATGGCGCTTTGCCCTCGCTGTTCGCTCGGGCTCAGTGCATTTTTCTCCAATCGGAAGGTAAAAAACAAGGCAGTGGGAGATTAGAACGAAGTGCCTTGTGGAGTGGGCGTAATTGGGAGAGGAGCGACCCCACGTGCTCTGTTGCATAACTCCATTCTGAGTTAGGGACTGCGCTTATTCACCTTCCCTATTTCTACCCCATCGTTTTTTTAACCGTGTGAAACCTCTTGTTTTTCACAGTTTTAGCATCATATTGTAT
>JAJSAE010000006.1 GCA_024281315.1 archaeon | reverse complement strand
GGCCATGGCCCACTGCACCGACAAGCAGACCGTTGTATCCCGGCTTCTGCTGAACTACGGCTCTGTAGGTACATCCGTGGTTTCACCTGCCAACTCGCTCTATTACAACGATTCCGTGACCACATACCAGTATGACCTCGACGCAGCCCGGGCCATACTCGACGCTCAGGGCTGGAACGATACAGACGGAGACGGGTGGAGGGAACTGCCGGGGATAGGGGACAGGGAGATTGTAATACTCACACCACCGCAGGACTACGACCCATATCTCCCAGACTATGGAAGGATGATAGCTGATTCCTGCAAGGAGGTTGGCCTTAATGTGATATCTATTCCTACGGACTTCGGTACAATCTTTACGAAGGTGTACGATGAGCACGATTTCGATGCCTACATACTTGGCTGCTCAGACGGTCTGCCTATAAACCCAGATATTGATGGTTTGATACCGATGCTATCATCTTCGTTCGATATTAGCGGGGGCTACAACGGCGCAGGGGTCTATAACGAAACTCTGGATGCCATGCTATACAGACTACAGACCGAACTCAACGAAACCATACGGATAAAGATATGGAAGGATATTCAGGAATCCGTTGCGTTCAACCTTTATTATAATGTGCTTTTTTATCGCGATTATCTCGAGGCATACAGGACCGATAGATATATTGGATGGTACTCCGGATACGGATGCGTACTCAACGCATGGACCATGTGGGGCCTTCGCACCTACGACTCCTTGAACAGCAGCATCGGAATCACCGGGCCGAATAAGGTAACGGATGGAACGAAAGTGGAATTGACTGTAAAGGTTATCAACGAATTCAGAGAGCCTGCCACAAACATTTCGGTCTCGATAAAGCCATCGATAGGTGCCATGCAGAACGAGAACCTGACTACAAATGCGGACGGAATCGCTGTGTTCACCTACATCCCTAATTTCAACCTAAGTGTAGGGAATCTCCCCGTGGTGGTTACATTCTCCGCAAGTGCCGACTTTGAGGTCTACCAGATAACAGACGACATGGCCTTCTCCCTTACCGTGTATCCACCGCAGGAGAAACTGCTCCTTCCTTCCATTGAACTTTCGCAACTGGTGGCCACGAATTCCGATCTGTCGGATAGCGGAGTTACGCTGACCGTAACAGTTCTGGACCAGAACAGCGTACCTGTCGAAAACGCAAGCATCACGGCCGAACTCACTGAGGGGAGCAGAGACAGCGGACAGAACGCAACCTTTACCGGGAACTTCACAACCGATGAGAACGGAGAGGCACTGATAACATTCAGATGCCCCGGCATCAGGAAGAGCGGAGAGTTTATCTTCAGGATTTCTGCGGAGTATCCAGACTATGAGCCAAACAGCGTAACCGCCTCGCTTTCATATGTCTACATTCCGCCAAAAATGAGCATTACAATCGCTGTATCCCCGGAAAGCGCAAATACAGGGGATGAAATCACCGTTACAATAACCGTAAGCGACTCGAAGACCGGAGACTCTCTGGCCAATGTAAGTATATCCCTTGGCGCAGACGAGCCGAATGCAACCTTCACCTCAAACAGCGGAAAAACAGATTGGAACGGAAAGTTCAGTACGACCATGACCGTATCGGAAATAGGCGGAGAAGCGGAGAGCGTAAGAATCACGGCCACGGCGAACGCCACCGGATATGCGGGTATTTCGCAGGTTAAGGAGGTAACAATCAACCAACCAAAGAAGACAGCGGACATATCTTTCATTGGAATAGTAGCGGTCATGGGAGCAGGGGCGATTATAACAGGCGCAAGAAGGAGAAAGAAATAGCATGAAACATGAAAATGAGAATAGGGTGTTTGCAGTCGCAATGGTCTTACTGATGGTTATCAGCAGTCTGGCCATACTTCCGAACGACAGCAGTGCGGCAGAAGAAAGAACAGAACTTAGAGCGGATAATGTTCTCAAGATTGCGATACAGGACGACATAAAGACACTCAATCCCTGCAAGGCCAACGATGTGTGGTCGTGGGATGTTATGAGATGGTTCTACGACACCCCTTTGAGAAGGGGCAAGGACATGGAGATAATCCCGTGGATGGCATATAACTGGACATACTCCCCCGAGAATCCCAGATGGGCCAACCTGACGCTGAGGAACGATATAAAGTGGCATGATGGGCAGCCTGTCACTGGAGAGGACCTTGTATTCACCTACAACTTCTTTGCCGGTGCGCCCGGATACGGGGTCCAGGTGCCGAGGTATCTATCCTCAGTCATGCCGCTGATATGGGATAACGATTCGGACGGAACGCCAGACTGGGTGGGTGCATGGGTGGACAAAGGCGACCCTTACACCGTTCATTTCCACCTCTCTGAACCGTATGCCTTTTTCGAGAGCGATACCCTTGCAACCATCGTTCTTCCCAAGCATATATGGAAGAATCACACGGGAGACGATAAGTTCTCGTGGCCCACTGACCCTGCGGATTATCAGAAAGCCACAGTGGGAACCGGACTGTTCAAGTTCTCCGTGTGGAACAGAACGCAGTACGCGGATATTTTGGCAAACGAGGACTACTTCAGAGGCTGGCCCAATTTACAGCACATAGACCGTGTCCATTTCGTAATCTATCCTAGTACGGATTATGCGATGATGGCCCTTCAGAAAGGTGAAATAGATTACATCGCATGGAAGATTCCGCCGGGTTATCTGCCAATGCTCGTGGAAAACCCCACAATAACGCTGGCCCAGACGGATGACCTCTCTTTCTTTTACATGGGCTGGAACCTCAGAAAGGAGCCGTTCAACCTCCTACCATTCAGGCAGGCCATGGCCCACTGCACCGACAAGCAGACCGTTGTATCCCGGCTTCTGCTGAACTACGGCTCTGTAGGTACATCCGTGGTTTCACCTGCCAACTCGCTCTATTACAACGATTCCGTGACCACATACCAG
>JAJSAE010000095.1 GCA_024281315.1 archaeon | reverse complement strand
TCTTTTGTTCTCCACTGAATACTCCCGCCAGAATCTTTCAACCTTGCCATTTGTTCACTGCCGATCGACAGTGTTAAGAGCGGTCATTACCGCTCTGGGTTGTGGATTGTTCCTTTTCGAAGGAATGAAGTCTATTCCTTCTGTGTCGAGAAATCTTTGGAACGAAGAGATTCCTTTGGTGTTTGAATAGAAGTGGGAACCCATGTCTGTATTCACTGCTTTGATGTCAACATAAAATTTCGCAGTGTTTTCTATGGCCTGTTTCATTGTCATTACGCTTTTCCATCGCGGTTGCTCGGATTCAGCGCAGTGCCGCACAATCCATCTTATTTTCTTATTGGTTAATCTGGTCACACAAGGTACAGTTTCTTCCCTCTTTAAACTTTGGCGAAATAATTTCCGTACTCAACATTGCCCCCATCAGATGGAAACACTAAAATATCAGGAGGTTATTGGGGGGCACAGAAGGGGTTAGCCCCGTTAAGGTGATAGCATGACAAAGAAGTTCATAACCGAATTAAAGGGAAAGACCGTGATGACAAACGACGGCCAGATACTTGGACTTATAGAGAACTTTATGTTCAATACGGAGACCGGAGAGCTGCAGAATGTCCTTGTGATACCCGCGGAGAACATAGAGCCAAGACTGTTCAGAACAGACACTCAGGGCCGTCTGGTACTGCCGTTCAGCGAGATGAAGGCGGTCCGGGATGTAGTGGTAATGGATATAGATTAAACCCTTCCGTTGTTCTTTTTAATGACTGTGCTCGCCAAAGTCGCCGTGCTCCTTCCAGTTTTTGTCCACCGTAAGGTTTTCTTTTAGCAACACATCCACCACAGCCGCTACCCTTCCGGAAGCTCCCAGAACAACCTCAATGCCCAGTTCCCTGAAAAAATCCACGGCCCTGCTTCCCATACCGAAGGCCACCACAATGTCTCCACCGTGCTCCTTCACGAAGTTGGGCAGGTCTCCCGGCCTGTGCCCCTCAAAGGGAACCCTGACAATGCTCACATTCTTTATCTTTCTGCCTTCCACATCAACGAAGGTGTAGTATGCTGTTTTCCCGAAATGCTGGGAAATCGTGCTTTCAATTCCTCTCTCGTCTTCTGACGGTATCGCTATCCTCATATTATCACAACCTCTCAAGTATTTCCTGTCTATTTAAGATTTCCCGACTATCAGTGTTTGAAGGCTCTGATTCCGGTATACACCATTGCCATGCCGAACTCGTCCACGGCATCCAGAACCTCCTGATCCCTGATAGAGCCGCCGGGTTGGATAACAGCCGTAATCCCGACCTTATGGGCCTCATCTATGCCGTCCCGGAATGGGAAGAACGCATCCGAGGCCATGACTGCACCCTCGGAGCGGCCCAACGACTTCTCGCCCGCTATCTTCACGGCGTCCACCCGGCTCATCTGACCGGCGCCTATGCCCACCGTTACCCTATCCTTTGCAAATATGATGGAATTAGATTTCGTGTGCTTGGTCACCACAAATGCGAAGAGCATGTCCTCCATCTCTTTTTTAGTGGGCTGCCTCTCTGATACTACCGTGAGGTCGGGTTCCGTAACTCTTCTGGTGTTCCTGTTCTGGACCAGAAGGCCGCCAACTACCGAGCGTATCTCGTTTCTCTCTTCCGGCCTTCCCGTTATGGGGGGCGTTTCCAAAATTCTCAGGTTCTTCTTCTTTCTCAGGCGTTCCAGCGCTTTCTCCTCGTACCCGGGTGCGATAACGGCCTCCAGAAAGATTCCCTTGGTCATCAGGGCAATTTCATAGGTCATGGGACGGTTCAGCGCTATTATCCCTCCGTAAGCGGACATGGGATCCACCTCGAAGGCTCTTTTGTAGGCATCCGTTATGTTGTCTCCCATGGCAGCACCACACGGATTTGTGTGCTTTATTGCGGCCGCCGCTGGTTCATCAAAATCCCTCACCAGTTCGAACGCGTCGTTAATGTCCAGAATATTGTTGTATGATAACTGCTTGCCATGCAGCTGCCTTGCGGTGGAAACCGAGGGCTCCTCCGCATCCAAATCCCTGTAAAACGCCGCATTCTGGTGCCAGTTCTCCCCGTATCTCAACTCCTGTACCAGTTCGTATCTCGTTAGAAAGAGAGAAGGATACCTCTGCTCCGGCAGGAATGTCCGATGCAGGTAGTTCGATATTGCAATATCATAGGAAGCAGTGTGCTGAAAGGCCTCCAGAGCCAGTTTTTTGCGGGTTTCCATGGAAATATCCCCTTTTTCACGCAATTCTTCCAGAACGGCGGAGTACCGGGCTGGATTGGAAATAACGGCAACGGATTCGTAGTTCTTTGCCGCCGACCTTATGAGCGTGGGGCCACCGATGTCTATGTTCTCCACAGCCTCGTCCAGCGTGACGCCTTCCTTTTTAATCGTCCTCTCGAATGGATAGAGATTGACAACGACCATGTCTATGGGCCGGATTCCCTGCTCTTTAATCTGATTCAGGTGTTCTTCCGTCCGTCTTGCCAGTATTCCTCCGTGAACCGCCGGATGTAGCGTCTTCACCCTTCCGTCCAGCATCTCCGGGAAGCCGGTCAGGTCGCTCACCATAACCACATCTATTCCGCTGTTCTCTATAACTCTGGCCGTACCTCCGGTGGATATGATTTCCACCCCTATCCGCTTTAAGCCGGCTGCAAAGTCCGCAATTCCGCTCTTGTCAGAAACGCTTATCAGGGCCCTCTCTACAGGCATGATGTCACCGACCGAAGATATAATCAGGGTTGATAAACCTTTCCTTTCAATCCCTCTCCGGCTCTCCGGCAAGCTCCTTCCTTCCCCTCAGACCGATGATTATCATGAGGAGGCCGACAATGGTTATAATTATGCCCGCCGTGGCCACGAACCGGTTGGCCCATCCGAAGGAATAGAAGTTGTCGTAGCCGGCAATATCTATATGCATGATATCGTGTATGTAGGAGCCCAAAGCAAGGCCGGGCCCTCCGATAAGGGCCACAATTATTCCGCCGATGATGAGGGTCCTGCTTCTCTCTCTAGTCGTCTCTTCCTCCATGTTAAATTCTTCCCCGCACTCCGAGCATACGGTGGCGTCCAGCGGTATTTCGGCCCCGCACACCGGGCATTTCCCCATTGCTGTAACATCGTCCTCGCTCATCAATCTGCCATAGAGGGATTATATTTAATTCTTTTGGGCTATCTGCACAAGTGCGGCATCCCGAAATCATTTTACAACGCACCTCTCCAATCGGTGTGCGTTTCTCGCTCACTTCGCTCGCAATACACCGCTCTTTTTCCATTTGTGTGGCGTTTCTCATTAGCTAATCGCTAATGATACACCTCAATCAACCACCCCTCATATTTAAAGACCATCTCCTCTGGAAGCTTTCGATAGAAAGCTTCATCGGGAGTTTCTGCATTCTTGAAATCCAAGCTCATGTGCGGTTTATCGTAGTTATAGTTGTGCACAATCTCTACGATTATACCATGTGCACATATATCTCGAAATTCTCGATATACCACTCCATAAGCTCATCTATATCTGTGAAAAATCTCCTCTTTGCTTCTACAGTGCCAAAGAATCGTTCTATTTTTCCGTTTGTTCATTGCTGAAACGCAATAAGCCACTTTCCATTATCGAGATATTTCCAGTCACCCTGCCAGAGGCTCATTGAATGCTTTCTTTCAAATCTCACATATTTTCTCTGTTTCTTTTTCTTCGGATTTTCCATGATTAGACCTCCTTCAAGCATGATTCTGTATATTCTGTTGTGTGGAATGTGAATTCCAACATCCCGCTCAATCTTTGATTCGAGGGCCAAGGGCCCTAACCTGTATTTCTCGTACTTTTCGAATACAAGTTTTCTTTCATATTCGGAGATTTCTTTTCTTTTTCTTCCCGATTTCTTTAATTGAGGTCTCTCTCTAAAGGAGAGGTACTCTTGATAGAGCTGCCAGACTCTAACTTTTGTAATCCCCTGGATTTTGGCAATCTCGGCCATGGAACGCCCTTTTTCGATTTTCCGGATAATCCATAGGATTTTTCTCTGGTTTAGCTTCCTCATAGAAACATGAGGAAGTACCGTTAAATAATTTCGGGATAGAACATTAGGTGAGCCATACACAAAGGTATAAATACTAGTGGCGAATTCGGTGTATTGCTCCCATGAAAGCGGTAAGTAAAAGGATTAAGAGGCTCTGTTTTTGTGGGAAGGAAGTGATTGAATGGAAATATACGTAGGAAATCTTTCGTACGACGCAACCGAAGAAGACATAAAAAAAGCCTTCCAAGAGTTCGGAGAAGTCGAGGCTGTCAAGATAATAACTGACAGGTACTCCGGCAGATCCAAGGGATTTGGTTTTGTTACCATGCCCAACGACAGTGAAGGTAAGGCCGCAATAGATGGCCTTAACGGCAAGAACATGCAGGGTCGCGATCTGAAAGTAAACGAAGCAAGACAGAGGATGTAAGACCCCCGTGAACATGCGTTGACGGAAGAGGTGTCCTATGGGCATCTCAAACCCTTTTAATAATTTCTATTATTTTATCCTTTCTTTTGATGGTCGTTCCTGACAGATAAACATTAAATATTACCTTCATATCCCAGCCCACACTAGCCCGGAGGGAAACATATATGGAAGAAAGACTCTGCCAGATAGACTTCGTAAGAACGGAATCGAACATAACCGCCCGTCTTCAGAGCCAGTTAGGGGGCCTCAGAGAATTTACCGGTGACACATTCGACGAGGTACTGGAGCAGGTATATCTCGAACTGATGGATGAATTCGAGGGCATCAGTGGCTAATGTTCAGGCCAGCAGATTTAAATAGTTGGAGAACCTTAGTAACTCAGAACCAATTAAGATGGTGAAAAAGATGCCGGAGCTCGTCAGAAAAATATGTCTCATAGGAGATCCCGCAGTGGGCAAGACCTCTCTTATCAATCGATTTGTTTACAACACATATGATGAAAGATATCTCACCACCATGGGGGTCCGTATCTCCAAAAAGAAGGTTAATCTGGAACTCGAAGGAGAAACATACGGCATTACCATGATGATCTGGGATATTTTGGGGCAGAAAGAGTTTCGTCTGCTCCAGGAATCCGCATTCAGGGGTTCCGCCGCCGCAATAGCGGTTTACGATGTTACCAGAGAGGTCAGCCGTATGAATTTGCAGGACTGGATTGGGTCCCTGAGAAAAATAACCGGCGAGATACCTGTTGTGGTTGCGGGAAATAAGATAGATCTAATAGCAAAACCTATTCAGGAGACAGAGGATGTGATATTCACGAGTGCCAGAACCGGCGAGAATGTGGAGGAATTGTTCCTACGGATTGCTCTGGCAATCGCAAAAGACACCAGGAGGAATTAAATGCTTTCGGAAGCGGAAATAAGGATGAAGGAAAAGGAACTGGCCGAGAAGGAGAAGGAACTCAAAGACCTGCAAAAAACTCTACAGAGGGAAAAAGAGGCCTATCTGGCACTTGGCATGAAACTTGAGAAGGACCTTAACGAGAGGGAGGCAAAAATTCTTGAGATGGAGGAGAGATTGAAGGAACACGGTGATTCCGAAGAGGAGAAAATTACAGAGATTCAAAGAGAGATTATGGCTATTCAGAACAGAATTATCATCGAATTTACCAGAAGGGACAGAGAGATGGTGGCCAGCATCATCAAGGACCTCGGCATTTCAAGAGAGGAACTGTTAAAGATGAGAGAGACTCTTAAAGAGACCGGTAATTGACCGCATCTTTTGCACAAACCCTAAATATTTCCATGTTATCTCTTCTTAATAGCGAGGACAAAACTATGGTGCGCCAGAAGATTGTTAAAAAGGTAAAAAAGCAGGATGGAAACACCCCTTCATTCGTGCTGATAATGCTGGTGCTGGCTTTTCTTCTTGTAGTTCCTTCTGTTTCTCTCTATGTTTCATCTTTCGGAGATGACTCGCCAGTAATCTCTTCGGGAACGGCAGGCGACACCTATCCTCTGGCAGCCGCTTCGAATCCACAGGCTTTTGCTCTTGTTTCCTCTATGGGAGATGTACCGACCATAGACGGAAATATCTCTGCTGGGGAATGGGCTGCCGCGCGCAGCGATGCCTTAACCCTGTCAGGGGTAGAATACTTCACTGTTTACAGTATGGTTGCCGATGACTATCTGTTTGTAGCAGTTCGCCTTAATGCCACAAATACGGACAACACGCTGGATGATAACGACCTTTGCGACATCCTCTTCGACCCGGACCTCAGTAGGGATGACTCTCCACAGCTGGGCGACCTGAAAGTGGAGTGCAAGTACACCAGTTCTTCCGGAGCAAGTAGCAGTCTCGAGGCCGGAGGGGGAGGTTCATGGTTTTCTCAGTTATGGCCTTCTGACTGGATGGCAGCGGTTTCCAACGGAAGCGGAGAACAGATATACGAGTTCCAGATAAATCTGACCGGAAGCAATACCGTTTTCCAATCTCTTACATCGGGCAATATCACGGGTTTCGGGGTTTATGTAAAAGAACAGGGGCCCGGCTCCACCGCTGCCATGTATTGGCCGGACGACATCAATCCGAGCAGCAACCTCGAAGACATCCCCGCCCAGTGGGGTTCTCTGATTTACAAAAATCCAGAAATAAAGATTAACAGGGTATTTTACAGAGGAAGCGGATTTAACGAAAGAATCTACATCTACAACAATGCCAGCACGGATATACGGCTGGAAAACCTTACCCTGAGAAATAACGCCGGCTTAATCGTCCCGGTTCCGCGTATAACCCTCCCCTCTGGCCGAACAGTTAGAATGATGAACTGCAACGGCACGAACGATACCGATTTTTCCGATGGGTATGCAGATTTCTTCGTCCCCAGCGACGAGATGTGGGACGATTCCGGTGACTATGTTTGGCTCGGTTATTCCGGGAATAACTGCACGGTGGACTACATGGAGTACGGAAGCGTGTCTGGAGCATATCCTAGCGACCCTTCAAGTAGTAGCGGGTGGATAAGAGACACCTCATCACTTGACAGCAATGCATATTATTTTCTGAGAAGATTGGACGGATACGACAAAAACCGCCTCTCTGACTGGTTGGCTCAGAATATCCCTATGGCAGGAAAAACCCTGTATCTGAAGACCGAAGGAGCCACGGACTTCATGTCCACAGCCCCGCCCATTAGCTCATCAGCAGAGCTTGTAACTCTTGCCGCCAGGGACGACGAGTATCACGACTGGCTATCAATTCCATTCGCGCGCCCCTTCCACATTCTCGGAAATGCAAGCCTGCTTGTCCATGTGGAGAATAACGGAAACGAGGTCTCCGGCCTGAACGCAACCCTCTTCGACAGTAGCGGAACCGCCCTCAGCTTTATAAGCAACAGCACGATAATTGACCTTGGAGTCGGGACTGCCAGCGGTCTCCGGCCGGTGAACATAACGATTCCTCTGGTAGATTACAGCATCCCACAGAATCATTCGCTTCTTCTCAGAATTACGGCCACCGATGTTCCAGGGGACGGAGAAACACCGGGCCCGCCTGAGACGGTTGAGATATACTGGAACTCCACCTCAAACGCCTCTTATCTCTATCTGCCCACAGACACCTACATCTCTGTGGACAACATAACATACTTCAACAGCGTCGGCTCGGAATGGGGGGAGGTTAGGTCAAACGAGAGCATTGAGATTTTTGCCAACATAAGCGACCCGCTGGGTTCGTATGACATCTCGCAGGCAGTTGTAAACATAACCGGGCCGGGCACGGCCGTTGAGACGGGCATGACTCTGCTTTCCGCGGACGGCAGTATTCCTTCGGCATGGAAGCTCTTCGGGACCTCATTCACCCCCCCCCTACCCGGAAACTACACCGTAGCCATTACTGCGGTGGAGAGTAACAGAGTTATGGATACAGACTTTATCTGGATAGAGGTGGGTGAAAACACGAGCAGCCCGCCGGTGGGGGACCGCATAGCGCTATTTCCGGACGGACCAGCCGAAGTGGATGCAGACAGCGCTGAAGTAGAGATTCACGCAGTTGTAATCAATTCCACCAGTGGCACGCCAGTCAGCGGAGTACTGATTAACTGGTCCGTAGCGGACTTCGACACCGTAAGAAACATAGACACGGCCTTCCTTTATCGGAATTCCAGCGTCACAAACGATACGGGAGAGGCAACGGTTATTCTTTATACCGGTCATCGTGCTGGGGACAACTGGAAGGTCACGGCTAATGCCAACGGAACCACAAACAAAACAGCGGAAATAACGGTAGTTTCGGGGAGGCCTTATGATATCACCGCAGTATCCGGAGACGGTCAGAGCGATACGGTGGGTTCCTCTCTGCCGGAACCCCTCGTTGCGGAAGTGGACGACCGCTGGGGGAACTCCGTAGGATCAGATTGGCCAGTATGGTTTAATATCACAGATACGGGGCTTAACGGAGATGCCAGACTTGAATTCCCGTCCCCTGTCCTTACATCGGCTCAGGGAATGGTGGAAAATAGACTTACACTGGACACCGCACCGGGAACCAATATAGTAACCGCAGAGATAAGCGGCGCCGGTACAAAAACCGGGGAGTTCACCGCCACGGGAACCGCCCCCCATCTGGCCCTGATTGCCGGAAGCACGGCGGCCAGCATTCCTCCTGGCGCTGTATTTAATTACACACTCTATCTGGATAATGGCGGCGACGATACCGCAGAGAACATAAGTGTTGTATGGCAAATACCAGAGTACATAACCTATGTTTCCGGCAGCCACGACAGTACCCTTTCTATCACTGCGGGGAACTATACATGGTCTCTGGCTAGTATGGAGCCAGGCTCCCTTTTCATCATGGACATGCGCGTTCAGGTGAATGCTGACGCGCCGGACGGAAGCATTTCCGCGACATTTCTCGCATATTACGGAGATAGTCTCGGCCATACATATAACTCGTCTTCGAACACGGTCAACATAAGCGTGAACAGCACCGCTGCTGGAAGCATACCGCATATCTCGGAAGTTCCACCTCTGGTGGTGCACTATGACACTGCTTATACATTTGATCTCTCCCCTTATATATGGGATAATGATACCCCACTTCAGGATCTTACCCTCTCCTTTTCGGATCCGGTTCATGCATGGCAGGAAAACGGAACCCTCAGAATGATGCTCCTTTATCCGGAGAAATACAATGGCATGCAGATTCCGCTGACAATAGTGGTTTCCGACGGCACAGGTTCGGACTATCAGACCGTTATGGTCTATGTTACCAGTGACTACCCCCCTGAACTGGTGGAACCGATACCGGATGTGACATATTATGAGGATACAGTGGTATACCCCTTCAATGTTACCCGCTATTTCACGGACCCGGACAACGATTCGCTGGTATACACCTACGGAGAGGTCCATGTTATCTGCGATATTCTACCCAACGGAACCGTAAGATTCGCTGCGGATGAGAACTGGTTCGGAGAAGAATATGTGACATTCAGAGCCACGGATCCCACCAATGCCCTTGTGGAGTACACCATACTGGTTACCGTAATTCCCGTAAATGACCCGCCAGTAATATCGAGCATTCCATCATTGGAGATAAGGATGGGGGAAAAGATGACCGTTGACCTGAGTCAGTATATTTCAGACCCGGACAACACACTCTCGGAACTCACGCTCAGCACGAACTCCTCATTTGTATCTGTCTCCGGCCTTAATATCACACTTCTTTACAAAAACAAACTGACTTTCGATACGATATATCTGACCGTGTCCGATGGGAACGCGACCGCTTCCTCTGCCGTGCAGGTTATCATAATCCAGCCGACAATATGGGAAAAAATATACTGGCCCTACCCTCTTCTGCTCCTGTTGCTACCTATTCTGGCCGGCCTTTACATTTATACCAGAGTTAAGGTGGAACAGGTCTTTTTCATCTACAACGACGGGGTGCTAATAGCCCACGAAACCATTGAAGACAGAGAGACCATGGACAAAGACCTCTTCAGCAGTATGCTTACGGCGATACAGGACTTTGTCAAAGACTCATTCACCGGAGAGGGTGGAAAGGGGATGCGGCTGAAAAAACTGGAGTTCGGTGAGAGAAAGATATTCCTTGAGCGGGCGGAAAACGCATTTATTGCCATTGTTTACAGGGGGAAAAACAGCGGACCTGTGGAGAGAAGAGCGCGCAAAGCCATTTCCGAGATTCGAGAGAGTTATGCGGAACCCCTGTCAGATTGGGATGGCGACATGGCCAAATTCGAGGGAATAAACTATATTCTATTTGAAATCCTCAAATAACCACAATCACTTCCCCATGGCCGCAATCTGCTTCACAAAGGACTCCTTAAATCTCTCGGCCCCATCGTTTGGCACAGTAAAACTCACCCTTATGAAGTTTTTTCCGAATCTGGGAGAAAGATAACTTCCGCCCCTTATGAAAACCCCATCGCCGTAGAGCATTCTGTGCTCCAGTTCGTCGCCGTCTATTCCGAGAGCGGATATATCTATTATCAGCATGTTCGTTCTGGAAGGGAATACGGGAATGAAGGCCCCCCCCTCCTCGTCAACCGCTTCCTTTACAATCTCCTGACTCCTCATGGCCGTCTTCAGCATCCTGTCGAGCCACTCCCCTTTGGTTTCCAGCGATGCAAGAGCGCCTCTCTGGGCCAGAATATTGACGCTGAGCACATTGGTGTTGTACGGCCTCATCTTCTCCATAAGCTCCTTCGGAGCGATAAGTGCGCCGATCCTCATGCCGGCAAATGCTGATGTTTTGGAGAACGAATAGACGATTATGCTCTTCTCCGGGTAGAATTCCGAGGTGAGTGTGTGGTCTGGCGAGAAATCCCTGTATGTTATGTCGTCTATTATGTATAGGTCGTGCTCCCTTGCTATCTCGCAGATTTCCTTCACCTCACCCCGTGTGTATGCTGTGCCCACGGGGTTTATGGGGTCTATGAGGAGAATCATTTTTGTTTTTGGGGTTATGGCCGCCCGGATTGCTTCGGGGGTCATCTTCCACGGTTCTTTATATATGGGGAGTTCCACTGGATTCGCACCGGAAAGCCTTATCTGGTGGTGAATCGGCATAAAACTCGGGTCGGTGGCTATGACCTCGTCCCCCTCGCTCAGAAGGGCGCGGTTCAGTATATAAAGGGCCTCGATGCCACCGTTGGTCACAATGACATCCCATCCGCCCCCCAGATCCAGATCCTTCAGAATGGCCTCGGGGAGTCCGTCAACACCCTTGGAATACGGATAAAGGTTGTACTCCCTCGACCTTATGGCCTCAAGAATCGCCTCCTCTATCTTCGGGCTGAGAGGGATGTGGTTCGTGTTCTGGCTCATCCAGACGATTTCGTCCGCGTGCTCGTGTGCGTACTGAAACTTGTCCATGGTATCGGACGGGCAGAAACGGAGTGCAATAAAAAGATTACCTGTCAATATCCTCAGCATAGAGTTGCTCCTGAAACTTATGTGGGGTCGAGGGCGGGGAAAGAGGAGAAATAGGGAAGATAGTATCCACATTATTCCCCCTATGTCACCCTTTACCTTTCTCTGGAGGATTCTTAGTTACACACTGGATAGCATATCCGCCTTAGTCACACTTTTAGCATACACCCCAAGTTGACAACTGCGAATCAGAGACTTCAATCGGCACCTCAAATGAGACCCTATTTCCATCACTGTACTGGATAGTGATAGTTAAGATATAGTCCCCCGCCTCTGTATATGTGTGAGATGCTCTGCTGTCTCCCACAGTTCTGTACCCATCTCCGAAGTCCCAGAAAACATAATCCCAGCCAAAGAGATAATCGCTATTGAACTCAATGAGATCAAAGGGCAGTTTTGTATTGTTTTGAACCGTGAATCCTTTGCTGTTGACAGAAACACCCGACACCTTTTCCAAACTCTCTTGGCTAAGCTTCCATGACTTCTCCTGATGATTTCCATTTCTGGCGTGAAATACCATTACATCTCTTTCCTGCCAGATGCCGTTTCCGTCTAAGGACATGATAACAACATTTGATCCATGAGAGTTGTTCGTGGAGTAATCTACTACAATGCTGTAATCTCTCGCAGTGTAAGCCATGAAAGAGAGAGTTCCCGCTTCAAAGCCCCTTTTTGTTTCTTTATTAAGAATCAGATTATCAAGAGGCATATCATTCTCCAGCACCACAATGTTTACAGAGGACCCAGCTCTTCCGCACAGTTTAACAGTAAGATTTATCTGAGACGCTGTATCCACACCACCGAGGACCTTATATGGGGATATATAATGGCCAACAGAGACCAATATCACATCTCTCACGGGCAATATGGGCTCTGAATAAGGGAATGTCAGCTCTATCTGCGTTCCGTTCAGAAGAGTTACATAACTTCCATCGGAAGAAGAAAGACTCCCGGTTACATCTCCATAAATGGAGTGGTTAGCGGAGATGAGGGCATATGTTTCTACAACCGAAAAATCATACTGTGAGGTGTAGTCAATTCCTACAAAGTCTACGGCATGATAGCCTTCCCATAAGAGTCTCACATCCAATCCGCTCTGATTCTGAGCGTAAGGGGACACATCGACAATCTGAGCACCCCAATCTGCGCGCGGGCTTAGTTGTGAAATTGTACGCCATACACCATCCTCAAAAATCTGGACATCTATTGGCCCAAATGGCATGCCTTCAATACCTTCCCACGGCACATACGGTAAGCCCGGAGCTTTATCGTCTATTATCACCAATCTTGCTCCTGTTATACTGCTCATCTGACTGTAATCGAAGTGAAGAGTGAGCACGCTACCCTGTAATCCGTTGTAATAATTATCATCTCCTGCACTCACTATTCCTGAGGATTGATCTGTTCCATTTATGTCCATGCAATAAGAGGGAGGGTCGGGGTAGGAGTAAAGGAAGAACTGGCCAGACGGCGAGAATCCGAGTTTTGATCCGCTGTAGTGATCGATTGTCATCAGTTTCAGGGAGTCTATGTCGGTAACATCATTCTCAAACTCACTCAGGAGAAGCGAATATGTTCCATTTTTTGGCGATATAACTCTATCAAATGGTAGATAGTCCACAGTATCTAATGTATCCCGAATGGGGTTCTCCGACACAGGTAATATGCTGTTTTGATTAACATATGCGCTACCATTCCAATAAGCAGCAAAAGGACAGCCTAGCGACACAGGGGCCGAAACAAGTGTGAAATCAACGCCAGATACAACACTACCTGCAGGAACCTGTACATCATAATATGTGGGATCATCAACATAAAAGCCAGAAACACTTCCGCATCGGACCCTGTGCGTACCAGAAGGAACCACAAGATCAAAATATCCATTGCTGTCCGTTGTTGTTTCGTAAATAGAGGAATAAACCCTCACACCCACTGCAGGAGTGCCTGTCACATCTCCTGTAGCGTAAATAACATAACCACCATCATCACCGCCGCCAGTTATTTTACCCACATAGCCGCTTACAGCACCTAACACAGTATCGTAATGCAGACCTGCCAGTATATACTCGCTATCGTCTGCAGAACTCAGTGTGAAAGTTGTGCTGAATGTTGTAAAACCAGATTTGGCCGCTTCTAAGCGATATGTCCCTGCAGGCTGTGCTCCTATCTGATAATAGCCTTGGGCGTCTGTTGTAGTCTGCCCGACAATGATGTTTGCAGAGTTGTAAACTGTAACTGTGGCACCGGAAATGACTTGCATTATATAATCATAGTTTTCCACATAACCAGTTATTCCCGCTGTTATTGAAAATGTGCAGGAGCCCCATGCTCCTCTGTTTCCGGCCATATCTACAGCCCGCACATAAAATGTATGTGTTCCGACCTGTGCTTGCTGAGGTGGTAATTGAAGTGGACCCGGCGTCACATAAATGGAACCAGAGTCAACTTTCCATTCATACTCTAATATTCCGCTTCCGCCGGAAACTCCACCTCCACTATCCTGCGGCACATCCCAATAAAATTCCGGTTGAGATGTTTCAGAATCACCAACTTTGTAAGGAACGGTTATATCTGGGGCAATCATATCTATCTTAATCCCGTCAGATGGGGCCGAAAACGGACCGATGTTGCCCGCATTGTCCACGGCCCTGACACGGTATTCATAGAAATTACCATCGATATTTCTGCCGGTTATTGCATAGTTTGTTCCAGTGATTGAGGAACTCAGTGTAACCCACGAGCCGCCGTTAATCCTCTCCTGAAGTTCATAGTGTGAAATGCCACTGAGATCTCCTTCAACGGCAGGCCAGTATATAGTATAAGCACCATTGCTCCAGTCTTTATCGGGGGAGCCTTCCGTCGGGGGTGCTGGAGTAGAGGGAATGACTGTATCTATTTTGAATGGACCTATGTGATATGCCCCGGAATTCCAATTACCCGCATTATCTCTTGTTCTTATGTGAAGATACCAAATACCGTCGCTCAATGGAGAACTTGTCGTGCTTGAGGAGATTGTGTCGATCGTTAAATCTGGAAATGCAATAGAACTTTTAGACCATTGGATAGAATACCCAGAAACTCCACTTCCAGAATCGGAAGATCCAGACCAACTCACATAGATTGTATTGTCATTTGTCCAACAATTTACCGCGGGAGTTGAAGAATAAGATGACGGATTGAATGGTGTAGTCGTATCTATTTTGAAT
>JAJSAE010000094.1 GCA_024281315.1 archaeon | reverse complement strand
TGATATACAATATGATGCTAAAACTGTGAAAAACAAGAGGTTTCACACGGTTAAAAAAACGATGGGGTAGAAATAGGGAAGGTGAATAAGCGCAGTCTCTAACTCAGAATGGAGTTATGCAACAGAGCAGGAGGCCGCCTTGAAATGTCCTATCCCGAAATTATTTAACGGTACTTCCTCGGGTCTCCATGAGGAAGCTAAACCAGAGAAAAATTCTCTCTGGAACACGACTAAGCAGGGAAGGGGGGGTGAGAAGGGCCTAGATAAATTGGAAGAGGGCGATGTATCACAAGCGAAGGAGAAACGCCACAGAAACTGAAACGAGGCGTGTAAAATGAATTCGGGATACCACAGAGACGGCAATGCTCAACGGCATTAGTAATTAAAAAAGGATGTAATGGTTTTAATCTATGGGTTAAGCGGAAAGTTTAGAGTCCGATATTTCCCCCTCCCATGCCTTTTCTCAGCCAGAGCACGGCAATCAGGCTTATACTGCCCAGTACAACCAATATAGTTACGAGAAGGCCAGACAAAGAGTTGATGCTTATACCAATTCCCGCTATACCAACATCTCCGCTGCCCGTCATGACCGTATCACTGCTCGAATCAATAGTTGCTGCCGAAGAGTCTGCTTTATCCCCCACAGTTGCATCCGAGGAAGAACAATTTCCACCCTCCAAATAAATGGCAGTTATTATTATCGGAGAAGTCGGGCCGGCAGCAATCGGACTCATGGTCAGCGAATCAACACCAGTTAACCATGCACCGTCATTCAGGGAATAGTTGCCCGGGGATGTGAATTCCTGGTGTCCAGCAGGATTAGTAGTTGTAGCTATCATCATCGTAAATGTAGCAACTTCACCGGGATTTAGCGTCCCTACAACCCATGTTATGGCAGTGGAACCCATTTTTCCCTTACCGTGCTGCGAGGCCATGACCGTACCCTGCGTGACAGTATAATTCTCAAGGCTTAACTCCGCAGGAAGAACATCATGAACCGTCACCGCGAATGCATCAGACCCACCATCATTCGTCACCATTATCATCAGGGACCAGTTCGACTTTGTATGCGTTTCAACCACATCGGGCCCTTCGATTTTCTCCTTTGTTATTGTTAAATTCGCACTGGTTGCAACGGACTGAACAACTACCGTTGCGGTATCACTAGCCGTTAGCCCGCCATCGTCGGTTACCGTGAGAGTTACCGTATATGTGCCCACTGTTGCATAACTGTATGTGGAGTTAATACCTGTTCCAATAGAGCCATCGCCGAAGTCCCATTCATAAGAGGCAAGGCTACCGTCCGTATCATAGCTTCCAGAACCGTCAAAATATACTGTGTCTCCGACATAAACGGCCTGATCCGGCCCGGCGTCGGCAACCGGCGGAGTATTGATGGAACTGACAGAAATACCTCTTACGGCCATGTTGTTTGACATGTTGGAATCAGAGGGATTCACATCAGTAACTTTTACGATGATATTGTGATCGCCTTCAACAGCACTCCACGGTGCACTCACGGTGGTTTCCCCGTTAGCAGGTACAAAGACATTATCTTGTTTGTAGATTAAATTTTGTTCGCTCACATTGCCAAGATAGAAAGAAACAGTACATGTGGCATTCTGGGCCTCGTGAATATGAACAGAACTGCTGTCATAACCCGTAACAGTAACATCGTCAAGGTATGCATCACCCCAACCGCCGCTACTTCCATAAGTGTCCCCGAAAACCACCGTGTTTATTACATCATTGCTCAGTCTCTCTCCCTCATATACCACCTCATTATCAACAAGCATTGAAAAACCGTTCTCATCTATTCGTATTCCAAGCTTATACCATCTCTCAGGTTCCAGAGAGAGAACATTAAGCTGACTGCTTCTTGTCCAGACACCCTCGACTTTCACGCCCTCGTATATCTCCACATCATAATTATCATCCGATAACTGGAAACCCGTGTAATAAACAGTATTTGAAGACATCTCGGAAGTCCCTGTGAAACCACCAGATACATGCCTTACCTGCAAAAGATTCAATTTATCATACTCCTGAGATTTCTGTGGAAGATAGACCCAACCCTCTACCAAAACATTCGTCGTATCATTAAAGCCCGTAGCGATATAGGGGCCGGTGTTTGTATCTGGATCGGATTGTGCATGAGCAGAGTAACCACTAGGTGAATGGCTCACTCTATCCGTTACCTCCATAACTCCAGAAGGATTCCAGGAACTGAGGGACCACTTACTTAGAGTCCCGTAATTAAAGTCATCCGAGAAGAGAACGCTAGCAGTTGTTGTATTCTCCCAGACATCATAATCGCCGTGCACTGTGGCTGTAATATTAACTGGAGAACCTTCTGTGAGCGTATTGCCCGAGAAGAGTATATCTGAATCGGAGATGGACAGATCAACCCGTGGGTTATTAGAAGAATTATCAAGAACGGTTATCTGGCACATATCCGTATCTGATAGACCATCATTGTCTGTTACCGTGAGCGTAACATTATAAACCCCAGGCTCTGTGAATATGTGGGTTGCGTATGAGCCCGTAGAAAGATAAAGCATATAGATATTGAAATTACCATCTTTATTGGAGCGATAAGCAATTTTCGAGCCGTCTGGACTCAAAGCAGGAAAGTCATTTCTACCGGAGTCGAAAGTCAATTGATGCTCGTTGCGACCTGTAGAATCAATTATCCAGAGATTTGTGTCACTCTGTTCGATTAAAGATTTAGTAAATACAATATGGGCTCCATCTGGGCTCCAAGTTCCGTCCAAGTTATTGGCAGAAGAGTCGTTGGTAATCTGTGTTATCGTAGCATCGGGCAAATTCATTATATACAATTCAAATGTTCCCGTCATGTCAGAAGAAACAAGCATCTTGCTTCCGTCTGGGCTTATAGCAAAAGACCGGACTCTACTCATATTATAGGTAACCTGAGTTATATTTGAACCACCCGTGCCCATTTTCCAGACTTCATAAGATCTCCCTCTATTAGAGATAAAATATATCTCTAAGCCATCAGGAGACCAAACGGGGTAACGATCGTCCCCAGAATATGTGGTGAGCGTTGTAGGGTTGCTTCCATTGGAATTCATCAGATAAACATCATAGTTTCCATTTATCTGGTCCAGTGTACCCACAACATAAACGATCTTGGAGCCATCTGGACTGAACATCGGAAAGCGCTCGTTAATAGTGTCTGTAGATGTAAGCTTAACCTGATTACTTCCATCGGAATTCATTACAGCAACATCGTGATAGTCTGCACTATTTCTGACGGAAAGAGCGAGTTTTTCCCCATCAGAGCTCCATCTCGGATCCATCTCGTCATACAAAGCGGATGTGATCTGTGTCTGGGCGACAACATGAACGGAATTATCATAATATTTTGTTCCATCACCAAAATCCCAGTTATAGGATGCAATGTAGCCATCCGGGTCATAGCTCTCTGACCCATTAAAATATACCGTTTCACCTACAGAAACAGTCTGGTTCTCCCCTGCAACAACTACGGGGCCAACAGCCGTTGTGTTAGTCTCAGTTATCAAACCCCCCTCCATTATTACCCCAGATGACACAAGGATGGTAATAACCATCATTATACCCAACAATATCGGCACTATTTTTCCAGATTTAGTGCATTCTCCTGCCATGGCAATCACTGACATCCATATAACAAAAGGTAGTATATATAAGTTACTTTTATGGGGTGCGAAAATAAAAATAATGCTAATTTTCTGTGCGAAAAATCACCTTTTTTGCACGCCCACTCTGCGGCTGGCGGTGATTTCCTCGCGCATGGAGATAGTCATGCTGTCAACCGCAGCAATCGTCTTAATTCCAGTTTTTTTCCATGTCCACTCCGCCTGAAGATTCGGCCCCTCTCGTATACATTTGAGACCAAAGTGGGTGAATATGGCAAGTTCCGGCCGAATCGCTTCGACGATTTTCGCAGCATCCTCCGTACAAAGATGACCTTTTATCCTCTCACCAAGCGGCCTCGTTACGGGAAGAATTATTATTCTGGCACCCATGTTCTGTTCGATAACTTCCTCCCTCAATTCCGTATCGGAAACATATGCAATCATTCCTTCTCTCTCGAATATCTGCAGGCCGATCGTAGTGAAATCCGCATGAAAAGAGCGGGTGGCCTTCACCCTAACCCCCAGGTCATACTCATCCCCCGGCAGGAGTATTTTCAGAACTTCAGGAAGTGAGCAGTGATATCCCGAGATGGCGGGACCGAACTTGCCGTCCCCTTTAATCACGCTCTCCGCAGCAAGAACAATTCCCCTTTTTTCCAGCCCTCCTCTGCTCATCGCTTCGATGAGCACCTCTGCATCGGTGTAGTGGTCGGGATGGCTGTGGGATATGAACACCGCATCAAGGTCGGTCGGCTTGATACCGAGCTGCTTCATCCTCAGAAGGGTGCCCGGGCCGGGGTCTATGTGCATTCTACGGGTCCCGTCAAGAAAGATGCCACCGGTTGAGCGAGTCTGGTATATGGTAGCAAAGCGGCCTCCGCCGGTTCCGAGGAAGGTGATGTTGGTCATTGTAGCAGGGAAGGGAAAGAAGCCTTATTTATCAGGGTTTCGCACAGAGGAACAGGGAAAAGAAAATATAACCCAAAAATCCTATAACAAGCAGTATCAAAAGGATAATAAGCAGTGGCCACGCCCCACTTGCGCCACTAGGGAGTCCTTTTGCTCTGGTGTTTTTAAAGGGGTCTGGCCCGCCATAAAGGTGCTCAATGGCCCATGGCGGCGGTTGAGGTGGCGGTGGCCCAATAGTCATAACCATCTTAATCCTTTTCTGCTATTTATGCTTTCCCTTTTTTTTGCTCTGTTGCATAACTCCATTCTGAGTTAGAGACTGCGCTTATTCACCTTCCCTATTTCTACCCCATCGTTTTTTTAACCGTGTGAAACCTCTTGTTTTTCACAGTTTTAGCATCATATTGTATATCAGAAACTTCCTTT
>JAJSAE010000005.1 GCA_024281315.1 archaeon | reverse complement strand
TTCATTATACTCAGACCAATTTCTTATATACTTCTTCTGTATCTCCATTTCGGCCATGGTGCATCCCTTCCATGGTTGGATAAGGAAGAATATGCACCATGGCTTTATAAAAGTATTTATGCAACAGAGCACCAGAACCCAAAATTATATATATGGCCTTTCGGCTTTCCCCCCTCTATGAGATTCGCTGACAGGATGGAGAGCATTGCTCCGTCCGGAACCGTGAAGATCGGTGACAGGGTTGCCGAACTGCGGGAAGAAGGCGTGCAGGTCATACCGTTTTCAATGGGAGAGCCGGATTTCGGAACTCCACAGCATATTATAGATGCGACAATTAAGGCCATGAACGAGGGTTTCACTCACTACACATCCTCTGCCGGAGTTCTTCCTTTAAGAGAAGCCGTGGCCCACAAAACGAGAACGGAAAACGGAATAGAGTGTTCCGCTTCCAATGTGATGATTACGCCGGCGAAACTCGGAATATTCATGTCCATACTCGCCACAATAGATAAAGGGGAAGAGGTTATTATTCCTGACCCGTCATGGGTCTCTTACTCACAGGCCATCTCATTTGCAGGAGGAAGACCGATACCGGTGGATACCACGGAAACACACTACAGACTGCACCCCGACAAGGTGGCGGAAGCTATCACCCCCAGGACAAGAATGATAATTCTCAACTCTCCGGGAAATCCCACAGGCTCCGTAGCCACGCTTGATGAATTAAAGGGAATAGCGGACCTTGCAAGAGACCACGACCTCATTGTTGTTTCCGACGAGATATACGAGAAACTGATATTCGACCAGAAGCATCACTCCATTGGCGCTCTTGATGATATGTTCGGCAGAACCATTACCGTGAACGGCTTTTCAAAGGCCTATGCCATGACAGGCTGGAGAATTGGCTGGCTGGTGGCAGATAGCAGCATACTCAAACAGATACTCAAGATACAGCAGCATACTCTCACCTGTGTAACATCCTTTGTCCAGTACGGCGGGCTGGAGGCTCTCGTGGGCCCTCAGGATTCCATCCCCAGAATGGTGGATGTGTTCCGGCAGAGGCGGGATCTTATAATGGAGTTTCTGGAGGATATTCCCTCACTCACCGCAGAGAAACCGGGAGGCGCCTTCTATGTATTTGCCAAATATGACCACGATATGTCCTCCATGGAGATGGCTGATTATCTCATTAATACCGCTCATGTGGCTGTAACTCCCGGAATAACCTTTGGCCCTCATGGTGAAGGGCATTTCAGAATATCATATACCACCTACCGCCCCAACATAGAGATGGGTATGCAGGCCATGAAAGAGGCTCTGGAAAAACTGCAATAATGATTTCGCAACTAAAGGTGGCTTGCTTCCTGTTAACTACGGTTATTTCGCACATTTTTTAGTTAATCCGGTCATACCATATAGATTTCTTCCCTCTTTAAACACTGGCGAAATAACTTTCTTACTCTAAGTATATAGGCCTTCCGAGGAACCCTTTAATATTTTCCTTCCATGGCAAGCCGATGAAACTTCTCCCCGAAGACCCGGTGAAGCGCATTTCCCTGAGTATGACAGTAATAACAGTGGTGTGGCTCCTGCTTCTCGTGCTGGCCCCTCTCACCCTTCCTGCCAACTCCCTCTATCTCGGAAACAGCGGGGGGGCCAACAGAATGGACTTCACGGATGTATGGAAAGGCATGCCTCCGTTTCAAAGGATTATTTACACCATCGGGGACTTCAACTGTCATCAGATGTCCAGCCGTTCATTCTTCATAAACGGGAACCAGATGCCGTTCTGCTCCAGAGACATCGGGGTGTTCAGCGGTTTTGTGATTGGGGCCATTCTTGTTTCTTTCCTTGGCTACCTGCCAAATCTTTACGAGTCCGTCTTTCATCCTTTTCCAGAGAGAGTCAGAAAAATACTTCTTAAAAGACCGCACATCTGGGCTGCGATACTAGGCCTTATCTTCCTTTCTCCGCTTGTTCTTGACGGAACGATTCAGATGCTGACCCCATATGAAAGCAACAATACGATGAGGTTCATAACGGGAATATTCGCAGGGATGGCCGTGATGATATTTACCGGGGCTTTTGTTATCTCGGCAAAAGCGGAGATGGAGGCGTTAAAAAGAGGGATGGAAACGGATTAAAACTGCTTTAGCACAGAATAAGGAATGGTCGAAATAGCTCATGTGTGGAAAATAACCGTACTCAACAAGGTTCATCCGCCGATATTTTCTGTCTGTCTCTGTTCTCCCTCGCGGTAACAATCATATCGCGAACTCTCTTTGCAGCAACTACAACCGCAATATCATGATGATAGGCATAATCCCTGAGCTCCGTAATTATCTCTATATAAGTATCGTATTTTTCCCCGCTCTTCTTCACCGCACGGCCGAGTGCGCCCTCAAACCCCTCCTTCTTTCTGTAATTCCGCACCGCATCCTCAAGTATGGGTAAATATCTGTCTTCCATGTGCTTACCTCCCGCAGATCTCCAGAAAATTCGCGAATATCTGCTCTCCGAACTCGGTATGCTCCACTTCCGGGTGGAACTGTATGCCGAATAGAGGCCGCTCTTTATGTCTCATAACCTGTATACGGCAGGAGTCGGAATGGGCAAGAGATATGAAGTCTGGGGGAAGGGCCGTTACCTCGTCGTTGTGGGATTCCCATGCCTGAAACGGGCTTCTCACCCCTGCAAGTATTTCATCATCTCTATCTATGAAAACCGTTGTCTTACCGAACTCCGGAATCTCCGAGGGAGCTGCTTTCCCTCCGAAGAATAGGGCCATAAACTGATGGCCGGCGCATATTCCCATTATCGGCACATCTGCCTTTTCTAGATACTCCGCATTGTTTCCCATCTTCTCCGAATCAAGTCCCACTCTTGGAGTTCCGCCGCATAGAACTATCCCGTCTGCATCCCGTATCTCGTCCAACGAAGTTCTGTTGGGAACAATCACCGTATCGGCACCGAGATCTCTGAGCACGCGCCACTCTCTGTGGGTCCACTGGCCTCCGTTGTCTATGACATATATCTTCATGTCCGAGGGTATGAAACAGGAGATTAAAAGTTTTGTGCAGGCAAGCGTAAGCATTAATAATGTCCTTGCTATTGCAGGCGCATGGCTTTCGAATTGATAGTTACGAGTTCGCCCCCACTCAGTTCAATAAGCGATTTGGAGGAGGTGGTGGTGCGGTTTCTGGTACAGGTCGGATATATGTCGAAAAACTACGAAGCGGGAGAAGGGGGGCGGGGAGAGATTGCACTGAAACTCTTTATGAATCACTTCCTGCTGAGGCCGGAGAAGGCGTGGACCATTGATGAACTCACGGTTTCTCTGAAAACCACGAAGCCTACAGTTTACCGGCACCTGAACAAACTCAGGGCAATGGGGATAATAGAAGAGGTGCAGATTGAGGAACCGGAGCCGCACAAGGGCTTCAGGATGAGGTATGGAGACATATCCATGGCGTGGAACATAACCGAGGCTCATGTGGAAACGGCCATGAAGAATTACCGGGCCAGCATAGAGCATATCAAGACCCTTTCAGAGGAGAGGAGGACGGAAGAATGAAAGACGAATTAAGACTCACCGAGGGTTCCAGACTGAGGATAACCCTGCTGGAAAATGCGGATAGGCCGCTTGTAATGGAAGGACTTTTCAGGGGATACATGAGGGTGGGTGACGATTACGCGCTTCACCTGGAAATTGAAGAGGAAAGAGATGGAGAGAAAATGGTAGGAAAAAGGGGGAAGAAAAAGATAATACGCCTCATCCCCGTATCGGGAATACAGTTCATAGACATTCTCCGCCTCGCCCCGGAAAAGAAGAAGGCGAAAAAGAAGAGCGAAATAGACGACACCCTCTACTCGTGAGATTAAACATGAAACTTGAAAGCGACAGTCTCGAAGCAAAAATTGTCAGGTTTCTGCAGGAGATATATCCCGTAACTTTGAAGGATATAAGGAGAGAGTTCAAACAACCGGAAGGGAGGATTGATCTGGCCCTCCGGCGACTTGAAAAGGGCGGTATTATAGAGATAGAAAAACTGCCGGATAAGACCTATGTGCGACTTATAAGAGCGACGAGCTATGTCGGAAGCAAGCCTGTAAACAAAAAGGCCATAAAGCATGAAAAGACGAAAAAGAAGGCGGAGTATGGGGGAGAGGACAACTCCGTGATGTACGGGTGATTACTGAATCACATTGACATCCTCACCGCAGAACCTGCACTTTCCGTTGGTTACGAGATGGGCCCCAACATTGAAATATTCCCTTCCGATGAGCATTTTACCGCATTTTGGGCAGTATGTGTTCTCCCTGTCGTCCGGCAGAATGTTTCCGAGATAGGGAAACTTCAGCCCCTCCTCTTTTGCCACATCATAGGCCATATCCATGGTTTCCATGGGGGTCTTCGGGAGGTGCGTCAGCTCGTAATCGGGGTGGAACCTTGAGAAGTGAACCGGCGTCTTATCACCCACTTCTTTTGCCACCCACCTGCAGAACTCCCTTATCTCCTTCTCGTCGTCGTTCAGAGTGGGGATAATAAGGTATGTGAGTTCTATGTGTATTCCCAGTTCCTTCGCAAGTTTTACCGTTTTAAGGACAGGCTCCAGTCTTGCACCGGTTATCTTCCTGTAAAATTCGTCGGTAAAGGCCTTGACATCTATGTTCATGGCATCAATACGGTCTGCCAGCATTCTTAGCGGCTCCTCTTCTATATAGCCGTTGGTCACCATAACAACGAAATAGCCGGCTCTCTTCGCAATCTTCGATGCGTCGTATATGAACTCGTACCATATGCTTGGCTCGTTGTATGTCCATGCTATGCCGTCCGCCCCGTACTCCTCCGCTAGTCTCACAGTATCCTCTGGTGCCATTTTTCGCAGGCGAGAGGTTCTTATGTCGGCCTGAGATATGGAGTAGTTCTGGCAGTGCTTGCACCTCATATTGCAGCCAAGTGTTGAAAAAGAGAGGACCCGGCTACCGGGATGAAAATGGAAGAGCGGTTTCTTTTCTATGGGGTCCATCGCCACCGACGACGCCATGCCGTAGACCATTGTATAAAGCTTCCCGCTACGGTTGATCCTTACCCTGCATATGCCAGTCTGGCCGTCCCTGAGAATGCAGTGGTGAGGGCAGAGGTTGCACCGCGCCCTTCCGCTTTCCAGTTTTTCCTGAAACATCGCCTCTTTCAGTGTATTCTTGCCCATGATATCACGACTTATGAATGTGTACGAACGGTCGGACCTCCGTCCGAACCGCTACCGCTGGGCTGTAACAACGGATAATATAAGTGTCTTTTTGTAGCCCCTATAACGAAAAATGCTCTGACTCTCATTTTCGGGGCGCTCGGCGCGGTATCGAACATATCGCCTGCTCATCGCCGTCAAAGAATACCTCACGGTCCGGGTTCTCCTGCTGAATCTCTTCAATCTTCTCCAGCACTTCCCGCAGTGTTATGTTCTCGTCCACCTTCAGGTGAATCTTCTTTTCGTCGTCCATGTCGCGCACCTTGACCGCAACCTTATCTCCTTCTATCTATTTAAAGTTAATGCGCATTTCACAGGGTGTCGAGTGCGGAAATCATTTCGTCTGAGTTTAAAGATGGGAGAAACTGTATCTGGCATAGCCAAACTAACGAATAAGAAAAGAAGATGGATTGTGCGGCATTGCGTTGAAATCAGAGATTTCAGCAAGGTTGAGGCCGCACAAATCTATGGCGTAACCACAAGAAGAGTTCAGCAGATACTGAAAGAATATAGAGAAACGGCCATATTGGGCCTTTTTATGGAACATACAGAGAGGAGGGAAAACGATGGAGTTAAATAAATGAAAAAATAACCGTACTCAACATTAATATCTCATTTAAGAAAGCTTTATATATCACAAAGCAATAGAGTTCTTGAGGTTATACATGATAGATGAATCGGAAAGAATGATGATATTGAATACAACAAGAGCTATGGATGACAACTATAAAAGGATGTCCTACGAACAGAAGAAAAAAAGCCCGGGGTTGATGGCAGCTCTCAGCTTTATAATTCCCGGCCTAGGCCAGATGGTTATGGGAAGAATAGGAAAAGGATTACTGATTTTCTTTTTCTCTTGGCTTATTATCCCATGGATATATGGAATATATAATGCATATAAGATGACAGAGGACTATAATAGTGAGCTTTACAATCTTATGTTCACGGCGCAGTACCAGCAACCCTATCAGGCCCCGCCACAGCAGCAGTATTCTCAGCAGCAACCACCACCACAGCCACAACAGCCCTATCAACCATCAACCCCGCCGCAGGACGAGCCGTACAGACGGCAGTGAAACCCCTTTGTTTCATTTTTTTACCATCTCGTGAATTCAAAAAATTTATATATGATTTTACCTTCATAGTTCCGGAAATCCTGAATGGAGGTTAAAGGATGAAAGACAGAAAGAGTGTGAAACTGCTTGTTATCGCCCTGATGCTGGCCTTCATGCTGTTTTTGCCGGCCGTTCTGGCGGAAACGGACGATAGCGGGACATATACGGATCAGGGAACAGCAACGATTCAGGGGGATGAAGTTCTGCCGTACTACATTCACCTGGCAGAGGATGGAGGGATACACTACAAGATAACCAGTGACAGGCCCATTGATGTCTACCTTATGGACAGCGAGAACTACGAGGCATTCACGAGCGGAAACGACTATTACTACGACCATAGACAGGTTGATGTAACCTATGCAGAATACACTATCAACGAGCCGGCTGGCGATTACTACATTCTGATTCAGAGCAATGGAACATACACATCCACAGTCGATTATTATGTGGAATTCGGCCCTGATGTGGGCGGTCTGGGCGACCTCTTTAACGGTGACGGTGGCATGTTCGGCCTTCTCGCTGGAAGCATGTGCATTGTCTGGATAGTTCTTCTCATAATCGAAATACTGATAATTCGCTGGGTGTACAAGGATGCCAAGAGAAGGGGCAAGAGCGGCGGCCTCTGGGCCCTGATAGTCTTATTCACCGGGTTGCTGGGCATTATAATCTGGCTCCTCGTGAGGCCCCCCATTCAGCCGCCCATGGGCTACGGCGCCTACCCGCCACAGCAGCAGTATTATCAGCAGCAACCACCACCACAGCAGTACTACCAGCAGCCACCCCCGCCCCAGCAGCAATACTATCCCCCGCAGGACGACCCGTACAGGCGGCCATGAAACCTTTTTCTTTCCATTTCATTTTTCAGAAAGTTATAAATATTTCCTTTCCGTTCCCTGCCCGTAAGATTCGGGAGTGAGAATTTGCAGCAGGGAGATTTCTACAGGCATCCGCCGGCACCGCCGGGATACCCGAATCCGTATGTTCCATATTATACACCCCCTCCGCCCTATGAACTGGCCGGCTTCGGTGCGCGTTTCCTTGCCTATCTCATCGACTCCATAATCATGGGAATCCTCACCTTTCCCATTAATTTTTACATTGAAATGAGGCTTGTGCCTTTTATGAACGGCCCGTCGGTTCCATTGGATCAGATGATGGACGCCCTGATACCATTCATGCTCGTCAGCGCAGTGGTCAGCTTCGTGGCTATGATGCTCTATTTCACGCTTCAGGAGGGAGGGAAAAGAAACGCAACTCTTGGAAAACGGCTTATGAACATAAAAGTGGCGAGGATTTCCAGAGAGCCCGTCGGGATAAAGGAGGCTTTTGTAAGGAACTTCGGCAGGTTCGTTTTCATCCCCGGCATATCCTCGCTGGTGCTCCTTGTGGATGTGATTCTAATCCTTTCAACCGACACACAGCAGAGAATCGGAGACCGCATGGCCGGAACGGTGGTGGTGAAGGAAAGAAGGAGCTTCTATCACGGACCCGGATACCCTCCTGCTCCACCTCAGGCATACGGTCCCTATTCGCACCCGCCATATCGTCCGAGCACGCCCCAGAATCCTCCATACCGCAGGGCCTAATCGGGAACACCCTTAAATATTTCCCTGCTATTGTGAGTTATAATGCCCTCGGAATCCATGGAAGACTACCTCAAGGCTATCTATATCATCCAGCGGGCGCAGAAATATGCCAGAACCGGGGATGTGGGCCAGTTGCTCGGTCATAAATCAAGTAGCGTTACCGAGATGTTCCAGAAGATGGCGGAGCGGGGCTACATAATTTATAAGAAGTACGAAGGGGCCCAGCTGACCGAAGAGGGAAGAAAAGAGGCTGCGGCTATTGTCGAAAGGCATACGGTTCTGAGGGACTTTCTGAAGATACTGGGCGTGGATGAAGAGACTGCCGAGGAGGACGCCTGCGGCATAGAGCATCACCTTCATGAAGAGACACTTAAAAGACTGACGAAGTTCGTGGAGTTCGTGCAGGATTCTCCCAGAAATCCGAGGTGGCTGGAGCACTTTCGCGAGTACTACGAGAGCAATAAGAGGCCAGAGTGTAAGGACTAGTTCACCTGCTTTAGGATTTTTTCGGCCATAACCCGCCCCATTCCCTCAATCTCCGCAAGTTCTTCCGGTTGTGCGATTCTTATCTTGTCCACCGATGTGTAGCCGGCATTGTATAGCCTTCTGGCCCTGACGCGCCCCACCCCCTTTATGGCGATTATAGGCAGGAGTTCGGCCTTTATTCCGTGCTTCATCCGTATTTCCATCCCTCTCAATCTCTCCTTTGCGCTGGGGTTGAATAGTTCGCTCAGTCTGGTCATTGCGTAGAGCATCCATCTGGCCGTATCCACCTTCGACCGTATATCTCCTGGCCCGACCCCGTACAGTTTCTCCATCTCCTTCTCTGTTCTCTCCCCTATCCAGTCCTTTAATAAAAGAGCGGTCTTGAACTCCGGCAGGAAGAGCTCCTTGTAATCAAAAAAGTCGTCAGGAGGCTCGAAGAGCAGTTCAGTTCGATTCAGTTCGTCCTCTATCCAGATGTCGGATTTTCTCAGGTATAGCCTGTACATCTCGGTGCTGGTGCAGACCGCGTGAAGAATCGCCACATCCTCAACCTCCCCTTCTTCTTCCATATGCTTCATGACAAAGAGGGCCTTTCTCAGTCTGGCCGCAGATTCCGGGTCAATGTAAAGGTCGCTGACCACTCTGCCGTACATGGTCGCCCTGTATCTCCCCCCCTCCCTCTCTATCATGTGTTCCTCTTCAAGCATCTCAAGGACATCCGAGATGAGTTTTTCCATGTATTGCGCATCGGAGCTGTGAGCGTAGAATGTTCTTTTGAAGAGTTCCGCAATCTCGGCATTTGTTTCCACCACGCCGCTGGCTATTGAAGACAGCACATGGGTTTTGAGGACCGGCTGGCTGCTCATCTTGGAGTCTATGTTCTCCGTCTTACCGTTGAGATAGTGCTCGGTTAATGCCTCCACCTCACCGGGCGACTTCGCTATTAGAACCGCCTCGCCGTACGGGTCCAGTCCCGGCCTTCCTGCCCTTCCGGACATCTGTTTCACCTCCATGAGAGGGATCGGATACCTTCCCCTTGAGGACTCGAATCTGTGAAGATCTCTTATGATTACCCGGCGCGCAGGGAGGTTGATGCCTGCCGCCAGTGTGGGAGTTGCGGATATACACCGTATTTTTCCCTGCAAAAAACCGCTCTCAACGGTGTCTCTCTGGCCTGCTGCCAGTCCGGCATGATGAAATGCGCTCCCGTTTTTCAGACACCTCTGCAGTCGTTCCCCGATGCTGCTGGGCTCATTGTCCACAAGGGCCACATCCCCCTCGTCCGCGGAAACGGCGAGACCCTCCTTCTTCAATGCGCCCCCCAGCCTTTCGGCCACACTCTCCGCAGACCTGCGGCTCATGAGAAAGACCATAGCCTGCCCGCCTTCTCGTATGGTGTCCAGAACAAGGCGTTCTACTGCATCCTTTCCCCCCGGTTTTACATCTTTGACGGTCCCGTCCGAGAAGGATATCTCTCCGTCGAAGTATACTCCTTCTTTCAGTTCCACCGGCCTCCAGTCACTGGATATGTGAACCGCACCCAGCCAGTCGGCCAGCGCTTCCGAGTTCCTTATGGTTGCGGACAGGGCGATTATCTGTGTCTTAGGGTTCAGCGCCATCAGCCTTGTCAGAAAAAACTCCAGCGTGGGGCCCCTGTGCCCGTCGTGAATCAAATGTACCTCATCTGCAACCACATGTTTTATTCTTCGGGCGATGGAGGGGCGGTGGCGGAACATGGAATCCGCTTTTTCCGATGTAGCTATCAAAATATCAAAATCATCTAGTGATGGGTCTCTGGCATCCAAATCGCCGGAGGCCACTCTGACGCGAATCCCGGCCGATTCGAACCGTTTGAGGTCCCTGTATTTTTCGGATGCAAGGGCGCGGAGCGGAACAACATAGAGCCCCTTCTCCCCCTTCAGTGCAAAATGAACGAGGGCAATATAGGCCACCAGTGATTTCCCGCTTGCGGTGGGAACGGCAAGAACGAGATTTTTCCCCTTCACCGCCGGAACCACTCCTTCGGCCTGCGGAGGATAGAGGTTGTCTATGCCCATGTCCGCCACTATATTCTTTATATCATCGGTCACGAGCAGTTCGCTTACCTTCATGGCTCACCCTCGGATTCGGCGATTTTATCTGTTTCCTCTGTCTGTAACTTCCCCTCTTTTTCGCTGCCGCCCTCCCGCACCTCATGGGCCTCTTCTTCAGAATATTCAGAGAAATTTCTCCCATCCTCTTCAACCCCCGAACCTGAAATCTCATCCATTCCGGAGTCTGCAGCTTCCTGGCCCCCTCTCTTCAATCTAACTGCCAGCAGATAGATTATTATTCCCATAAGTACCAGTTGGAGGAGTATCAGGCCGAGATTCTCCTGAATGACAGAGGGCTCCACGGGCCCGTCCACCACATAAACATAGGTGGTATCGGTAGCATCAGCCGGAAGTGTTACGGTGCTGTTACCGTCATAGACTTCTATAAAGTATCTGACGATTCCTCCGGCATTCTGAGCGGGGATGTGTCCCGTCCAGAACCCGTCGGTGATGCTGCCGTTTCTCAGTATCATGTCCGTTGAAATATAGGCATCCCCTCCGGCCCCCTTATACCACAGCGTAACTTTAAGCACATGCCTGTCGTCACTCACCCTTACATATACCGGAATGCTCTCCTGATAGGTTGCATGCGGGGCCTCCTTTTCCCCGGTCGAAGCCCCGTCAATGGGGTATACCATCGGAGGGCTTTCATCCGGCGGTTCTACTGTCAGGGTGTAGTTTCTGCTGACCCCAATGTTGCTATAGGCATCATAGGCTACTATGAAATAGGTGATAGTGCCGGCGGCCTGTGCGGGTATGATAGCGCTGTAGTTCTCCCCGCCGGTGTTGTTCATGACAATCAGGTGGGCCCCCCCTTCCTCGGACCATGTCAAAGTGGCATAAGAAACGCCGCTTTCATCGGCTATGCTGGCGTTAATCCATGTATCTCTGCCAGCGATTGTATAATACGGCGGGGAATGAATTATGACCGGCCCCTCGGTATCCTCTATGCTGATCATGTATATCCTCGTCAGCGCAGTGTTCCCTCCGAAGTCATCCGCCCAGATACTGAAAGAAACAGAGCCGACCGCATCCTGCGTGGGAATTGTGTACTGCCATGTTCCACTGTAATCCGTACCGCGAACATGCGCCATGCTCATGTTGTATGTCTGACCTGATAGGTCGGTATAATCGATAAAGACCTGACGAATCATGTCATCCGAGGATATCTCTGCGGAGACGAGTATGGAGTCGTGCATTCCGATGGAATCGGGGAAAGAGGCCTGAATATATAGAGGGGGGCGCGTCGTAAAATTCCACTCATAACTATCGTTCATTCCGTTCCCGTATATGTCCTCAACCCCCGGGCCAATTCTTACGGTGTATGTCGTTGAGTAGTTCAACCGCTCCGCAGGGTCGAATATGAAGGCTCGGGCAGGACTGCTCCAGAAGAAGGTGCCATCCGATGGACCAATACTTCCGCCGCTCCATTCAATCGAAAATGTCCGCAGAACACTGGATGTATTCACCGTCTCATCAAAATCCATGCTTATGTTCGTGTCTATGGGGATTCCCTCACCTTTCGGCCGGTTTGCCGTGACCTTCGGCGGCGTTACATCGGTGGATGAGCCGGAGGCCTCTGCGGAATCGGGTGACTCGTTGGGATCCGCCTGATTGTCAATGGCCGTCAGCACATAGTAATAGGTAATATAGTTCAGAACATTACGGTCTTCAAATTGCGTAGTGCTGGCGTTTACCTCCCCTACGAGAACATACGGTCCTCCGCTCCCGCTGCCTGTAATATTGCGGTATATTCTGTATCCTCCGATGTCCGGCTCTGGGTTAGGATTCCATGTAACATAAAGCGTTCTCCCCAATCCCGGGTCAGAAACCCGCACTCCCGTGGGAGGCGATGGGGCAACCGTCTCCGGGCTTCTGTCCTCGTATATGTCCGGGTCAAGGTAGCCGTTTCTGTAGTCCTGCCAGAGAATATCCGTTGAGTTATCGTATCCCGCACATATGTCTGGAGAGTACTGGGGCATGGTGGAGTTATCGTTCACCGCAATGGAATCGCTCCATGTGCTTGCGTTCGCAGATTGGGAGTAGTAGACATCCATATCTCCGTTTCTGTTATCAACCCAGACCGCATGTATCATATCGTCCGCCGTTATGGCTATGGCGGGGGTTTGCGAGGAAGTGGATGCATAGTATGACGCACTTCCGTTGTTTATCATGACCGGAGAGGACCATGTGATTCCGTCATCGCTGTGAGAAACAAAGATATCATACTTCTCTGTCTTATTTGTTTCATCCTGCCACACCGCAAAAACGCTGCCGGAGGAGTTCACAGCGATATCGGGGTTGTACTGGTTTTTACCCGTTCCCGTGCTGACCATGACATTCTGAGAGAAGGTTAGGCCGCCGTCATTCGAATGCGAGGCGTATATGTCACCTCCGTCGCTTCGCTCGTCACTCCAGACCACATAGATTTGCTGTCCACTTACGGCGATGGCGGCGGCATGGGAGCCGAGATTGCAGTCGTTAATCTTAATCGGGGCGGAGAAACCGGTGCCGCTGTCGTGGCTGACATATATCGACGGAATGCCGTAGAGGTTTCCGCTGGCTATGAGAATATGAGAATCATCCGGGGAAAATGAAACATCATTAATTCTGTTCTGCATGGTTTTAAAGGTCTTTACAAGGGAGTTTGTCCTCCATATCAGAGTGTTGCAGTCGCTTCCCCCAGTAACGAGATATGTACTGTTGGAGGCCCAGTCAATCGTATTGAGAGCGCCCTGATGCCCCTGCATATTGGATACCAATGCGCCGGTGGTTGCATTCACTATCCTCAGATAGCCGCCTTTTCCTCCCGTGGCCACCATGCTGCTGTCAGGAGAGTAAGAAACGGCATAAAGCGGGATATAGGTGGTTATGGTCCTAACTCTGCCAATGCTGGCTGCATTCCATATCATCAGTTTCGTGTCCGTGGAAGACGACGCAAGATAGGTTCCGTTGCCGGCCCATGATATTGCGGAGGGACCTATGGTGTGGCCGGTGAGATTCCCCTGAAATGCACCGGAGGTATCATAAAGGCTTATATTCACATCAAGAGGAGGAATGGACGGGCCTTGCGGTATGCCGTTGAACCCGATGGCGATATGATTGTCGGCCAGAGACCATGCACAGGTGCCCGCAACACTGTATCCGTTAATTACTTTTATGACCGAGCCGGCGGATGCATCCCATATTATCCCCTTTTTGTCACTTCCTACGGATAAGATTCTACTGCTGTCGGGAGACCATGCTATGTCGTTCACCTGAGCAGTGTGGCCAGTCAGTGTTACGGTGGAACCATTGGACAGGCTGTAGATGATAATCGAGCTGTCTCCTTTCTGAATAATCGCAATCATGGTACCGTCGGGAGAATATTTTGCTTTGACGACAGGAGAAGAAAGCACAATATTATTCGCAGAGACACCTGCCGTATCCCATATGTCCACCAGATTCTCGCTGCGCGTATCCTCCCATGCGACATATACGCCGCTGTCCCCCGTAGCAATGGCGGGATTTTTCTGCTGGCCGTTTGCGGCGGCGGAGCTGTCGATTACACTGCTGAATCCCCATGGATTTTTCACATTGTCGTTCCTCATAACCCTTATTTTACCGCTGCCGCTGTCCTGCCACGCAACGAATATACTGCCCGTTTTATTCACGGCAATGGCGGGAGATACCTGATTCCCGCTTAGAAGGTCGCTTATTTTCTCATTCTCCGAGAAGGTGTTCCCTGCATCGGTGGAGTAGCTGAAATATATGTCCGCATACCCATTTCTGTAATCGCTCCAGACGGCATAAACATTACCGCCGTAAGAGGCAATGGCCGGTTCGCTCTGGATGTACTGGCCGCTCTCGGTTATGATGTTCCTGTCGTTTTCGAAACCAGCCCCTGCTCCCTCAATCACAATGAAGATTTGTAAAAGCATCAATACCACAATTATAACCGCACTTGCAGTCAATCTCTTTCCTTTCTCTTTTCTTCCAGAATACATAGCCGAACACTCCTGATTCGGAAAGATATTCCGCCCCACCTATTTATGGTTTGTTATTGCGAGGTTGGCGCCCCCTCAATTCGTTTAATGGCCGTTTTTTCTCCCTTCTCGACAAAAAAAGAAGATAAAGAGCGCGGCAAACACTGAGATACCTAGGCCTCTGCGCTCCCGTCCTCGGCATCGTCCTCCAGCACTTCCCCGCACTTCGGACAGAATCTGTCGCTCTCCTTCACAGGGATCCCGCAGTTGGAGCAGTAGAATATCTCTTCGTCCTTACTGGCATCCATCTCTGGCTCGGGATATTTCTTTATCTTTGCCTCTCTTGCCTTCTGGCTCCACCAGAATATCATGACAAGAAGGAAGTACAGGAATATCATAACAACGCTCTCGTAAAGAACTACGGGCAGGAAGGCCATGTAGGCCGCACCGAAATCCGCATTTATGGGGCCGGCTCTTGGAGGCGTGCTGACATTTCCCTGTGTTCCGCTCATGTTCATATCGAAGTAGTATATGCCCTCCGGCATGGTTGTCGCATAATAGCAGGAGTATGTCCCGTTTCCATCCCCTTTCAGCGTCATGCTCACGGTCGTCATGTTATCCCCTCCGATTTTTTGATAATTAAGATATACGGAAGGGTTCGTTTCACTGGTATAAACAGTGGCGGTGAAGTTGTACTCCGTTCCCACCGGCCCTTTGTAAGGAGTTACTGTGGCACCCATGATATAACTCGGAGAATTGAGAGGCGAATTGACCGCCCCGGGTGTCTGGCTCAGGAATATCGGAGCCCATGCAAGGGTGATAACCAGAAAGGCCGCAATCCCTATGGCAAGGAATTTCTTGATGTCCCGTATCCCCGCATAGTAAGGAATGGCAAAGGTGAGAAGCCCCATGAGAACAATGGTAAAACATGTGGCCGCAGTGAGAAGCAACAGGTCTATTCCTATTGCCACAATAAATATGACTGGCAGCGCGTACTTCTTCTCTGAGAAGTTTTTCAGCGACTCTTTCAGACCCATGAAGGTCAGAATTACTGAAAGAATATAAAGTTTCGCATGGGCGGTGCTCTGTTGCATAACTCCATTCTGAGTTAGAGACTGCGCTTATTCACCTTCCCTATTTCTACCCCATCGTTTTTTTAACCGTGTGAAACCTCTTGTTTTTCACAGTTTTAGCATCATATTGTATATCAGAAACTTCCT
>JAJSAE010000093.1 GCA_024281315.1 archaeon | reverse complement strand
TCATTCCTGTGGTGCCAGCAGCGACCGGGAGTATGAACGAAAGAAGATATGCTCCTATTCCAATAACAGTTAATATGTTTCTTTCTTCCAGTGCATCCTCTGGAACCATGCTCGTCACACTATTTTTTATGTCTTGCAGGTAGTTCCGTGGATTCCGGTTCGCATACATATCTTCTTTCACCCGTATGTCTATTTGTCCCGTCCCTTCATATATGATGAGCAGGCAAAAATCGTCCTTGATTTCCATTGTTGATTATCAAAATAAAAAATGAAAGGGTTTTTCCTTTTCAGAGCATCGCATCTTTCTTTTTGTTCCCATATTTTCTGTACTGATAGGTATGGTATGTCAGCATTCCGATAAGGGCTGCCGAAGAGACTATTGCAAGAGCCATCACCGCTTCGTCACTCACCGCCGGGCTCACTCCAGCTTCGGTTCCCCCGGTGCCGCCGGACGACTGTGGCATAACAAGTGCATAGATGTCCGTACTTGCTGTCTTTTCTCCGTCACTTGCCGTCACTTTCAGACCGAATGTTCCCTGCGCGTTTTTCGGGACAGTTATGGAGAGAGTATGCCTCTGCTGATCTACGGTGAATGGTATCGTAGTTCCGTCAGCGGAAGTAACAGTATATGTCAGAGGGTCTGCGTCCGGGTCGCTGAATAGGGTGGAAAGGTCCACTGTTATTATCTGGTTCCCCATTCCTTTAAAGACTTTTCCCGATTCAAGTGCTATCGGAGCGTCTTCGACATTCTTTATGCTGACTCTGGGCTGTATGGTGGCGGAATAGGTTCCGTCCGTGGCCGTGAAGGCTATATCTGCATTTCCATACCAGTTACTCTTGGGGGTGATGGTAACCACATGTGATTCCGGGTCCATGCTCAGGCTCAGGCTCTCGGGAGCATTCCAGCTGTATGTCAGAGGTGAGTCCACATCGTCGAAGTAGTCGTCAAGGTCAAGCGTGATAATGCTGTCTTCCATACCTTTAAGCATTCTCGGGTTTTTCAATACGGTAGGCGCATCGTCAACAGACAGAACATTTATTTTTTCGGTAGATACTATATTGAACTCTCCGTCTGTTACAGTGATTTTTATATCCGAGTTTCCGTTCCAGTTCCTATCCGAGGTCACTCTGAGCATATGGTTCACCGAAGATACGCTTGCGTGGAGGCCCTCCCCGGCCGTGACTGAGAAGATGAGTGTGGAATCAATGTCTTCGAAGTAGTTGTTCAGGTCTATGAATGCAATGCCGTCCTCGTTAAACTCAAGTGTCGGCAGGCTCGCAACCTCGACAGGTGCGTCATTCACCGCTTTTATGTCCAGTTTCACCGGTTCTGCGATGCTGAACTCTCCGTCAGATACGGTGAGATTCATTGATGTCTGGCCGTTCCAGTTCGCAGCGGGCGTTATCGTTGTAAATCCGCTCTCGTTTACCGATACGCTGAATGGACCGTTTGGTTCTGCGGTGAAGTTCAGGGGTGAATCCACATCTGAGAAGTAGTTGTTCATATCGATGGTCATAACCCCGTCTTCATCCATCTGGAATTCCGGAAGCGCAGCGAGCTGTATCGGGGCGTCGTTTACCGGCCTCACTATAAGTGGCTTTTCCACATCTATGTTGTACTGCCCGTCGCTGACCGCTATGCTTAAATTTGTATCTCCGTTCCAGTTTGAAAGGGGCGTTATTGCCAGAATCCCTGTGTTTTCGTCGATGGCTGTGCTGAGACCTGCTCCTGCCGTTATGTTGAATGAGAGAGGCGAATCCACATCTGAGAAGTAATTGTTGAGGTCCAGAGTTATGCTTGTGTCTTCATTGGTGGAAAGGTCCGGCAGTGCTGCTATCTGGATGGGTGGGTCGTTTACCGGTTCTACCACTATCTCGATCAGCTTGGAAACCGTAATGTAGCCCGGGGCGGACAGTGGGCCACTCCCACTTATAATGGGGTAGTTCGGATATGTGACGCTTATTTCAAGGGTAGTATAGCCATTCCAGTTCAGTTTTGGACTCAGCACAACGCTTCCGTTGCCTTTGTCAATCATAGCATCAACATGGCCTCTGTTTGCGCTTATACTGGCAGATATCCATCCCGGCTCGAAGTAGTCCGTTAGGTTAATCACCGCAGGTGTATCCTCTTTCGTTATCACATCTGGAGATGGTGATACCGCCATTGTTGCAACGGCGCTGGTGACGAATTCTCCGTCAAATGCCGAGACTATTATGTCGGTATAGCCGGACCAGTTCGCTTCCGGTTCGACGGTCATCTCTCCGTTTTGGTCTATTGCGAAGGAAACATGCCCCACTGTGCTGGTGGCGGTGAACTGAAGTTCCGAGTTGTCCACATCCCCGAAGTAGTCATAGAGATTCGCAGTGATTACTCCGTCCTCGGACATCTCCATATACGAGGGGAATGAGTTTTTCACGAAGGGTGCGTCATTGACCGGAGCCACGCTAATATCTGCTATTTTGGATGTTGTATGATAGTAGGGTGGCAAGTCCGGCTGAACGGTATTCTGTGAGGAATACGGTTGTAACCCGTTGTAGTATGTGGCCCAGAAGGTTATGTTCTCCTCTCCGTTCCAGTTGGCTGCGGGAATAAATATAGCGCTGTTTCCATCAATGGTTACGGATATGTTGTTATCTGTCTGTGCGCTCATACTTATCCATCCTGCATTAAAGTATTGGGTCAGGTCTATGTTGGCCTGTCCATCTTCGTTAAGATATACATCTGGAGCCGGTGCAACATTGAGTACGATAGGCATTTCCGTGCTGTATTCTCCGTCGCTAGCCGTTATTTCAAGACTAAACTGCCCGTCCCAGTTGTGTGCAGGTGTAAGGCTTATCGTGCCGTCAGCTCCTGTGCTTACCGAAACTGCCGGTGTGCTGGAAACAGCGGAGAACTGGAGAACATCATTATCTACATCTCCAAAATAGTCATAGAGATTTAGTGTCAATTTTGTGTCTTCATTGAAATTTATATGGCTGTTTATCCCCTGTTTAAGGTAAGGCGGATCATTTACCGGCATTGCGGTCGTAGGTATATCCACAACTTTTATCCCTTCGGACAGTATGGTTTCATCGCCCGGCGGAGGCGAGACGGAGTAATAATATCCGGTCAGTTCCACGGTCCCTTCTCCGTTCCAGTTCTCTTCCGTAGTCACTACAATTATGCCATCGTTGTCGTCGTAATAAGCGTCTATTCCCTGTGTTCCGACAACATCGAGTTTGTACCAGCCGTCAGGCATATAATCGCTTAGGGGGGCTATCATAAAGTTGTCTTCGTCCAATGTTATGTTGTGATCCGGAGTGGTAAAGATATCTACCTGATATGATATGGTGTATTCTCCGTCGGAGGCACTCAGATTTAGATCGGAGATTCCGTAATAGCCGGGCATGCTAGTCAGCTGTAAGTTGCCGTCTATCAGAGATGGGATGACATTGGGGTTCGAGCTGCTTACTTCGAATGTAAGAGAAGAGGTGTCTATATCTCCGAATACATCGTAGAGGTTCGCAAAGGTAGTGCCGTCTCCGTAAACCCTGTAGTATGAAGGAGCATCCTGTTTGAGATACGGGGCATCGTTCACCGCTCTTACATACATGTTTATCTGAACGGTGTATGTGGAGACACTATTTATGGTGTTATCCGGCGGGGGGTTCACAGAGTAGTATGTTGCTGTCATCAGGAAACTTTCGCCTCCGTTCCAGTCCGGTTCCAGAAGTATAGTTGCCTCGTTCCCAACGACCTCCACATCAAGATGTTCCGTGTTGCTGACATCCATGCTCGCCCAATCCTCTCCGAATATCGGAGTCAGGTTAAGGTAGTATACGCTGTCTTCCATGGTTGTAATATCCATTATCCTATCTACTGCCGCAGGACTATTCGCAGCAGTATTCGCATTTGCCGGCACTACTGCTATAGTTCCCATAAGAAGCAGAAGACCGACTATTATTATTCCTATTTTCTCTCTCATTTTTGTCACCTTTTTCTTTTATTTATGATGCGCACCTTTCGTGCGTTTTCCTTTCAATTATAGGAGCGTTGCAACTCCTTTATTTAAGGATACGATGAAAAAATCTAAAATGATTATCCTGTCTGATTTTCATAGTTGCATCTGGTGTAAAATTATGCTTGTGTCGTCGTAATATGCCGTTTCTTCCACATTCTGTTTTTTCCTGCTATGACATAAAACCTTTAATAAGGGCTTTTTATTCCCACCTCATGGCCACCTGGCACACGATGCCCGCCGAACAAACTCTCTCTGCGTTGGAGACCGATGTTAATGCGGGCATTCCCGAGGATGAAGCCCTTCTGCGCCTCGAAAAGTACGGAAGAAATGTGCTTCCCGAGGCCGAGCCAATCTCTCCCATGAAGATATTTCTCTCTCAGTTCAAGGACATAATGGTTATCGTCCTGATAATCGCTGCGCTGGTTTCCGCTTTCATCGGTTATCACAGGGGAACGGTTGAGGAGTGGTATGATGCTATTGTCATAGGAATTATTGTGGTGGTCAATGCGATATTCGGTTTTTTTCAGGAATACAGGGCGGAGAAATCCCTTCAGGCACTGAGAGCCATGTCATCTCCCAGAGCGGAGGTTATTCGCGGGGGAAAGGTAACGGTCATCGATTCGTCTCTTCTGGTTCCCGGCGACATTGTTCTTTTGAAGGCAGGAGGAAAGGTTCCTGCCGACATACGCCTTGTGGAAGCGATAAATCTCCGGGTGAACGAAGCATCTCTTACAGGTGAATCGAGAGAGGTTACCAAGGATCCCGCTGTCGTTTTACCGGAGGTTGCTTATCTTGGGGATAGGAAAAATATGATATTTTCCGGAACTATCGTTACCTATGGAAGAGGGGCAGGATGTGTTGTGGAAACTGGGGAACATACAGTGATGGGGAAGATTGCCGGAATGCTGCAGGAGCCGTCTGAGCCCACACCGCTTCAGGTAAAACTTGATGCGATGGGGAAGCAGATCGCCATGGCGATACTCGGCATATCGGTTGCAATCTTTTTGTTCGGTCTTATTCAAGGTATTGATGCGATGGAGATGTTCCTGACAGCGGTAAGTCTTGCCGTGGCCGCCATACCGGAAGGCCTCCCCGCAGTGGTTACGATAAGCCTTGCTCTCGGACTTCAGAGAATGGTGCGCCGAAACGCTCTGCTGAGAAAACTTCCTGCGGTGGAAGCTCTTGGCAGCGCTACGGTTATTTGCACGGATAAGACCGGAACCCTGACAAAAGGAGAGATGACAGTGGTGAAGGTGCAGACACCCGCCACTCATTACTCCGTAACGGGAGAGGGATTTGAGCCGAGAGGCGAGGTTCGAGACGATGATAGGACGGTTATTTTTTCGGAGGGTTTTGAAGGAGCAGATGGTGATACATTGCTGTATCAGATGGTGGAAACCGGTGTGATATGTAGCGATGCACATCTCTCCGAAAGCGATGGGAGATGGGAGATAAGCGGAACCGTGACCGAAGGGAGTATACATGTCCTGGCCAGAAAACTCGGCATCTCCCCCGAGGCCCTGCTTGAAAAGAATTCCAGAATATTCGAAATATCCTTCGATTCCTCCAGAAAGATGATGTGCACGGTGAACAGGAGTCCGGACGGTTCTTACATTGCGCATGTGAAGGGTGCTCCAGAGCGGCTTCTTTCCCGCTGCGGCAGGATAATGACCGATTCCGGTCCTATAGAGGTGACAGACAGTGCTCGGGACGAAATTCTGGCATCCGCACAACTCATGGCCTCCCGCTCCCTTCGTACTCTCTCCTTTGCGAGAAAAACCATTAAACCGGAACTTGCCGCCGCCCTCTCGTCCATGTCCCCGGAGAAGGCTTCCGCGGCGCTTGAGACCGATCTGGTGTTTCTGGGACTTGTGGGTATTATGGACCCTCCGCGTCCGGATGCGATGGAAGCTATCAAAGAGGCACAGCAGGCCGGAATCAGGGTGGTTATGATAACGGGCGACCATCAGTTGACAGCAGAATCCATAGCAGAGATGATGGGTATAATCGGGAAGGAAGGCCGCACAACGAGGCCAATCTCTCTAACCGGAGTCGAACTTGACCAAATGGATGATAAGGAACTATATGATGTGGTGGGGGATATCAGGGTTTATGCGCGAGTATCGCCGGAACACAAGAGGCGGATAGTCTCCGCTTTGAAGGAAAGAGGCGAGATTGTGGCTATGACAGGTGATGGTGTGAATGATGCCCCTGCTCTGAAAAAGGCGGACATAGGGATTGCCATGGGCATAACCGGCACGGATGTTACCAAGGAGGCTGCGGACATGGTACTTCTGGACGATAACTTCGCATCCATTGTTCATGCTATAGAAGAGGGGCGTGCAATTTATGATAATATAAGGAAGTTTGTAAATTATCTACTGTCGTGCAACAGCGGAGAGGTTATGACAATGTTCCTCGCAACCATGATATTTGTCTCTCCCGAAATGATGCCCTTCCTTCTCCCCATACAGATTCTCTGGATGAATCTGGTGACCGACGGACTCCCTGCCCTCGCACTCGGTGTTGACCCTCCGGATAATGATCTTATGCAGAGACCGCCCCGCCGCCCGGACGAACGGCCGATTACACGAGAGATGTTTATGAGAATCGCTCTTGTGGGGGGAATAATTGCCATAGGAACCCTCTTTACATTTTGGCTTGAAATAACCGAATGGGGTACGGGTGAGGTGGGAATCACCAAGGCAAGAACTGTTGCATTTACCACCGTGGTAATGTTCCAGATGTTCTATGTTCTCTCCGCGCGCTCGTTCAGACATACTTTTTTCAGTGTCGGCCCGCTTCGCAACAAAAAACTACTGGCCGCCATGGCAATATCCATCCTTCTTCAGGCCGCTGTTCTCTATATTCCCCCCGTATCTGCCATATTCCGAACCGTCCCTCTTGATGCCGTAGATTGGTTAATTGTAATAGGGGTGTCAAGCAGTGTGTTTATAATTATTGAACTGTTGAAGGCAGTCAAAGAAAGAATGAATAAATACGAAGGAGTGTGAAACCCTGTTTTCCAGCGGCAGAAGGATAAAGACGCACAGGCATCTGACCGTGTTATATGTGTCCACCTTCTTTCTCAGGTTCGCTTTTGCCTCGCTCCTTCTCCTTCTTGCATGGTATATCCCATCCGAAGGCTCCTACTCCGGACTGTTGGGTGTTGCCATAGTGGCGGTTCCGTATCCGTTTGCGGAGATGGCTACTGCAAATATGTTCGGCATGGTCAGCGATAGGATAGGGAGGAAAAGAGTAATTGTCTTCGGGACAGCTCTGGCGGCCATAGCCGTTGCCCTTTATTCAATTTCCAACAATGTATGGTACCTTGCCGCTCTGCACGGTATTCACGGCATCGGTGCCGCTGCGACGGTGGCTCCCGCAGTGGCGATGATAGCTGACCACGCCCATCCCGAGGACAGAGGGCGGCAGATGGGTCTTTATGACTATGCTACATTCTCCGGCTATATTCTCGGCCCTGTTTTCGCAAGCCTTATTCATCATTATATAGGCATGAATCTTTCTTTCTTTGTGGTAAGCGGAATACTCGTATTCTCGGCGGCTATCCTTCATATATTTGCATACACTGATTCCAAGGCGAAATCCGCCTCCTCTGCAAATGAAAAGTACATAGATTTTTCCCGCTTGAAAGAGGTGTTTAGGATAAAGGAGATCGGTTATTTCTTTCCCATATGGCTTATAATCTCGACACTCCTTGGTCTTGCCATCACATATGTTCCCAGAATTCTGAAGGAGGGCGGCATGGGAGACCTGCACATTGGCCTCCTGTTCGGTGCGGCCGGAATGATTCTTGGCCTTCTTCAACCGCTCTGGGGCATACTCTCGGACAGAGTGGGCAGACTTCCGGTGATGTATTATGGCGTAATGAGCATATTCGGGGTCGTTCTTCTTCTCCTTTTTTTCATGGATCAGATCGTCGCCGGAAAGCCACTTATTCTTGGCCTACTTGTCTTATGCGGCATAGGAGTCGGAGCATTCATACCTGCCGCTCTCGCTCTCATGGCTGATGCGTCTCCCGAGGAGAGTTACGGTGCTACCATGGGCCTGTATTCTTTTGCTCTGGGGTTCGGTTCTTTCATTGCGGAAACAGGCGGGCTGATTCTTATTGTTATCGTGGGGAGTGAAAATGCACCTATGTACCTTGTATATCTCTCTGCGGCTCTCATAAGCCTTGCCATGCTGCTGATAATTCGTTTTGTTTTGATGGAGCGCTTTCAACTGAAACAAAAACTCTCCTCCATCATTCGTTAACAGTGACCCTGAGCCATATTGTATTCTCTGTTGTTCCATCCCTTCCGATGTCAAGGGATGCACCTATTCTGTATGTGCTGTTAAAATGAGACATGCTGCTGGCGTTGGCGAAAGAATCGTTGCTATTATTGCCGTTGGCTTCTATCATCATCCGATCTATCTCCGCAGGTGACATCGATATATTGAATTCTTTCTTCTCGCCGTGGGTCAATGTGAAGTTTCCCTCTTCGAGAGTAATATTGATTGATGCGTTATTATTCTCCCTGCTTTCATTGCTGAACCATATGCGAATATGGTATTTCGCGCTCTCTTTTTCCATGCACAAAACGCCCACGATAACCTCCGCGGTTTGATTGTATTCTATTTCTTTCGGGAGGTCTTTAACCGTTCGGTTTTTATCGAGGACATAGAGGTTGCTGAATCCGGCATCTGTTTCCGTTCCCTGATTGTAATAGGGAATAACTGCTGCAGATGCCCCGATGAGCGCAAATACCAGAAGCACGACAGGGAGTTTTGCCACAAAATTCCCGGTGAGGTTCGTACCCCCGCTCCCGTTCTCTCCAATTTCTTCATCACCGATTTCCATCGTATGCCGGCTTCTGAGATATATGACGATTGCTATCATTGAAGCCTCGGTGCACAGCAGTGCGGTCATCACCGTGGCGAGGGAAATCCATGCAAGAATACTCAGTGCGAGACCGGCAGCAACATCCACTATCAGGCTCATGGCCACACTCAACGCGATTTTTTCCTCCGTCGGCATATTTCCTTCCGGCCAGAGGACAGAGAGGAATAGATAGCCCGGAACCAGAAACATTGCCGGGATTGCAAGAGCAAAGCGAATCAGGCTGCCGTCTGGCATATAGGATACCGTGAGAACGAAAATTGCCATAAGAACGCTGCATAAACCAATATCCGCATCCCTTTTCCATCCCATCATTCTCCCCTCTTCTTTCCGCATATCACGCAACTTTCAAGTTTGTATCCGCATTCCCTGTGATAAGTGGCGCCGCAGGAGGAGCATATCATGTAATTTTTATCAATAATGGCCTCTCCGCATGCCGCACAAACACCTCTCTTTTCCATGAAGAGTTTCCCTTCTCTCATATAATAGGTCTTGGGCACATAGGAATCCACCAGCGGGTCGTGAGAGGAGATTATGACGGTGGTCTCGAACTCTCTGTTTACCTTGCGGAAGGTTTCCAGAACATTTTCGGAGTTTTTCATGTCCAGAGACGCTGTCGGCTCGTCGGCCAGCAGTATGGAGGGATTGTTTGCCATGGCCCTTGCAATTGCCACTCTCTGCTCCTCTCCTCCGCTTATTTCATCCGGTTTGTTGTCCGAAATGTACTGAAGTTCGAATGTTGCTAGCAGTTCCTTTACTCTTATCTCTGCCAGTTTGCTTTTGGCAATACTAAGAGGGAGCATTATATTCTCGAATACGGTGAGATCCGACAGAAGATTATGGGCCTGAAAGACGATTCCGATGCGGTGTAATCGGAGGTATGCCAGTTCTTTCTGGCTCATGCTTTCGGTACTCTGTCCTTCGATAATTACCTCTCCTTTTGTAGGTGTGTCTACGCAGCTTATGAGGTTCAGGAGGGTGCTCTTTCCCGTTCCAGACCTTCCTCTTATAAGTACCATATCTTTGGCAGGAATCTCCAGATCAATTCCCCTGAGAACATAATGTTTCCCGTCATAGCTCTTCCAGACATCCTTTATTTCTACCGCATTCCTATCCATGCATTCATTCTCCTGTCTCACCGATATATCTATAAATACCTGCTCTTTATCTCCTCCGAAAACGGAACTTACATAAGTAATTTATCCCAAGACGAGGTGAGTCATGAATGCAATAATGGCAAAACTGGGTCTTCAGACCAGCAGAAGGGTATATGCATCCATACTGGGTGTTGCGGTTGCCGTGATGTATCTCACCGGAACCCTCTCAATGGTTGCCGGACTCGAAGCAGGGACCTCCCAGTTCTCCAGCATATTTCAGGACGGACCGGTCGCTGTGATTAACGCCCCCTCCCTCTCCGATAGTCTGATACCTCTCTCTGTGGAAAGGAACATAAGCGGCTCATTCTCTTCCGTAAAAATGATTGAGGTTTATCTCCCCCAATACAGCATGACTACCTACCTTTTCTCGGTAAACGACACGGAAAAACTCCTTGGAATGTCTGTTGTTCCGGGGGATGATATAATTGCGGGGGTGGATTTCCCCATATCCTTCGACTCCCCTGACATTATTCTCAAATCCGGCAATCATACGACAGATGGGAATCTGAACGGTACATACAGGTCCTCCGTTTTTCCTGACAGGTGGCTCATGTGTTCCGAATCATTGATCATTCGTCTGGCCCCCGAGCTGCGGAACAATACCTCCTTTTTCATTCTTTCCGGAGAGGTGCGGGAAGATATGGATATGTTCAGAGAGAACGGCTACAATATTGTGCCTCTCGTAAGCCTCGGTGATTTCTTCACGGGCGGTGTAAAGCAGGTTGAGGCGGACCTTTCGCTGATTGTCTTTTCCTCCTCCCTGATTATCGTTCTCATCGTTTACAGCATCATGAGCATAGAGGTTTCTTCCCGCAGGGCCGACATACGCATTCTCAGACATCTGGGGGCAGCTCGTGCATCCGTGATGTCCATCTTTATCCTTCAATCTCTTTTCATAGGGCTGAGCGGAGCGGTCATAGGGGTCTCACTGGGTTTTATAGGGGCCAATGCAATAACCTCCACGGCCTCGTTCTTCGGCATATACAGTTTTATTTATCCTCAGGTAACGCTTTTTTCCATAGCAATGCCTCTTGCCGCTTCTCTTCTCTCAGCTTTTATAGGCGGCCTGATTCCCTCATTTATGGCCTCCCGTAACGGAGGTGCGTCAGTGTGATAATAAAATGGCGGGCCGCCGTGGGCCTGATGCTGAGTATTCTCGTATTTACCTCCACTATTCCGATTCTGACTGCGGTGGAGACCACTCCTCAGGATGTATTCGAAGGGCCGAATGTGGTTGTTATGAGCACGGTCGAAGCGGACAAGCCGATAAACTCCAGCGTGGTTTCCCTTATCAGGGGTATGAATTATACGGTGAGCCCGGAGATATTCCTGTTTTGTGTGGTGGACGGCATGCCCGTGACGGTAAGAGGAGTTGACCCCGTTTCTTTTCTGAAGGTCGAGGGTGCATCCTTGCTTAAGGGCAATGTATCTGGTAATACATTTGTTCTCATTGGCAGTTCGTTTCAGAGGCGAAGCGGTCTTGATGTCGGTGATAAAATAGTAATTCCCGGTTCCGCCTCTCCTTCTCTTTACGAAGGTACGATTACCGGTGTATTTGTTTCGGGCGGCCCGGCGGACGATGAAATCCTTCTGCCCACCGATATAATCAGAGAAATGGCAGGCAAGCCCAAGGGAACATATCAGGTTATAAGGGTTCTCGACGGAAACATCACCACCATTTCCAGTGCACTCCGAAATCAGAATTATACCGTTGCCGTGGGTTCCGGCTCGCATGTGACCACGACCAATACGAATATGACCTATGAAGAAACGGTTGCCATGAACCTTATGTTACGCTACTCTGATGAAGCTGCGTTTAAAACGACTAACGCCAGCCATATGGGAATATTTGCACAGCGTGCCTCATCCAGTGTGGAAGTGGCCGTTCTGGGTTTCATAATTCTGGATGCCTCTCTCACATTCATCGGCTCGTTCTCCATTCTTTCCCGTGCCATATTCGACAGAAGGAGAGAGATAGGAATTCTGAGGGCCATAGGTGCCAGTAACATGAAGATACGCCTTATTATTCTGAGAGAATCGGTTCTTCTTTCATCCCTGTCGGCATTTGTTGCCCTGCTCGCCGGTTTTCTTGTGGTAAATCTGGTTTCGTCTTCCGGTCTCATCGTTGTCTTCGGCCAGACCATGCGCCCGGTAATAACTCTCTCCATGTTTTTCTGGATGTTTGCGGGAATGGTCCTCGTTTCGTCCATGTCCGGTCTCTTTGTTACCGAGTCCATAATGCGCGTAAGCCCTTCTCGGCTTATAGCCGGTTTTGAGGTGGAGAAGAAACCGACTGAAAAGGCGGATATCAGCGAGATTCTGGGGGCAGATATATGAGCCTTGATACGGACAAAAAACTCGCACTCCCCTCTACTGGCAGATTTTCCGGCCGCCACATGCTTGCTTACATGCTCGTTCTCTACCTAATAACTCTTCTTATCCGCTGGATCCCTCTGTTTCTTTCCCCTCTTCCTTACAACATAGACGGTTTCTCCATGGCGGGTGTTTCCGACGGGATAATCTCCTCCGGGCACTGGTCTCTAAATTCTTCAATGTACGGTATTGCCTATAACCAGAAGACCCCCTTCTTTCCAATGCTGCTGTCGGAGTTCTCCCTTATAACCGGAATCTCTCCCCTTTATGCGGAGCAGTATATGCTCCCATTCATAACCGCCAGCATACCTCCGTTTGTCTTCTACTTTGTTTCGAGATTCACCAGAAACATCACCGCCTCCGTCACTGCCGCACTGTTTCTTGCTTTTAACGGCCTCTTTTCGTTTCTTACCGGCTCCATAATGAAGGAATCGCTGGGCCTCCTCCTAATACCTGTCGGGCTGTATCTGTATATGGGGAGGGAGGATATCCGAAAGCGCATTTTACTCTGTTTAGTCCTCATATTCATAACCTTCGTTCACTATCGCAGCACACTGATGCTTCAGATATTTCTCATTCTCATGCTCTCATGGGATACCATAAGACTTTTCGATGCCGGGAAGCTCAGACTCAGGCATCTGTTGATGGACATTATAGGGATACCTCTTATCGGCTTCATATCTCTCCTCTACTACTTTTGGGTGAGCATGCAGGACTACTACGGTAAGGCGTTCAATATCAATGAAATGGTTCTATTCCTCTCCGTGGCTCTCATCTGGTTCCTGATTTACATACGATTCATGAAGAGGTCGTATTCCGCCGGAGGAAAGTCTCTCTTCCGATACATCATGGACTGGAAGGTCATTGCGCTTGTCATTGCCCTCGGGGCTTTTCTCCTGAATTCCAGAAAACTGGTGTTTGCAGGTACGATAAACACATCTTCGGCTCTTCTGGCGACGGCGGTTCCATATGTAATCCTCATCCTGTTCTCACTTCTCGGCCTCTCGATTATGCAGAGATACAGAAACAAATATCTTCCTATGGTGGCCGCAATCTATGTGGGAACCTTCGTTCCAATAACCTATTCTCTGGTAAGAGGGCTTGATGTATTCTCTCAGGAGATCCTATATCGAAGTTATAACTTCATGGATTTCGCAACCGCAATCTCTCTTGGCATAGGTGTTACATTCCTTTATGCCGTCCTGAAAAGATACTTCTTTACGAATGAAAGCAAGCAATCGCTCAGGGTTGGGATACCCGCGGCCTTCGCACTGTTTGCCGCAGTGGTCATCCTTCTTGCCGCCACGGTACCTCTGGGATATGATACAGTGGAACTATTCGGTGTTCAGAATGTTACCTATGAGTATGAGGTCAGCGCAATAGACTGGGCGAAATCCGCCAACTGCACACCTGTCGGAACGGACCAGAGACTTGGAGACATCATGAGGGATTACAATAATGTGTCGCACAGTAAGTCCGTGCCGTGGAAGTTGAAATACCACAAACCGGTGAATTCTCCATTCATATTGCTTGAAGACTCATGGACAACATGGGGGGCCCAGATGCATCCCTCCTCCCCTGTAAAAGTCCAAAAAGCCGCCTTCTCTTCTCTGATAAACCAAAGGTCTGTCATATTTTCGTCCGGCCACCCCGATGCTCCGGAAGGGCGTATCTACATTCTTATGGGGTGATTTTCTCTGACTCTTGTCATAGACGGTTCTCAGGGTGAAGGGGGCGGTCAGATACTCCGTGTCACTCTCGCACTATCGTCTCTTCTGGATGTTCCGGTAAGAATTGAGAATATACGGGCGGGGCGTCCGAAACCCGGGTTAAAGCCCTCTCATCTTGCGGCTCTTCGTGCGGTTTCTTCCATATCTTCCGCTTCCCTGAGGGGTGATGCCATCGGTTCCACCGCTGTAGAATTCTCGCCGGGCACGATTTCCGGCGGAGAGTTCCAAATAGATACGGGAACTGCGGGGAGCATATCGCTCATTATTCAGGCGCTCCTGCCAGTGATGGTTTTTTCAGGAAAGAGGTTCTTCGCTTCCATTAAGGGCGGTACGGATGTGGCATGGTCCCCTCCCCTTGACCACACGAAAGAGGTTCTATTACCGATTCTTCGTGATGCAGGAGCGGAAGTGGGACTGTCTGTTGAGAGAAGGGGTTACTATCCGAAGGGGGGCGGGCTTGTGAATCTGTGTGTCTCCCCTTCGGAATTCGCAGGCATAAATCCCATTAAACCACTGGAGGAGAGGGACATATTCGGAAGGCTTCACATTTCTGGCCTCCCGGCCCATGTTGGAAAGCGGCTTATGGAATCTACAAGCTCTCTCCTATCAGAAAAAGGAATCCCTGTGGAATGGAATATTGAATCTCCAGAGGATATGTGCCGGCAGATAGGTTGTAGTGTAGCAGTGCCGAGAACGCAGTCTCCCGGTGTTTCCGCGGGTGTATGGCATGGCGGCGGGCGTCATATCGGAAGTTTCTCCATCGGTAAGAAAGGGGTGTCAGCCGAGCGTATCGGGGAAGATATCGCAGAATCATTCCTTGCGGAGTTCCAAAGCGGCGCTTCGGTTGACATACACACCGGAGACCAGATACTTATCTACATGGCCATGGCCAGGATAAAGAACAAAAAGCATTCTTCATTCTCGGTGAGAGAACTGACTTGCCATACCCTTACAACCATGAGCCTAATAGAAAAAATAACACAGTTGTCTTTTGTAAGGGAAAAAAAGGCCGGGTTGTGGCATATCTCCGTCTAATATCAGATGTACATGGAGCTGTTGGGGCTGCTTTTTCTATCCTGCGGTGACGCTGCCTTGTTAATGCTCTTTATCTCGTTCTCTATTTTCTCCGCCTCTGCAAAGAGTGGCTGGGCGTTTATGTCTATGTGAAGGAACATTTTGTCAAGAAGTTTTATGATGTTTCCGGCCGCCCTTGCGTCCGGGTAGTCTGGGTGGGCCTCGGCCAGAAGCGTTATGACATCGAAGTCCCGTCTCTTCCCTTCATTCAGGAGAACACCGGCAACTCCGGTAATCACTCCTTCTTCGAAGCCGCTTATGCCGGCATCATCGAGAATACCTCTGCTGCGGTCGGTGCTCGCGATTCCGTAGACCTCCTCCGCTTCTTCCTGCTCCTCGTCTTCAATATCGAGAACCAGTCCTTCGGGTGATACGAGGAGAGAGCACCTCTGGTCCTGACTCCAGTCGAGAATTGCGCTGGCAATCGGTTTGATGAGATTAGGAGGCGGCTGAAATTCGGATATGAATACGACAATCTGCTCGTTGCTCGGCCCTTTCTTCTGACTCGCATAGATTCTCACGGGATTGTATGGTCGGGAATCCCTTATCAGCGATACGGTGGGGAAGTAGGGAGAGTCCATTATGGCAACCTGTTCCAGTTTCAGGGCGTTTATGATGTAGTTCGCCGCTATGGAACTGACGAGGCCGACGCTGGGGAAGCCGTCTATTACGGTCGCTCCCTTCAGGTCCATTCTTTTGAGTTCGTATATCTGAACATCCGGTGAATCAGGGGCCATGAGCAGTAAATGGAGAGGTGGTTTAAAAGTGTTACCGTCTGATTTTCACCATACCTTTTTTAATAAGGAACGCCATCTCCTTTCATGGCAGGGAACAGGCCCGAGATAATAATAAACTGTGCCGCCTCTGCGGACGGGAGGCTTGCACTGGCAGACGGAAAACAGCTCCGTATCTCTTCGGAAGAGGATATTGCCAGAGTCCACAGGCTCAGGAACAGGGTGGATGCCGTTCTTGTCGGGATAGGCACGGTTCTGAAGGACGACCCGAAACTAACGGTCAAGGAGAAGTACATAGATGGAGATGCCAGACACCCCGTCCGAGTGGTCCTTGATTCTCACGGAAGAACGCCGATTGACGCGCAGGTTCTCAACGGAGCGGCACCCACGCTGATCGTTACGGCCGAGGAATGCACTACCGAATTTGAGAATGCAGAGAATATAAGATGCGGCAGAAATCGTGTGGATATTTCTCGCCTCCTGATAAAACTGCATGAGAGAGGTCTTAGAAGGCTCATGGTGGAAGGAGGAAGCACGGTAATCGGCTCATTTGTGAAGGAAGGTCTGTTTGACGAACTGGATATCTACTACGGCAGCATACTTTTGGGAGGAGATGGGCCCACAATTACCGCTGGTTTTTCCTCTTTTTCCGGGGAAGATGCCGTCCGCCTTGAACTGGTATCTGTAGAGAGGCTGGGCAATGGTGTGCTGCACAGATACAGGCCCGTAAGGAGAGATTGAAGACATGCGGCCTTCGTTCTTTGCGGATGCTATGCTCGGAAGCCTTGCAAGATGGCTGAGAATAATGGGATATGATGTTCTTCTATCAGATAACAGTATGGCGGACGACGGCATTCTGAATATATTGAAGAAGGAAGGAGGGCGAATGCTCCTCACGCGGGATAAACTGCTCGCAGGGAGGGCATTGCGCGCGGACCTCCGGGTTATTTTGCTGGATTCGGACTCACTTGACAATCAAATATTTCAACTGCTGGATTATGTGGAGATAGATGCGGCCTGTCTTTTTACCAGATGCCCCCACTGCGGGTCTGTCCTTGAGGGTATTTCAAAAGAGGAAGCGGAGATGAGCGGGATGGTGCCGGAAGGAAGCCTTAAAAATTCCGTGAAATTCTGGCACTGTCCTTCGTGCGGCAGGTACTACTGGAAAGGAAGCCACTGGCCGAAAATCATCGAGCGGCTGAGGAAATGGGGAATTTCGGTGGACGAGAGAAATTACTCGTAGAGCGTGAACAGTCTGTCATCCTCTCCCACATCAAACAGCCCTATCCTTGCCCCGCAGTCCAGCCAGCCGTGTGCGTAGTTTACCGATGCGAAGGCGTTGATATAATCCCCTGTCTCGTAGAAGTGCGCTGCGTCGCTGTAATATGAGGTGGCCATATTCAGGAAATCATCGGCCATTTTTCTGTTAAAGGAGCGTTCGGGTGCCGTGATTTTCAGTTTTTCCAATGCCTCTTTCGTAATTGATAGATACCTCTCTATTTTCTCCTGCGTGATTCGGTCCTTTACCTTATTTTCCCCTGTCATACTCTCCTCGCTCCGTTTAAACTCTCGTGGTGGGAATTATCTCCACAGATTCTCCGCCGTGCTTTGTTTCCCTTGGCCTGACCTCCACGAACAGCGGCATGGATATGTTTCCGCCCATGACCAGAGCGGTGCCTATGGGGAGCGTCTGAATCTCATCTTCCATGTTCCCGGTAAGCCCTTCAACCGATGATGTAATGGCCTTCAGGTCTATGGGATTGGTAACCTTGAGAATTATCTGGGTGTTGCACTGGCTCAAAACATTCTTGTCCACCTTTGCGGGCCGCTGTGTGATTATTCCCAGACCGAGGCCGAACTTTCTCCCCTCTCCGGCGATTGTCTTCATTATTCTGGATGTGGCCACCTGTCCCTGCTGCGGGCAGTAGTTGTGCGCCTCCTCAACAATCATCATTAGTGGCGGTATTTTGCCTGCTTTTCTCAGCTCGAAGAATGCCGTGGAAATCCTGTTGACAATGAGTTCCTGGATCTCCGGTGGTGTGCCCTTGAGGTTTATTATGGATGTCTTCCCCTCCTCGACGATCTCGGTTATTTTTGTCCCTCTCTCGGCGAATATTCCGCTGTCGTTCAGGTATTCCAACTCTGCAACGAGTGCGGCGTTGTTGTTCTCTTCATCCGCCTCCAGAACCCGGATTATATCGGCTATGCCGAAGTTGGGATTGGCCGTGAGCAGCATTTCCATCGCTTTTTTAAGGGAATTATTTGCCTTCCTGTCGCTTTTTATACGGGTGAGCTCCAGAAGCTCTCTTGCATTCATGTTTTTAAGGGTGAATTTCAGCGGATTTGCATCCGGATTTATCGTCAGGTCGGTGGCGAACTCTTTTATTCTGTCCGCATAATCTCTTGGTGTAACCTCGAAATCCCTGTGCGGGTTGTCATCCGCTTTCCCTTCATGCTTCATGGAGCTGTATTCTCCGTGGGGGTCTATGATGACCACCGTTGCTTTGTGCTTCATGAGCTCCTCGATGAGGACGCCTGTAACATAGCTCTTTCCCGCGCCGGTCTTGGCCAGAACACTCAGATGCTTCTGCACCATGGAGTTTATGTCTATCTCAACCCTTATGTCATGCCCCTTCAGCAGGCCGATGTATGCGCCGGTTTCCGTGTAGTCCTTCAGACCGATTATGTTTTTTATAAGCCCGTCGTCCGCCTTGAAAACCGGTGCCCCTGCTCTGAACGGGGTTCTCGGCACCTGTAAAATGCTTCTGTCGTCCCTGTATCCCACCACCCTTACGAGGGCGGGAATTTTCTCGTCTATTTTTATGTTTCCTCCTTCCAGAAGAAGGCTGGCCCTCTCCATGGAAAGGTCTGTTTTTCGCTCGATGTTCATCACCTGGCCGAGGACCCATCCGCAGTCGTCGTGCTGAACCTTCACATAATCCGTCTTTTCCACATGGCCGGACACCAGAAATCTGAACTCGTTACTGCCCACATTCCCGAAGATTATACCCACTGCATCGGCGTGCTGGCTCTCATCTTCTCCGGCCTTATTTTCCATACTGATTTCTTCTTCGGCGCTTTCCATCATATGCATCCCATCACGGAGGGCATAGACTTTCACAGATAAAAGACTTCCGTTTACGGTCGGTCCCTCTCTCCTTCAATAAACTATATATGTATATTTCATATATGGGCGCCAAGGTGTTCTTATGTTTATAGTAGGAGGCTCGGCATCAAAGGCCCTATCGGCCGCACTGGCTGCGGAGATGGGGATAAAACTCGCGCAGATAGAGATAAGACGGTTTCCCGACGGGGATGCGTATGTCCGCATTCTGGATGACCTGAAGGGCGAGGATGTTGTTCTCGTACAGACCACACATCCCGATGAAAAACTCGTTGAACTCCTTCTCATTCAGGATGCATTGAGGGAGATGGGTGTTCGCCGGATTATAACCGTGGTGCCGTATTACGGGTATGCGCGACAGGATAGGCCCTTCCAGAAGGGGGAGGCTGTGAGCGCAAGGGCGGTGGCCAGAATGATAGAGATGCAGAGCGATGCCGTTGTTCTGGTGGATGTGCACTCCAAGCTGCTTATAGACTACTTCAGCGTTCCTGTTATTCATGTGTCCAGCATGTATGAGATAGGTAACTTCCTCAAACGGGAGGGGATAGAGATGGTGATTGCCCCGGATAAAGGAGCGGTGGAGAGAGCAAAGACTGCCGCGGAAGTCGTGGGCTGCCAGTGGGACCATCTGGAGAAGATCAGAATCGACGGCTCGAATGTGCGGATTGCTCCTAAAAACCTGGATGTGAGCGGTATGAAGGTTGCCATAGTGGACGACATAATCTCCACCGGAGGAACCATTGCCACGGCGGCGGAGCAGTTGAAGTCTCAGGGTGCGGCAAGTGTCATCGCTGTGTGCACGCACGGCCTCTTTTCCGCTAACGCAATGGAGAGGCTCAGAGTTTGCAATGCCGTTTACTCGTGCGACACTCTGGAGAGCAAGAGGTCGGCCATTTCCGTGGCTCCGGCTATCTCCAGGGACTTAACCGCATTTCTTTCCGATGTCAGCGAATAGGCTTTATGTTCGAGACTTGCACCAATGAGTATATATACCCAAATGAAATATCGGAAATCATGGACGCCTTTGCACAAAGAAAAACCTTAAATATATCCGCGTCATGCACGCTTTTACAAAGAGGAGTGCAAAGGATTTCCTGAGGAACTGCATGTTTAAAACATGGAGGAGGAGAATAATATGAACGAAATGAAGAAGAAAATGAATATGGGAGCGAGCGTAGTAATCGTAGTGTTGATGCTTACGATGCTTTTTACGCCTCTTACGAGTGCCGTGCCTATACAGCCTTTTGAGAGGACAGGAACAACAACAGCAAACACAGTGGTTACTGCGTGGATAGATGGCGTTCAATACGGTTCGAATACCAGTGACGCCTCTGGGAACTTCGTTATCGATGTTAGCGGTGACGATGTAGATACCACCACTATTAAAGAAGGTGGTCTGAATGGAGATGTGATTACATACATGATTGGCGACTCTTTTGCCGCTGAGACCGATGTATTCATATCCGGCAGCAACATAACAGGTGATCTTACTGTTGATACGACACAGCCAGATATGCTGAAGATAGATAGGATTGTGACGCAGCCCAACGACGGGAACGCAAACCAGTATCTTTATATATACAACCCGACCACGGCCGCCGTTGATCTCTCTACCTATCAGCTCGAGAAAGACGATAGCCAATATGTGTCCTCCGTCGTTGCTCTGAGCGGAACGGTAGCGGCCGGTGATTTCGCCTATGTGGAACTTACATCCACCTACTTTAACACCGGCGGCGATGAGGTTAAACTGAATTTCACCACCACCGGAAAGATTGTGGACAGGGTGGAGTTCGGCACACAGAGCATCATCCCGGACAACACGATAATGGGCGACGCAGTTGCGCCTGGCCTTGGTCAGGAGATATACAGGAGTCCGGTTGGTCAGGATACGAATGACTGCTCCGTTGATTTTGTGGTTGGAACAGCAACGGATAGGATTGCACCGACTTCAAGTGTCGATGCGCTTCCTACCTATGAGACATCAACCACATTTACCGTGACCGCAACAGCAAGCGACGATAACACCAGCGGAAACGCCACCGGTGTTGCGAGTGTTACGCTCTACTGGGATACGGTCGATAGCATACCATACGGTAACTCTGTCGCAATGACCTATGTCAGTGGCGACAATGTCACAGGTAGCAGTTGGACCTATGATTTCACTGGAACCGATGGCACGACATACTACTTCTACACCGTTGCAACCGATGTTGCCGGTAATGTCGAAGCTGACCCTGCCGCCTATGACGCAACTACAACGATAGACGCAACAGCGCCGGTTTCGAGTGCCGATGCACTCCCCACTTATGAATCGTCCACTACATTTACTGTCTCAGCAACGGCAAGCGATGTGGGCAGCGGCTTGGCTGGCGTCACACTCTACTGGTCAACCAGCGCCACACCGATACCCTATACCAGCTCGGCTGCCATGACTTATGCAGGGGGCACGAGCTGGACCTACAGTTTCACCGGTACGGACGGCAGCACATACTACTTCTACACCATTGCCACGGATAACGCTACCAATGTTGAGGCGGACCCGGCGGCTTATGACGCAACTACAACGATAGATACGAGTCTTCCCACTTCAAGTGTGGATGCACTGCCTGCTTACGAGACCGCTTTGACATTCACAGTGACCGCAACCGCAACCGATGCTACCAGCGGTGTCGCCAGTGTTACACTTTATTGGGACACTGTAGATAGCATTCCCTATACCAACTCTGTTGCCATGACCTATGTCAGCGGTACAACCTGGAGCTATAGCTTCACCGCACCTGCGGATGGCACATACTACTTCTACAGCGTTGCCACCGATAATGCTAGCAATGTTGAAGCGGATCCTGCGGCTTACGATGCAACCACAATAGTTGACACAACCGCACCCACAGTGATAAGCACGACACCCGTAGATGGCGCTGTTGATGTGGCTACCGCTGCCGGAACATATTCCATCCAGTTCAGCGAGACGATGGATACAGCCGCGGCGGTTACCGTGACCACAACCCTACCCGGTGCCACATGGAGCTGGAGCGCTGATGGACTGTGGTATAATGCAACCTATACGGCTCTAACCAGTAACACTCTGTATACAGTGGACCTGACCGGCGGCGGCTTTGTTGACCTAGCCGGTAACGCACTTAGTGGTGATATTACCTTTAACTTCACCACCGTTGCATACACTGCAACAGCAACGGGACCAACAGGAAGCGGCGGCCTTGATGTCACGATAACCTACACATACACAGGCACACCTGCCGCAGTAACTATCTGGTATTCCAATGACAGCAATGCGACATGGGTACAGGCCGGCGTTGATACTACCGTTGACGGCTCGTTTGCCTTCACGGTCCCTGCTGCAGGCACATACTACTGGTTTGCTAATGCAACGGACGATGTTGCACCGGCGAGTGGAGATGCCGCAGAAGCCGGACCTTATGATGCCTCCGCCGCAACCGCGGTTCAGTGGCCCCTCTACAATCAGAACAATCTGGTGACCTTTACAACAGACATTACTGCACTTGCTTGGACCGCTTCAACTCTTGCAGCAGATATAGAAACACAGCTGGGCTTTGCTACCGGAACCGTGGAGTCCATTTCTCGCTATGACCCGACAGGTCAAGGCTGGATTACAGCAACTCCTGGTCCCTTCGGCTGGACTAACGATTTCTCTCTGGTGAACGGAGAGGGCTATATGATCTTCATCACAGCCGGCACCATAGCAACCCCGCCTGCATATTACACCCCTCAGGGAACGCCTCTCAGCACTGCTGTGACCGTGAACTTGTATAATCAGGGAACACTGATCGGTGTGCCGATATTCTCCACGCTGACGACCGCTTCCACTCTCGCCTCGGACATAGAGACACAATTGGGGCTTGCTTCTGGAACCGTGGAGTCTATCTCTCGGTACGACCCGACGGGTCAAGGCTGGATTACAGCAACTCCTGGGCCGTTTGGTTGGACCAATGATTTCACTCTCGAACAGTATGAGGGCTACATGGTGTTCATCACCGCTGGGTCTATCGCAACCCCGCCTGCGGCATATACGCCGTCATAAACCCATTTCCTTTTCATTTAATGAAGAGCAACGAACCAGAATAAGAAAAATAGAAAGACAGAAAGGAGGAGAGAAAAATGAACAATATGAAGAAGATAATGGTGTTCGCCGTCGCCCTACTGATGGTATTAACCGTCTTTGCAGCGATGCCCGCACCTTCGAAAGCGAATACGGAGGCCCCAGAGCCTGCTACAGTACCTACTGTAACATATCTCTGGCCGCCTCTGGTTACAGATCCTTGGCCTGCCCAGTTTGTTATAGCAGGCGTGGCCAATATGGCTGTGGATGCGGAAGTAGAGGTCGGTACGACCGCTGATTTCGCACCCGGTGCCGGAGATGTGGGAGTATATACAACCACCCAAGACAATCTCGTCAGTGGTGCGTATAGGGTTACATGCAACCTATTGAATCCAATAACCACCTATTATTGGAGGCTGAAGTTGAGCGACCCCGCAACCCCTACGGATTTTATATACTATCCTGACGCAACCACCACCGCAAGCGCATCAACCATGAACACGGGAACCGCTTCCGCAGCAAATCCAGATCCGTCCTATCAGCCTCAGGACAGACCCACCACTACAATTCAGAATTATATGCTTTATATTCTGAATATAACCGGTCCCGGGACGGTCTGTTACCCCATGAGTCTTCTGGATGATGCGGGGAACGGCTATGTCGGGTTTACCGGTGACAACGCTTTCAACAGTTCCACTAATACATATTATACTGTCGCGGATGGCGATGTGTATAGTGTGGACATCTGGGGCTATTGGGATGACGGCGGCGGAATAGCACCCCCGGCGGATATGTGGTATAACAACACATATTCCGATACCGTTTCCGGCGGTGCCGTGACTAGTGGTGTAATACTCACGGATGAGTATCCCCTTGTCACAGCTCATAATGCGACAGCGACTGGACCCACCACCGCATCATCATCCAATGTTGCCAGTATAACCATCACATACACCAATGACACGGGCACAACATCCGTTGACCTGTACTATACCACCGATGGCGGTACGACCTGGACCCTTATCGGCAGCGATGCGACCATAGACGGTTCTTATGCGTGGACCATACCGGCAGACGGCACCTATGGCTGGACAGCTGTTGCTGATGGCGAGGTCGCTCCAGTTAGCGGCGATGCACCGGAAGCGACACCCTATATCTATGACGGCACAGCCCCGACCGTGACCAGCACAACACCGGCCGATGCGGCTACAGGCGTTGCGGTTACAACCGATGTGGTTGTTGTGTTTGGAGAGAGCATGGATACAACCGTTACACCGACTCTCACACAGACTGCTGGTACCGTTGTAACATACACAGCAGGTGTATGGAGCACAACCAATGTTGCTAATGATACATTCACATGGACTCATGCGGATTGGGCTCTCGGTGACAGTGTTACTCTTACCGTTGATGCCGCACAGGATGTTGCCGGCAACGCTCAGACCGCATACACATGGAGCTTTACAACAGCTGCAGATTCCCTGTCGCCTGTGGTTACGATAAACAGCGTTATTGCCCCACTCGAGGGCGGTGCAATCCAGACGGTTACAGCAACCGTTGATGATTCCACAACCGGCGGCTCCAACATAGTCAGTGCGACATATACCGTGATTGCCCCGAGCGGCGCAGTAGTGTATGATAATGTCTCTCTGGCTGCGGATGACGGCACATTTGATTCGCCTATAGAGAATGTTACTGTAACCTATGACACAGATTACTGGGCAACCGGTACATACACCGTGTTTGTCTTTGGCAGTGATGGTAACATAGGCTCCGCTTCCGTAAGCTATGCGGAGCAGGATACCAGCGCTCCGACATTTGCGTATGTTCTGCCCAGTGATGGCGCGACCGTTGCAGCTGAACAGGCCATAGATGTGTATGTTGACATCGATGATGCGAACTATACGAGCGATATCGACAACACAACCGTTATAATGTCGTGGACCAACGACAGCTGGACCAACACATATACCGTTGCAATGACATACGACAGCAATGGCGCATTCAACACAGTGAAGTATGTCGGCGGCAGATGGTATGGTGCCATACCCGCTCAGGCTGACGGCACTACAATCAGCTACTATGTCGATGCCTCGGATGTCATTCCCAATGCTGCAACCGGACCTATCTATACGATAACTGCCTCCGCCACATCTCTTGCAGATCCGTACCCGGTCTATGGGTATGTATATCTGTATAACGGAAACGCTGGTGTATATAACCCGCTGCTCTGCGACGGTGCCGCATACAACTTTGCAAATGTGGATGTCTCGTGGGTTAACTCGTCGTCCGGCGCTACGGACACCTTAACCGTTACCACCGACTCCCTCGGAAGATATCAGGTAGACCTGAACAACTATACCGATGGCGGCACTATTACTGTGAATGCGTCCGATACCGGCCTTGCGGCAAGGTACAACATCAACACCACAACAATCGTTGCGGCAAACGGTGGTTCCATGGTCAATGTGACCTTCGGTATCCCGTCCAGATTGAACTTTACCGACCCGACAAATCCGCCGTTCTATCCTCTGGAATCAAGCGGCACCGGTTTCAATGTGCAGTACACCATATACGATGCGAACGGCGTGATTGCACCCGGTTACTACGGAACCGTTAACATCACGACGAACGATACGGATCCCAGTGTAGTTCTTCCGGCAGACCTTGTATTTGACGGTGTCGGCGGAGCGGTCGGAGACGGTCAGGCATCGGCAGGACAGGTTACCCTGATAACAGTTGGCTTCCACTATCTGAACATAACGGATATCGGAAATGACCTTACCCCGCCCGCTATCTATCCGGAAGCAGGTCAGTGGTGGGACAACATCACCGTTGAGGTGTCCGGGCTGCAGTTCACATGGGATCTGAGTCAACCTGGCTGGCATATATGCTCGGTACCGGTAGTTCCAGTTGCTTCGAGTGACTCCGCTTCGGAGATTACCGCTATCATAGACAGCGTAGCTACTGGTCTGGGAGTAACCCTCACCGACATAACCATTGCCAACAGAACCGGCTCTACCCCAAGCACCTATGATTCCTATATCTATGGAAGTGGCGGTGTGGATTTCAATCTAACAGTTGGTTCGGCGTACTGGGTCTATGTGGATCAGGGCTTCGGAATTGTCCAGATACAGGGTAACAACTACACGACAACCACCGGAACATTTACGAAGAATCTCTATGCCGGCTGGAACATGATAGGCATAGCGCACAACTTCACCGGAAACGGTGCGGTCGACTTTGAGGCCAATGTCAATCCGGGTGTTGCGGGCGCAGGTTCCTATGTGACATACAGCGCAGGAACTCCCGGTCAGCCGTGGCCTGGCGTTGCGTGGTATGTCTCCTACTGGGATGTCGGAACACAGAAGTATGACACATATGTCTATAACTTCAATCAGCCGACGGATGCGCGGAACTATGCGATTAGCATCATGCTTCCTGCGACTGGCTTCTGGCTGTATGTCCCTGCTGGCGGAACCATGACCTACAGTGTCCAGAACTGATGGGAAACCAAACAAACCCCTTTCTTTATTCTTTTATTTTTTGCTGGATTATCAGATGGGTAAGAGTGGCCCCTCAGTAACCTTAATATACCGGTAAGGGTATAGGTAGTCATCTACGCTTAACGGATGGATACGCATGAGTAAACGACGCAGTGATGCCGGAGATGGGAATGAGAAAAAAACTGTCGCTTCAGAGGTAGAATGCCCTGTTTGTGGGGCATTGAATGAGGTCGGAGCGGTGGAATGCCGCGTGTGTGGCGCGGAAATCCCCCATGAAGAAGGTAACAATCTTGACGATGTTGAGCCGGAAGAAGAGATAAATTCCGAAGATACACCTGTTTCGGATGAAATCGAGGAGGAGATTAATTTGAATGAGAACAATTCTGTTGAATGCCCTGTATGCGGTGCGGAAAATCCCGCAGGCACTAGCGAATGTCTGATTTGCGGTGCGGAAATACCTGTTACGGAGAGTTTTTCGGAGGATGTTGATAAGGCATCAGATATTGAACCGGATGTGCCTGTTGAAGCCGAAACGCCTGCGGAGGAGCCCCTTCTCGACCAAACGAAAAAGGACACCGAGTGCCCAATATGTGGGGCATCTAACCCGCCGGGCAGTACCGAGTGTGCTATATGTGGAGCAGAACTTCTTTCGATGGGCAAGGATTCCGCTCTCTCTGCCGTTGAGTCCGAAGAACCTGAACAATTGCAGGAGGAAATTTCGAATGAGGAGGAAAGTGATGCGGATACGCAGTCGGAGTTAATAGAGGGGATGCTTGTGGAAGATGAGGCAGCTCCTGTTAAGGCTTCCGAGGAAGAGTCTGATGATGAGGAACCCCCCTCTGATGCGGCTGAACCTCAGGATATTCTGGCGGAAGATATTATTGACGAGAATGTTGTTATGGATGAAGAGATGCCTGAAGAAACTCATGAGGAGGACTCGGACGAGGAAGACCTTATTATCGAAGAAGAACCTCCGGAAGCTTCATCTGAGGTTTCTGAGGATGTTGAGGACGAGGAAGATAAAGAGGAACAGGAATTGAAGGTGTGTGAATTCTGCGGCGCGGATGTGCCGATTGATGTGAAGATATGTTCAGTATGTGGAGAAAAGTTCAACGGAGATGAAATGGAATGTCCTGTTTGCGGCGCTCATAATCCGATTGGCTCCTCTGTTTGTCTTGTCTGTGGTGGCGAGTTGAATGGCGCACCCGAAAAGAAGGCCGAGAAAGTTGTGGAAGCGGAGACGGGTGGTGAAGAACCCGATGAAGTCCCCCGGGATGAATCAACTTCACCGCAGGAAGCGGCTGCAGTCAAATCTTCCGGGCTAATATGTCCGGTATGCGGCTCGCCTATAGTGGAAGATGATGTCATGTGCAAGAACTGCTGGACCGACCTTACGACTATGGTCAGATGTCCCTCTTGCGGGGGTCTCAATCAGCCCGATTCCAGCACATGCAGAATATGTTTTGCGCCTCTTGAAAAACTTGATATCAATGCAATTGAATTGGAATCGGAGGAAGTGGAAGAAGAGGTTGATCTCGAACCAGAACAAGAAATTGAAGAAGAGGAAGAAGTTCAGGAGGAGATTACGGAGGAAACTGCCGAGAAGGGCCTGGTCTCCTGTCCTGCCTGCGGTTCTGGAAACTATCATGTTAATGATGAAGGTCTTGCGATATGTGACGATTGCGGCAATGTGTTCGCGGTTACGGAAGCGGAGATTTCCTGTCCCGTTTGTGGAGAGAGTGACTTTGATGTCAGTGATAGCGGGCTTGCGCGCTGCAATGTATGCGGCAATGTATTCTTTGTGGATATATTGAAAGCTGAAGTTTCGGAACCCGAGGAGGAAGAAATAGAGGAACCAAAGCCGCTGAAGGTGAGATATCCGCCGAAAACCTTTGACTGGAGCACATATGCCGTTATCGGCCTTGTGTTTGTCCTCTTATTATCCGCTGCAATTCCGTTCCTGATGCCCATTCCGCAGGCCCCCAGAGAAATAATATCTCCCGACGGCCAGTTCGGAGATTGGCAGAACATAACCTCTTATCATGATTCTCTTACGGACGAGCCGTATAACCCTAATGTGAATATAGAGGAAACGAAGGTTGTCAGCGACTTTCGGAACATTTACTTCTACACGCGAGTAACCGGTTCGCAGTTCGGAGACCAACGAGGAGATGTTACAAGAATATTTATTGACACCGATAGTGATTCCAGCACAGGGTATGCCTTGATGAACTTCGGTGCGGATTACATGATAAAAGTGGACGGTCACGATGGCTCGGTTACCGGAACATCCGTTTATGCCTTTAACGGAAATAATCACTACGATTGGGCCGGTTTCGAGAGTGCAGGCGTGATTGCCACCCCATATTCCTTAGGCTCTGAGATGGAGGTCAGGATGTCTCTGGAATTTCTTCAACTCAACGAAACCCCCATGGTTTCCGTGATGTTTTTCACATCCGACACGCAGGGCAATCAGGACCACTCCGATTATGCGGTAAGTAATGTCGGTGGGTCAATGTACATAGAATCCTCTGTCGCTCATCCAACTCAGGTAATTACGGGCGCGCAGAATACCGTTCTTGACCTTGCCGTCACCACACTTTCATTCCCATCCAGTCTTTCATCTCTTCATTTTACAACCACTGGCACCGCTGACATGGCTGCCTTTTCTCTCGGCGTTCTCAGGGACGGTCAGTCAATAGGAACTGGTGTTGTTGACGGCGACGGCATAACGGTCCGTCTTAACCCGCCGTTGAATATAGAGGCGAATTCCACGCTTCATCTCTCTGTAACTCTTGATACACCTCAATCCGAGAGAGGACAAACCATCGGCCTGCGCCTTGCTTCGGCGGCTGCAAGCCCGGGTATAGCTTATCCGGAACTCTCGGATGTGATGAACTTCTATGTTCTGGAGGCACCGACCGGTATGGTGGTGGACGGGGGCTTCTCGGATTGGGCTTTTGCTCCTCTTATACATGAGCCGGCCAGCGATACTCAGAACAAGGACGGAACACCGGCCACATCTCCCGAAGCCCTTTATATGGACCTGACATCATACAGCGCAGTGAATCAGGGCGGCAGTGCCTTCCTTTATGCGGGAGTTACCGCGGATATATTCCACGGGACCTCCGTACCGGAAGTAAATACTCCCTATGTGCCCCCGGTCACCCGTTCTACTACCAAGGATACAGCAGAACCTGCCCCTCAAACACAGGTATCTAACTTTAATTTCAAAGCGCCTCGGGATGCGGCACTCCAGCGGGTTCCAAAAGAGGAAATTACGGGCGAGAGCAGCATGATGTTCTTTATTGATTCTGACAGGAATGTGTCAACCGGATATACAATCGGCGGCATCGGCGCGGATTACATGATTAAGCTATCCGGCATATACGGAACCCTGACCTCACGAACCCTCATGCAATTTACCGGCTCGGACCCGAGTCTGTGGTCTTGGACAAATTCCGGAACGATTTCGGCGGCTTCCAACATGAACAGAACCGAGGTTGGGCTTTCTCTTGCGGAACTGGGCATGACCTCTGCCGATGTTGCGGATGTATATGTTCATTATGTCAACTGGAACGGAATGGGCGACACCTCGGATTCATCCTTTGATATGGAAGCATACACCGGAGGCACAAGGGCGGACCCGCCGCCGGACGGCCTTCTCAGAGGCTATGTGTTTGCGGCCGATGGTGTAACTCCCGTGACAGGCGCGATTGTCGTGGCTAAAAATCTGAGAACAAGTGATCTCTCTACGAACACCACATGGAACAATACGCTTGCCGGTGCCGACAGCAACTACAGAATTGATCTGTACGGCGTCAGCGGGGATAACATCCATCTCTTTGCTACGGACGGTGTCAATTACGGCGAAGCGGACACCACTCTAAGTGATTTCCCGAAGGCAAATGTTACGATGAACAGGACTTTTGCAGGAGATAATCCGACCGCTGCCGTGAACTTCTCCGCAGTTAATCTTGGTCAGAATGGGAATGCCGTAAATCTCACTTGGGAAAGCAGCAGTACCGCCTATGCTTACAGAATATATCGCACCTCATATTTTACACGCGCTGGCCAGCAGGCGAACTATGCCTATACTACCGCTTATATCGGCCAAACAACGAATAATTATTATAACGATACATCTGCGGTCAACGGGACGACCTACAGATACCTGATTTCCGCGACGGAATGGCCCGGAAAAGAAATTGCCTACTCCCTCGAAGAACAGGTCACCGCCGACTACACGCCCCCGACAATTCTTCACAGCAACATGACTAACGAATCCGGGACCCTTCTGAGAGTTGATGCGCAGGTGAGCGATAATGTCTATGTTGATTCGGTAACTCTGCATTATAAGAACTGGAACGACACTTCCTATTATGACATCCCCATGAACCTCACGGCCGGAGACAGGCTTAACGGCTCGTGGAGAGGGTATATTAAACTTGATCCTGCAGGCGGGAATTACACCATTTCCTACTATATTACTGCAAAGGACGGAACTCCGTACGACCTGGCCGGGACCAACACGGGAACCTATGCTTCCCAGCCGGACCCTGTGATTCTCAATGCGACTGCGGTTAACGACCCCTATCCCATATACGGATATATTCTCCGTCTTAACCATACTGTTGTTCCCGGTGCGGATGTGTGGGTGAATTACACTGCCGGCGGATTTAACTACTCCTTCTATCAGGTCAGCGACTCCCTCGGGAGATATCAGGTTGACCTGACCTACTATGAGGGCGGCGAAGATGTGCTCGTGGAGGCTACATCCGGTAACGAACACGGTGCGAACAGCACGGTCATCATTCCTGCCAACGGCGGCTCAATGTGCAATGTCACTCTGGAGGCGCCCCACATAACTCTTGATAAGAGTGTGGATCGGCTGGTCGCAAATCCTATGGACTTCCTCACCTATACCATTGAGTACGATAACGGAGGGGGGACTGCCGGTGATGTCTGGATAAATGACACCCTTCCGGCAGGCGTTGAATTCATGGGTTCCAGCGTAACTCCCGATACTAACATCGGACTGACCTACTACTGGCATTTCTCCAATGTTCAGAGGGGAAACTACAACTTCACCATCTCAGTGAGAGTTAACGATACAACCTCGGACGGAACCATTCTTGTTAATAATGTTACATGTGATTATGCATCCGTTGATGGAATTCCCATGCCGCAGGTGAGCGATAACGCGACCACCCTTATCCAGCGCCCGATTATCTCCGTGGAGAAAGTCGGCCCTGCAAATGCTCTTGTCAACGATACCTATTCCTATGTTATCTACTTCAATAATACGGGGAGCGCTTATGCCTCTTCCGTATGGATAACGGACATCATTCCGGACGGATTGACATTCCTTAACAGTAGCGACGAGACCAACAGGATAGGCGATTATGTCTGGTATTACTCCAATCTCGCTCCGGGAAACTACCAGATAACCGTTACCGTTCGCGTTAATGATACGGTTTACGATGGGGCCCTTCTTACGAACTCCGTGGCTCTCGATTACTCCGTATTGAATGGCTACACATGGACCGTTTCCGATACTGCCGACACGCTTATATCATCGCCTGAAATAATCGTTATAAAAACGGTTTCCGCACCTGTGGCCGGCCATAACACCACCCTCAACTACACCATATACTACAACAATACCGGCAGTACGAATGCGACACATGTCTGGATAAATGATACATTCCCCACAGATGTTTCTTTCAATGATACTAATGCCAGCACATATACGGGAGTCTGGCCTACCTATACCTGGCATTTCACAGATGTCGCACCGGGTGTGCACTGGTTCTGGGTTAGCGTTCAGGTCATGCCTTCTGCTACGGACGGGGAACATCTGATAAACAATGTTTCCCTTGACTATGAGGTGGCTAACGGTTACTCATGGCATAACAACGACTCTGCGGATACGGTTGTCAGCATTCCGATTGTGAGCGTCTCCAAAACAGTTGACAGAAGCACGGCACTTCAAGGAGACATATTAACCTATACTCTCTATTATAACAACAGCGGCAGTGATTCATGCGCCGTCAATATAACCGATGTTCTGCCGGTCGGAGTTACCTATATTGACTCGTCCGCATCCGGGGTTTCGGGTCAGACCCTCTACTTCAATCTGACGGCATCCGGTTATTCGGATAACCAGATTACCGTGAGGGCCAGGGTGTTGGATTCTGTTGTCAATGGCACATGGCTCAATAACACGGCCTTCATGAATTACACGGCACAGCTCAGCGGGACCCCCTACAGCGGAGGAAACGATACCGCCGTTACACAGGTCTTATCTTCCGTTACACAGGTTCAAAAGGTTGTTGATCACCTTACGGTAGGTCAGGGGCAGTACCTCAATTACACGATCTTCTTTAATAACACCGGTTCCGCAAACGCATCTTCCGTCTGGATTAACGATACGCTGCCGGATTATGTTACATATGTCAATGATACCAGCGGCCAGACTCCTTTCCAGAGCGGCAGCACATACCAGTATGTCTTCGGCGATGTTGCGCCCGGCCCTCACTCCTTCGTAATTACCGTTCAGGTGAATCTGAACGCACCGGACAACTACACCCTCGTGAACAATGTTACCCTTAATTACACCGCCGATAACGGCCACGAGTATCCCGGCTCCAGCGACACGGCCAGCACTCTGGTTACGATTCCCGATATTGTGGTGGAGAAGATTGTTGACAGGCAGTATGTCATACCGGGAGACAATCTGGTCTATACAATCTATTTCAACAATACAGGGACCAATATTGCTTCAGATGTCTGGATAAACGATACTCTTTCGTATGGAGTGGCATATCAATCCGATGACAGCACTCTTTCGCATAATGTAAGCGGCACCACATACTCCTGGCATTTCACCAATGTCGCACCCGGCATTCACGGTTTCAACATTACCGTTTCCGTGAACCTCACTGCAATCGACGGGCAATCCCTGACAAACAGTGTGACCTCGGATGTGGTGGACCAGTGGGGCCACTCTTATCCAACAACTTCCGACACGGCTCATACCGTTGTGGTCCGGCCGATAATATCAGTTACCAAGGATGTCAGCCTTACGGATGCGTATCCCGGAGATGTCCTCACATATATTATCTCGTACGACAATACCGGCCATTCTCCTGCGGATGTGGATATAACTGATTTCCTTCCGGCGGGTGTAACCTTCAGAAACTCTTCAATTGTGCCCACTGGCCAGTCCGGTCTCACTTATTTCTGGAATCTGACCGTTGCGGCCCTGAGCACCAATACACTATTCATTAACTGCACGGTTGATATGTCCGTGGATGACGGGACGGTTCTTACCAATAATGCGAGCCTTATCTATACTTCCACAAACGGAGTTGTATGGGATGGCGGCTCTGACACCGCATCAACCACAATCCACAGACCCATTATATCGGTTGATAAGACCGTTGATAAGGGCGTTGTAAGTCCAGGGGCTCTTCTGATTTATACAATCTCATTTAACAATACCGGAGATTCCGCTCAAACCGTTATGGTCATGGATACCATGCCTGCTGATGTGGCATACCAGTCTGATGACAGCGGAACAACTTACAGCACTTCAGGAAGCACATACTTCTGGAATTTCACTGCAGTTGCAAATGGTTTGCATTCCTTTAACATAACTGTACTTGTCAATTCAGGAACCCCTTCCGGAACCGTGCTCAACAATACCGTTGTACTCAACTATACTGCGGGAAACGGCGTGCAGGTTGGCAGTGAGTCAGATTATGCAGAAAGCATCGTTTCTGCAATCGTTGTTTCGAAGGTTGTCGACAGAACCTATGTGAGTGCCGGAGAATATCTCAACTACACGATATACTTCAACAACACGGCGGATGTTGTGGCCAACCATGTGTGGATAAACGATACGCTCCCCGATGGAGTTGTCTTTATCGTTAACTCTTCTTATTATAACTCAACTCTGGTTTCCCCGGAGAGTAATATCGGTCAGGTTTACAGGTGGCACTTTACCAATGTCTCTGCCAACAGCCTGAACACACTTAACATAACTGTAAGGGTGGATGCAGGCGCATCCCCCGCTCAGGAACTGAGGAATGTCGTCTTCCTCAATTATACCGATGATTCCGACAATCTCATGCAGCAGTCTTCTTCAGAAGCAACATCATGGGTAAGGGCGCCGGCCATAACGGTTTCAAAGACGGTTGATACGGCGTTTGCTGAGCCTGGCGATATTCTAACATATACCATATACTTCAATAACACAGGGAGTGACCTAGCTGCGGATGCATGGATAAATGATACCATGCCTGCTGGTTTGGTATATCTCTCAAATACCAGCGGCATAACCCCTGCAATTTCCGGTAGCACTTACTCATGGCATTTCACAAATGTGCTTGTCGGTTCCCATAGTTTCCAGATTACGGCCCAGATAAATGCTACTGCTGCAGATGGCACGGTACTGAATAATACGGTTACATGCGACTATACATCTGCAGGCGGGGTTTCCATGCCTTCTTCCTCGGATTATGCCATTACCACTGTGGGTCGTGCTCTAATTACCGTTCAGAAAACAGTTTCGACACCTCAGGCGGAGCCCGGCGATATTATCGCTTATACTATTTCTTATGACAATACCGGCAGCAGGGCGGCGGGCGATGTGTGGATAAATGATACTCTTCCGATACAGCTATTATACTACAACGATACCAGCGGGGTTTTGCCAACTGTAACGGGGGGTGCATATTTGTGGCACTTCGCGGATGTGACACCCGGAAGTCATTCCTTCCAGGTTTATGCTTTCGTAACTGCCAATGTTGATAATGTTTCAGTGACCAACACGGCAATCTGCAACTACACGGGAAGTGCTCACCAGCCCCTTATAAATACGGATTCCAGCGACACCGCTACATTTACCATTGTGCGGCCGATTATAACAGTTGAGAAGATTGTCAGTTCGACAACTGCGTATCCTGGCGATGTTCTGACATACACTATCTATTACAATAATACAGGCAACCTCTCTGCGGCAGATGTGTGGATAAATGATACGCTTCCTGATTCTACAGTTCTTTTGTGGCACTTTACCGATGTTCCTGTTGGCAGTCATTATATTACAGTTAACTTCACGGTCCCCGCCACTGCTCTGGACGGAGATGCTTTGATTAACGATGTGATATGTGAGTATTCAAGTTATGCCGGCAATTCTTATGGTAGAACCGATGCACAGGCTCTTACCACTGTAATTTCGCCAGTTATAGAGATTGTGAAGCAGGTGGATCTATCCGTTGCAACAGTAGGGGATGTCCTTAATTATACCATCTATTTCAATAACACTGGGTCGGGAGTCGCTACTACGGTCTGGATAAACGATACCCTGCCTTCAGGCCTAACACCATTATCCGGCAATTATACGGATGCCGGCGGAACAATGGTAAGCCCCGGACAGTTTGTCTTCAACAATATTGTTCCCGGGCTTCACAGTTTCTACTTCACCGCTGTTATAGACTCATCTATTGCGGACAACACCACCCTTGTCAATACGGCTTCTCTTGACTATCTTGTGAACACTGGTCTGAACGGCCCGAGGAGTACGGATAGTGCGAGCACGCTGGTGTATCGTCCGATGATTTCCGTGGAGAAGGTAGTTAACATGAGTACAGCAAGTCCTGGAGATTACCTTAACTACACGATATATTACAACAACACCGGTCATGCCAGTGCGGGCGACATATGGATAAACGATACTCTTCCCGCAGGTCTTACATTCGTAACCAGTAGCGACGAGCCGCACAGGATTGCCGATTATGTGTGGCACCTTACGGATGTTTCCCCCGGCCTTCATGCGCTTACAATCACGGTGCATATTCCAGCTGACACCCAATCCGCATCTCTTACAAATTGGGTATTCCTTAATTATACTACCACTGCCGGTGTATCACTGGAAGAATCGAACGATTCCGCAAACACTCTGGTGAACGCACCGAGTATAACGGTTTCAAAGGTTGTGGACCTGGCAACGGTTTATCCCGGCGGCACTCTGGTTTATACTCTGTACTATAACAATACCGGAACCGGTGTGGCGGGAGATGTGTGGATAAATGACACACTTCCCGCGGGTGTTACTTTTGTGACAAGCAGTGAGGAAGGAGCAAGAACCGGAATGTCGTGGCACTTTACTGCTGTTGCTCCCGGCCCTCACAGCTTTACCGTAACGGTTAGTGTTGGAGATATGGATGACGGAACGGCCCTTGTCAATGAGGTTACATGCGAATATTCGGCCCAGAACGGCCTGCCAATGGTGCCGAGTTCGGACTCCGCATCAACAATCGTCACACGGCCTATTATATCTATTCAGAAGAGTGTTGACCTTGTTACTGCATATCCCGGCGATACGCTTGTTTACACCATAACATTCGATAATACCGGTAGCGGCATCGCTTCCGATTTATGGATAAACGATACTCTACCTCCTGAGGCACCATATCTTTCCTCAAGTCAGCCATACGAGAGCCGCACAGGTAATCTTTATATCTGGCACTTTACGAATGTTGCTCCCGGTTCCCACACCCTTACCATAACGGTACGCGTGCTCTCGACCACTCCTGACAATGTGGACCTTGTGAATGCGGCGGAGTCAAATTATACCACTCCCTTCACTACATACTACGGAGGTAATGATACCGCTGTCACCCATATAATAAGGCCTGTGTTTAATCTGATTAAGACGGTGGACCATGCGGTTGCGAGTCCGGGGATGTTCCTCAACTACACGATTTACTATAATAACACCGGCCACGGTATTGCGGATGATGTCTGGATAAACGATACCCTGCCGTCTGATGTGACCTTTGTGAACAGCAGTTCGGAAGGGAACCGGACCGGAACTACATGGCACTTTGTTAATGTCGGGCCCGGAGATTATGTTCTCACTATAACGGTGCAGGTTAGTAATAGTGCGTCAGAAGGAGACATTCTCATCAACTATGTTTATCTCGAGTACGGGTATGAGAGTCTTTCCGACAGTGTGAGCACCGAGATAACCGCTCTGACCACTCTAAAGATGGTAAGTGCGGCTCATGCCTTACCCGGTACAAATCTGACCTATACGATATGGTATAACAATACTGCATCGGTAAACGCAGCAAATGTCTGGATAAATGAC
>JAJSAE010000092.1 GCA_024281315.1 archaeon | reverse complement strand
GTCGGGGTCTCCAGCCAGATTAGTTTTGTATTCTCCCTTATTGACTCCCTGACTTTCTCCGTATAGCGGGCATCCACATAGGTGAACTCGATGTTGAAACTTTTCCCGAACTCTCCGAACAGCCGCTTGGTTCCGCCGTAGAGGTCATCGAAGGCCACCACATGATCGCCCGACTTCAGCAAGGCGAGTAGAGCGGTGGTTTCTGCAGCCATTCCCGAAGAGAACGCAAGCCCGAAACGAGCCCCCTCCAGAGCGGCGAGTTTTTTCTCAAGGGCGTGTCTCGTGGGGTTGCCGGTTCTGGAGTACTCATATCCCTGCGGCAGCCTGTCGATTTCGTTCCTTGCGAAGGTAGTGGAGAGATGTATGGGTACAATAACATCCCCGGTCCCCTCTCCGCCCGTCTTCGGCTTCTCTCCCGCATGTATTGCCTCTGTTTCGAACTTCATTTCAATCACCCCGTGTAGCCACGATAATGTACCCGGATTCGGTGGTGTTCAGATTGCTTGCCGCCCTCATAATCTCTTCGTGCAGTTCATTTTTTATGTTGGCGGAAATATCATCTGGGAGGAAAGAAAGATATTCCTCTCCGCTTTTTGCGGCCACACGCCCGAAGCACTCCTCAATGGATATGGCTTCTCTGAAGCGGAAGGCTATGGATTTCTCGATTTTGAATTCTGCTGCGCTCAGAAGGTCGTGCAGTTCCTCTTCCGTACGGATTTTTATACCTATGGGCTCAATAAGCGCATGCTCCGGCAAATACTCCCTGTAGTGCTCCATCACCTTTCGATATGCCTGCCTTATCTCTCCGTACCACTCCGTGGAAGGGGAGATTATACCCAGTCTTCCGCCGTCTTTAAGGACCCTGCGGATATTTTGCAGGAAAAGAGGGATATCCCTTATCCAGTGTATCAGGTACGAATTCACGCATATGTCGAATGTTTTATCTTCCACATGAAGATCCGATATGTCCCCGACCCTGAAATCAAGGTTCTTCAACCCCCTCTCCTCTGCCTTTCTCGATGCCAATTTTACCATTTCCTCCGAGATGTCAAGGCCCGTAACCCTGCCGCCGTTCAACCGCTTCGCAATCTCTATGGAAAGCTGTCCTGGCCCCGACCCGAGTTCCAGAACCCGCTCAGTGCCTTTAAGTTTTAGCTCGTGGAGAAGGATCATATACTGGCATGCCTTGCAGGGGGTAACCAGTTCCTCGTACTGTCTTGCGGTTCTGTTGTATATCTCTCTTATTTTGTTCTGCTCCATGCATATCCCTCACAAGTATCCGTTATCTCGCATCCATTCGTCGCTGAAAATCTTACTCAGGTAATTCCTTCCGGTATCGGGCAGGAGCACCACCATTACATCGTCTCCACTCAGCTCTTCTGCCGCACGCAGTGCGCCGGCTACCGCCGCTCCCGACGAGCCGCCCACAAGCATCCCTTCCTCTCTTGCCAGCCTTCTGGTCATCAAAAAGGATTCCTTATCCCCTACAACGATCATTTCATCTATTATATGAAGATCCACCGTTTCCGGGATGAAGTCCTCGCCGATCCCTTCCACTTTATACGGGTGGATTTCTCCCTCGGTTCCGTAGAATCTGTGGTGATATATCGACCCCTCCGTATCTATGCCTATGACCCGGATTCCCGGATCCCGCTCCTTCAAATATCTTCCTACGCCGCTGATGGTCCCTCCGGTCCCCACTCCGGCAACAAAGTGCGTTATTTTCCCTCCGGTGTCTCTCCATATCTCCGGTCCCGTGGTTTCATAGTGGGTGCGCGGGTTATTCCTGTTATAATACTGATTCGGTGAGAACGCTCCGGGAGTTTCGTCCACCAGTCTTCTGGCCACGCTATAGTAGCTCTGGGGGTCTTCCGGGAGCACATCCGTCGGGCACCTTATGACCTCGGCTCCGTATGCTTTCAGCAGCATCTCCTTCTCCATGCTCATCTTGTCAGGCATGGTGAATATCATCCTGTACCCCTTCTGTGCGGCCACCTGAGCTATTCCGACACCGGTATTTCCGGAAGTCGGCTCGATTATCGTTCCTCCCGGTGCGAGGAGGCCTTTTTCCTCTGCATCCTTTATCATGGTAATTCCGATTCTGTCCTTTATACTGCCTCCGGGGTTAACCGGCTCGTACTTGACCAGAATCAGGGGTTTTAAGCCTGCGGCCACCCTGTTCAGTCTGATGAGCGGCGTGTTGCCAACCGCTTCCAGAATGTTCTCGTAATATTCCATGAATTCACCGCCCCCTCTTCGAACTGTCTGTTTCACGGGATTGATCTTTGTTCTCCGTCTCTCTGTCCAGCCACTCCAGATATTTGCTGTTCCCCGCTTCCACCGGTATGGCCAGTATCTCAGGAATATCATAGGGATGAATCTCGTGGACCGCCTCCTCAACGCCCTCGAAAAGGGTGCGCTTCGTCTTTATCAGGCACAGCCACTCCTCGTCCTCGACAACCTCTTCCTTCCACCGATATATGCTGGTTACGGGGCCGATTATCTGTGTACATGCGGCCAACCTTCGTTCTACGAGCGTTCTCGCTATTTTAAGTGCGTCTTCTCTCTCTGGGACTGCCGTAATTACCTGAATATGCATACTCTCTCTCCTTTGTGTAATCGATTGGACATATTCAAAACGAATAGGGCGTATATAAAAGTAAGTGGACATTTTTGTCCATTAGGTTAATAAATAAAAAGGGAGGAGGCCACCCTGTAATATCGTCATGTGACGCACCGAGCGGGCAAAACTTTTTACACGGTTGGGGGAATGGGTGGACATGGCAGATCGGAAGATACTGGAAATATCGGATGTGAGGGAGGTCGTCCTGCTTCAGCGCTCCAACCGCTTCCTCGGCGTGGTAAGAATCGATGGAAAGGAGGAAAAAGTGCACATCCACGACCCGGGCCGCCTGAAAGAGCTCCTCTACGAGGGGAATCGCGTTCTGGTTAAGAGGGCGGATAAAGATGGGAGGAAGACAGGCTGGGACCTCATAGCCGCCATGTATGGGGATAAATGGATTCTGGTGAACTCAGCCTATCACCGACCGATATCCGAGCATATAGTGAGAGATATCCTGTTCCCCGGCGCGAATGAGGTTAAGCCGGAAGTAACCGTGGGCCACAGCAGGCTGGACTTCGCGGTTAAGGCCGGAGGGGAAACAACGGGCATAGAGGTCAAGGGCTGCACGCTCACGGAGAACGGAATCGCTCTCTTTCCGGACGCACCCACGGAGAGGGGGAGGAAGCACCTGCAAACGCTCATGGATATGATTGACAGGGGCCAGAAGGCCATGCTGCTGGTTCTGGTGTTCCGGAGCGACAGCACATGCTTTTCACCCAACGAGAGAACGGACCCGGAGTTTGCGGCCACATTCCGGGAGGCCGTGAAAAAAGGCGTGGAGGTGCGGCCGTTCGTTCTGAATTTTGATGGGGAGGTGGTCAGGCAGGTGGGGGAGATTGGAATCTGCAAAGAAGGGATGTAAATCTCAAAATAGAAAGGGGTCGGAGGTGTATGTTTCCGGGCCGTGCTGTATCGGCCCGTCATCCTTCGGTTCCATCCATGTGAGTTCATAGCCGTTAATCTCCTGACCGTCCGTTATGCTGTCTGCGTCGGTGTCAGGGTTTAACTGTTCCGTTCCTGCGGTGAGTTCTCCTTTATGGTCTTTTCCGTCAAGAGCGTAATCTGCGGAAACATCGGAGCCGTCATAGAGGCCGTCCCCGTCCGTGTCGTTGTTTGTCGGGGATAGGCCGCCGTAAAGCTCAAACTCAAAGGGGGCGAAGTGGCCGAAATGGAAATGGGATTGGCCGTGTTCTGAAGCAGTAGAGGACACGGAGAGGTATAGCTTGAAAGGGATTTAAGGTTTTGGTCAGTTAAGCGATTTGTAGAGTACGGGAATTATTTCGCCAAAGTTTAAAGAGGGAAGAAACTGTACCTTGTGTGACCAAATTAACCAATAAAAAAATAAGATGGATTGTGCGGCATTGCGCTGAACCCGAGCAACAGCGAGGGGAAAACGCTTTC
>JAJSAE010000091.1 GCA_024281315.1 archaeon | reverse complement strand
GGATATTCATGTTGTTGGGGACGATAGTGTCAGTATTGTTGGTGGAAACATCTACATTACTGGCGGCGACAACATCGTCATCGAAAACAACAATACATACTACAGCCTGACCGTGGAACCATAAACACTTTCCCTTTTTCTTTATTTTTTTCTGCTTTCAGGCCTCATATCTCTCGTGCTTTCCCGCAATATGCTCGTCCCTCAGTCTGTGATATGTCTCCGCATTGGGAATTGTCATCTCCAGCAGGGACTTTTCCCCCTCTTTTACCACCTTTCCCGGAACGCCCAGAACAAGGCTGTACGGAGGTATGACCGCACCCGCTTTCACAACCGCACCCGCACCGATGACCGAGCCTTCACCGATAACCGCACCGTCAAGGACCACCGAGTTTATGCCCACTATGACATTATCTCCCACAATCGCTCCGTGAACCATTGCATTATGGCCCATGGACACATTCTTTCCCAGTGTGGTTCCGTGCTCGGCAGACACATGAATCACACAGTTGTCCTGAATGTTGCTTCCTTCGCCAATTCTTACGGGGTTGAGGTCGGCTCTGATGACGGCACCGGGCCAGACGCTGCATCCTTTTCCCAGATGGACATCTCCGATTATCACGGCGGTTTCATCTATATAACATTTTTCGCCTATTTCCGGTTTCATGGGCGGAGCATACGCATCTCTAATAAAAAACTTTCCCGGCTATCGTCAGAGGATTTGTTTAAGGGTTTTACTTCCTGCGGGGGCCGACCCTCTTAGGGAAGTATTTCAGGATGACAACATCGCCTATGGCCTGTATCCATCTGTACGGCACGCTGACCGCTTTAGAGCCATCCACCAGCATTGGGTTCGTGTCGTGAACGAAAAGCCCGTCTATTCTGGCTCCGTCAAGGTCTATTATGAGGTTGTTTATGTTCCCGAGGAACAGGCCCTTGTCCGTGTACACCTGCATTCCGATGAGTTCCGATGCTTCTTCTAACATGGCAATCACACGGGCAAATAGGCGGTTATATAAATAAATCTTTGCTTTGTGAAGAGCAGTCTCAATTATCTTTCTCTTGGTCCTCAAATTTCAGTTCTTCCCATATGTCATAGGCACGGCGAAGGTGTGGTATTGTTATGGAGCCACCAACCACGAGGCCGACCGAGAGAATGTCACTCAGTTCCTCGTCGGTAACGCCTGATTCGTAGCATCGCTTAAGGTGATAATATATGCAGTCGTCGCATCTGAGCACAAATGAGGACACAAGGCCGAGCATTTCCAGCGTCTTTTCGGGCAGGGCCGCCTCTCTGTATACCTGTGAGTCGAGGCTGTAGAACCTCTTTATCTTCAGACCAGCTTTTTCAAGGACCAGTTCGTTAAGGCGCGCCCGCTCCTCCGCAAATTCCTTTATCTTTCTTTTCCCTTGGTCCATAGCGGGAAATGGTTTCTCTCTTTTAAAATCTTTCCTTGGCTAATCATCCGATATAACTGAGGTCCTGCCTGTCTCCTTTTCCTTCCGCATCTTCCATCTCTTTAACATGTCTGGCCAGTTCCTCTATCTCCACCACCTTCTCCTCAAGGCTCGATGTGTCTATCTCGATATTCAGGAGTTTTGACAGGATTGATATCAGGGCATTCGCCCCCTTGGGGTCAATGAAATAACCGGAGGTCTCTCCCATGAGGCACGCTCCCCTCATTCCTCTCAGCTCCCCAAGGCCCAGAAGAAGGCCGCTAGCACCCACTATTCCGCTGCTCGGTTCCCCCGCGGAAAATTCCACCCCCGCCTTCTCCAGTTCTTTTCTCATTTTCTCATCCGTAACCGCACCGAGAACCCTGGGCTCATCCTCCATCTTTCCGCTGCCGTATCCGCCGAGAGTGTATATCTTCTTGATTCCGAGCTTTTCCACAACATCAAGCGTGGCCATGGCCAGTTCGTACTGTCCCTCCTGACTCATTCCCTGATAATCGCCGGTGAGGAATACGACATCCTGCTTTTCTCCTCTGTAAACATGAAGGTCCTGAGATACGAGCCTTATTTTTCCCCCGTCATTTATGAGAACCTGCGGCGGCAGGTATCGGGAATAAAGGGATGCGAACTTCTTGGCTCCGAGGACATCCAGCATGTGTTCGGCTGCAAGTTTTCCGACATTGCCCACGCCGGGGAGACCCTCTATGAGGATTCCGTTCTTCACTTCCGGCTCAAAGAAGTATCTGATAATAACATCTTCCATTCAATCCGCCTCCCTTATTTCTCTCTCCTTCAATAGCATTCTTCTGTATTTTCCATACCTGTCCTGCGGGGAGTATCTTGCCGGGGCTTTTGTCTTCGTCCTTCCCCCGCACTTTGGGCACTCTTCTTTCAGTGTATAAATCTCACAGGCGGGGCACCATCTTATGTGATGGACCATCTAATCCTTCCTCCAGAATCGCCCTTCGCCTTCTGCCGCGATTATCTTCTCAACAGCCCTCTCTCCCGCCGCTCTGAGTTCCTCCTCTGCGACCTTGTAATCCGGAGCTCGGCAGACCAGCCTGTATTTCGGAGCGCCAAGGTAGTGGGCCGTAATGCTTACTTCGGCCTCTTCATCCTCTTTCTCGGCGGAAAGGAGTGCTTCTTTCACCCTCTCCACACCGTCGGGAGCATAGGATTTAATCTCGACAAATCCTTCAATCTTTACATAAGGAACCTCAATGTTTTCCCGGGCAATGTCCACAAAGGTCTGGGACCAGTCTCCTTTGAACCCCTCCTCCTCTAAAATGGTCTCGTCCATTGCGACCTCCTCGAAGGCCTGATACAGGTCCCCGAAGACATCCATGAGGTCATAGCCAAACGATTCGTAGGCCGCCTCGGTCTCGATGCCTAGCCTCTGCGCCACTATTTCAAAGAGTTTAACGCCTTTGTTTGCGTTTCTCCATCTCTGTATCTTTTCCCGGCGCTGATGCTCGTTTACCTGTTTCAGCGAGAGGTCTATATGCCCCCTTTCCGGAGCGACCTTCAAAACCTTGCAGACCTTCTTCTGCCCCTCTCTGGCGTGGTCCCTGATGTTCTTGACCCATCCGGACGAAATCTCTCGTATGTGTATAAAACCCTCTTTGTCACCGTATTCGTCCAGAGTTACGAACGCACCGAAATTCTTGACGGTCTTTACGGTGCAGAGTACCAGTTCTCCTTCCTCCGGGTATCGATCTCTTCCTGCCATTTTATTCAGCATCTCCCACAATCTCGCCGCGGAAGTCTCCCTTTCCGCCGGTCGGCTTTGCAAGGGTGGCACCGCATACCTGACACTGCACCACCGTTGCCGGTTTTGTATAGGTGATCTGAATATTGCCGCAGTCCGGACACTTGACCTTCACGAATTTTCCGCCGGGCTTTGGTGCTATATCGTTTTCCATGAAATCACTCCGTCAATTCGAACTTATTGGCCCTGAAGCACGGGCTCTGATGCGCCTTTCCACATTCCTTGCACCTGTATCTCAGGTTGATTCTCTTGGTCGGCTTCTCTCTCCCTTCCGGCTTTGGCCTGGGGAAACCGCCGTAACCTGCGGTGACCTTCCTGAATCGTCTCTGCCCCCATTTGAGCTCGCTGGCCTTCTTTTTCTTGACCCGCTCGACCTCATGAAGAGTGTGTTTCTTGCAGTAGGGGCAGTATCTCTTTACCTTTCTTGGCATCTTCATCTAGCTCACCTTCGATAGCGATGGAAAGACCTTACCTTTTTAAAGTTTTCCTTCGGATTGCCGTGTTTCACAACTCCATCAGGGACTTATGGAATGCATCTATGTATTTCTTTCCTATCGCACAACATCTTGCTCCTCCCTGAGTTTCGCGTTTATAGGAACGGTCACATTCGCGCATCCACTGATATCAGAAACTTCCTTTCCACCCTCCGAGTTGCAAATATCTGGAATGGCCTATGGAACCATTTATGCAACGCGGTACAATTACGTGCTCTGTTGCATAAATACTTTTATAAAGCCATGGTGCATATTCTTCCTTATCCAACCATGGAAGGGATGCACCATGGCCGAGATGGATATAGAGAAGAAGTATATAAGAAATTGGTCTGAGTATAATGAAGGCCTTGTG
>JAJSAE010000090.1 GCA_024281315.1 archaeon | reverse complement strand
TCATTATGGCTGAAAATAGGAGAAAATCCTGACGAGGCTTGTTAGGCCTCTTCATGGCACAAATAGAAAGGAGGAAGGAGCATGGACATGGAGAAACGAAAAAATAACCGTACTCAACACTCTTGTTAGAACAACAGATTTGATGCCCAACGAAATAGATGACTAGCGTCAGGGGTGTTGAGTCCGAACGCCAGTGAGGACAAAGCGCCATTTGGACAAATGAGAAAGAAATGGCGCTGAGGGGGAGATTTGAACTCCGGTGCTTCGTTCCCCTTTATCTAGCACTCCGTTCTCATCTCCCACTATGCCGTATTTTACTGGGCACCAGCAAAAAATACGCAGGGGCGCTGAGCCCGAACGCCAGTGAGGGCAAGGCGCCATCTGGACCAACTGAAAAGAGATGGCGCTGAGTAAGGGCCATGCGGCCCGAACTCGCGTTTTTCTCGGAGAAATTGGTGAAAGAAAAACGCTGAGGGGGAGATTTGAACTCCCGAGGGATTGCTCCCACGAGCTTTCCAGGCTCGCGCCTTTCCGGGCTGGGCCACCTCAGCATTGAAAAATGCAATCTTCTGGTATCGGGGCAAAACCGGCTCTTTTATTAATCTTTCGTTCCCCCGTTTTGCACATGGAAAAGATCCATCTCAAACCCGATTACCGGATAGCTGAGGTCAAAGTTCGTTATGACCTCCGGATGATACTCACCGAATGTCCCTATTTCATCTCCGTTAATCACTACTGCCGCACCCCGACCCCTTATGAAAGCCGGGTCCTTTGTCGGCCGAATTTCGCACTCCGCCCCCATGTCTCTGCATACCGATAAAACAAGTGATTTCATCTCCGTAAAGCCCGCCTTTGCATGTATAGCCAGTCCCGCAAGGTGTAGGATTCTTTTGTGGTCCCTTACGATGCTCCCTACCTCGAAGATTCTCTGGGGCAGGTCTCTGTGCCTGTTCTTTTTCAGTATTTCCAGAAGTCCCGGTGTCAGGGCCGTGCGGAGGCATGTGTGTTCCTCGGTGATGGGATTCTTTATCAGTGTTATCTGGTAGGTGGGGTCCCGGCCTCGCCTCATCATGTCAAACTGTATTTCCAGAGAGGAAAGAGTAAGGGTGGTCACTTCAAGGTATCCGTAGCCGGTCATTATATCTCTTATTCTCCGGGATAATGCGCTTTTGGCCAGTTCGCTACCGATTGTAAAGGCCCTGAGTGCGGTTCCCGCAATTCTGTGATAACCGTAACCGATTGCAACCTCCTCCACTATATCAATCGGGTGTATGATGTCCAGCCGATAGGCGGGCGCGAGAATCTCTATGTTCTCACCGTTCTCTTTCGCAGACATGCCGACGGCCTCCAGAGCCGGAATAATATCCTCCTTTCTCACCGCATCAGCCCCCACCTGAGAGATTATATAGTCCAAAGAAACAACCCATTTTCGAGGAGACATATCCGGCTGCCGCAACTCCTTCTTTTTTCCGCCTTCGGGAAAGCTGTCGTAAACGGTTCTCACGGTCTCAATGCTCCCGCCCCGTTCCACCAGAGCGGCGGCGACTATATTCAATGCTCCCCGAACAGCCCTGAAATCCGTTCCGGTCACATCGAGAAATATGTCTGTCGTATCCTCCGTAACCGCCGTCAGCGTGCCGTTTATTATAGGGGGAAATGAGAGAACCTGTTCTATGCTGTCGGTTATAAGAGGATATATCTCCTTCCCTTCCAGAATATGGGCATAATCAATCCCCTTCGGATGACGCTCCAGAATCTCCTTCGGGGTCATCTCCTCGTCAGAACCCAGCGGAACAAAACTCACGCCCTCCGGCCTCACGGTCCTATATGTAAAAGGCGGAACAATGTCCCTCATGTCATGGATTCCGATGGCCACCTTCTTCCTCCTCCTGCCCAGAGTGATGTGCAGTTTCTCCTGAATCTCCATGATTGATTTTATGGCATTATCGTTCAGCTTCACACCTCTGACCACACCTCCTGCCGCATACGGCCTCACCGCGTTAACACTGGCATCTATTAGAAACTCAATACCCGAGTCCTTAACGGAGTAATCCACAGGGCCCGGTTTAATTCCGAGAAATGCACGCAGCGCTCTGGCCACCCCTTCCACGGAGTATAGGTCCGGCCGGTCTGGGAAGAACTCAACGGTCATCCTATCCCCTTCGATCTCCTCGATGCTGGCACCCAGTAGGGGGACACTCTCTGTGAATGTCTCAAGGGGCAAATCCTCTCCGATAAGATTTCTGAGGTCCTGCAGGTCTATGTTTATCACGGGCATGCTATCGGGCAATGATAGGAGAATGCGTATAAATGGTTTGCTCGTCTCCGTCGTCAGGTTTTTATTACATCCTGTATTCAGCATCCCATGAGCGGCGTGAAAAAGAGCGAAGAGAAATTGGGCCTCAAAGAACTTGTGGCCATGGGCGTGGGAGGAATGGTAGGCGGAGGAATCTTCTCTGTCCTCGGCCTCTCTGTCGGCCTTGCGGGACACGCCGCGCCCTTCGCCTTTGCATTCGGCGGACTCGTCGCGTTCCTGACCGGAATATCATACTCCAGACTCGGCCTCACCTTTCAATCCGACGGAGGGAGTTTTACCTATCTGGAGCATGCCTTTCTCCGGAAAAATGTTGCGGGAATGGGGGGCTGGCTGCTTGTTGTCGGTTATATCGGAACCATGAGCCTGTATGCCTATACCTTCGGAGCATACGGGGCCGCCATGCTGGGTGCAGGAACTCCGGGGAGCCTGTGGCATCACGCCCTCGAAACCATGATAATCCTTGCTTTTCTGGGTGTGAATCTATACGGCGTAAGGGCGGCAGGGGGCAGCGAGGATATACTGGTATTTGTGAAGGTTACAATACTCGCCATATTCTCCATAGCAGGCCTCTTCTACATCAAAGTCGACCATGTATTTCCAGTACTGAATACAGGGGTGGGCGGACTCTTCATGGGCGCAGCCCTCATATTCGTGGCATACGAGGGGTTTGAATTGATACCGAACGCCGTAAAGGAGATGAAGAACCCGGATAAGAATCTCACCCGTGCAATCTATGCATCCATAATCATAACCACGATAATCTACATTGTAGTGGCACTGGTGGCCGTGGGAAACCTTACTACTACCGAGATAAGCAGGTACGGAGAGTATGCGCTGGCCGTTGCGGCCCGCCCCTCTCTCGGCGAACTGGGCTTCCTGCTCATAGGTCTGGCAGCCCTCCTCTCCACCGCATCCGCGATAAACGCCACGCTCTTCGGTACCGCAAGATTGAGCGTGGTCATGGCAAAGGAAAAGGAACTGCCCCGCATCTTTTCATACAGGGAGCGGAAAAAGAACATTCCCTGGGCCAGTCTTGTGATAGTATCTCTCATAACCATTGTATTCGTCAATATAGCCAACCTGAAAATCATATCGTCGTTTGCCAGTTCCTGCTTTCTGCTCATATTTTCCGCCATAAACATATCCGCCCTGCGGCTGAGGAAGAAAATAGGGATAAAAACCGTGTTTCCGCTGATGGGCGCCTTACTAACGCTTGCATCCCTTGCGGTTCTCCTGGGATACCTCTGGAAATCGGAACCGGAGGCCCTTTTATGGATACTGAGCTTTTACGGCGTGATTGTGGCCATAGAATTGCTTTTTACAGAAAGAAGGATAATCCGCGGGAGGAAATAAAGAACGAAAAGACTGAGGGCCATCATTCGCTGTTACGACCCATTCAGGGCATATCTATTAATATCATGAAGGAATTTGCAGCCGGAGGAGATTCATGTACACACTACTGATAGTTGGCTTTCTGATAATGCTGGCCGGAATCATCGCGGTCGAGGTGGGCATATCAACGGCAGTACTGGAGATTACAATGGGGTTACTGGCAGCCAATATCCTAGGTATAACCAACTATGACGATTATATGGCCCTCACGGTTCTGGCAAACCTCGGTCTCCTGACCATCATGTTTCTAGCGGGATTTGAGCTGAATATGGACTACCTTAAGGGGAGGGCCATCCCTATCCTGAGCGTGGACGTATCGTCATTTATGACCCCTTTTCTTCTACTATTCGTGAGCATATCCTTCCTGCTCCCTATAGTCCTGATGGGCGCCTTTGAGGCAAGCATGGGTGCCGCCCTAATCATCTCCACCGCTCTCTCCACAACAAGTATTGCACTTGTCTACCCGCTCCTGAAAAATCTCGGATATCTGAAGAATGAAATAGGAAATATAATGGTGGCAACGGCGGCAATGGTAGACATAGTGAGTATGGTGGCCATATCCGTCATCTTCAACCACAGCGGGCTCCTGATGCTCATTATAATCCCAT
>JAJSAE010000089.1 GCA_024281315.1 archaeon | reverse complement strand
GGCCATAGAAAACGCAGCGAAATTTTATGTCGATATTAAGGCGGTGAACACAGATAGAGGAAGTCAATTCTACTCAAATAAGAAAGGAATTTCTTCGTTCCAAAGATTTCTCGAAGAGGAAGGAATAGATTTCATTCCTTCGAAAAGGAACAATCTACAGACCAATGGGAAAGTTGAAAGATTCTGGCTGGAATATGATAGACACAGATGGAGATTTGAATCGATAGATGAGTTTGTGGAGTGGTACAACCATAGAATTCACGGACCCCTATGGCTGAAAATAGGAGAAAATCCTGACGAGGCTTTTTTAAGAAAAGCCCCACAAGAGGCCTTATTAGGCCTCTTTATGGCACAAATAGAAAGGATGAAGGAACATGGAATCGAACAAACGAAAAAATAACCGTACTCTACAACCCGTTCTCAAGAGCAAAAATTATATATCCGAGTGCTCATTGCGTGTCGAGTGATATTATGACAAGCCTGTTGAAGAAAAAGCCGTTCTCAAAGGATGATGCGGAGACCAAGGAAGCAAGCCAGTATATCGATCTCGGCGAAATGATATTCGATGACGAGACGAGCGGACTGGCCGGAGGAGCTAACACTCTGGTCAAGGTGGCCGAGATATACAGATACGAGGATGTAGGTAGCCTCACCAGCTTTCTGTACAGCGGAAACATACTGTTGATCGACTTTTCGGCCATCGGCAACGACCAGCTGGCCCTGAAGAAGATAATCGAGGACCTGAAAGGTGTGGCTCGCGATACCGGCGGCGATGTGGCCGGAATCGGCGGAAATATGATAATGGCAACGCCCAAGGGAATAAAGATAGACCGCAACAAGATAAAGGGCGTCTATTAATCCAAAACTCTTTCCTTCCTATTTTCCCTGTTTCCCATACCTTCAGATGAAATCTTCCAGCCTTGTGCCCCCCTTCTTTTTTGCCTCTTTTGCCGTTTTATTCCTCTCTTCCCCCCTCCCTTCTGAGGCGAAGGCGTCACTGAACAGGCTTTGCTGGGAGATTCCCGACAGAAGCCGTCTTTCATCCCAGCCGAATACCTCCGTAACGCGGCCCACATTGGTGGCCACGCGCTTTGCGTAGTATTTGTAGTCCGGCCTCTTTTCGAAGGGCACTCCGCTGATGTACGGTTCCACCACCTGCGGGCTCACCGAGCCGTTGACAACAATCCACGAGACTTTCATCCCCGGTATGAACTCGTATCCTCTTTCCGTCATCTTTTTTGCCGTCTGAACCGTCAGCTGACTGTTCGGATTCTTGTATGCATTGAAAGGCTTGCAGGTACGGGATATTACCAGGTCCTCCAGTTTCACATTTCCGCTCATTATGTCCTGCACCGCCTCGCGTGCATATTCCACGGCCCCGTCTATGTCTTCGGCCAGTATCCTCTCGAAGACTCCCATGAGAATCCTGCTCTGAAGGTCGAAGGAGTCAGTTCTCCGTATCTCGTATCCCCTTATAATGATGTCCTCCTCGGGCCAGACAATTCTGCCGACATACCTCTTCTTCTTGCCGTGGGAGAACAGCGGTTCCAGTATCTTCTCGAATTCAAGGGTGGCCCCCTCTCTGGAGAACCTCTCGGCAATGTCCTTTCCGAATGTGAGCGTATCCTCCAGATTTTTGAACGGCGAGGTGAAGAAGACAGAGTCTGTATCCCCGTAAACCACCTTTATGTTCTCCTTCTCAAGGGTCGTGATGACATACTTAGTGGCCTCTCTGGCAAAGGCCGTTATGCTCGCCCCTATCCTCCTGTCGGTGAACCTGTAAAACGAGGAGGCAAACACGCCGTAGAACGAGTTCATCAGCACCTTTATGGCGGCCTGAAGCCCGTCGTAGTACCTGTACGCGTCGCTCTCCCCCTCCTTTTCGGCCTTCTTCATCCTCCTCTTTGTCTCGTCCCGCTCGTTCATGAGTTTCTGGAGCAGCTCGGGTATGAGGCCGACCTTATCCTCTCTGGGCAGGAACTTTATTCCGATTGGGCTGACGATGTACTCCTTCCCGGGTTCGGCCCTCTCATTGTCCACAAGCGTGGTGAAGCAGATGTTCTTGGCTATCATCAGGGACGGGTACATGGATTTGAAGTCGAGAACGCAGACCCAGTGATACAGCCCTGGCTCAATGGCGTGGACATATCCTCCTTCTATTTTCTCCCGCCTTCTGCCATAGCCGTTCATGGGAACCGCAACCCCCCTCCGGTCGGCCATTCTTATGAGAAGTGAATCTATAAGTGTGGTTGAGCCGCTGTTCATGGCCACATCGAGAGGTAGTCTGGATACGGTTGCAAGGTCCATGTATTTCTGCAGGGCAGCCGTTTTCTTCAGCAGTCGCAGGGCGAGGTCCGCATCTTTTATGCAGTACTCTATGACCTTCTCCCTGTCTTCCCCCCATTCCCGGTCCATGTCGCTGGCCACCACATCCATCTTCTCCTCGCCCAGAAGGAGTTTGGATACATGATTCAGGATCTCCTGTTTCGGGTGAAACTCCTTTCTCACATGCAGCCACGCATCCGCCACAATTCTGCCGGCAACATGCCACATCCTTCCGGTGGAATCCCTTATGTCGGAGCCGTCCCTTCCCCAATAGAGCCCGTTCACCTTTGTTTTTTCGTCCATCCCGGACGCGGCCCTCCATCTCTTGATGAGGTGAGGGATATCATATCCGTCGATGTTGTAGCCGGTTATCACATCCGGATCCTCCTCTTTAATCACCTGCGTTAGGGCCTCTATCATATCCTTTTCGCCCCCTTCAAAGTGATATGTTCTGCGCACATCCCCGTACTCCATAACCGCCCCGACGGTGAGCAGTTCCTCCGTTTTTATGCTGTTCTCTATGTCAAAACTGAGTATCTTCAGTTCCGGCTTAAAATCGTCTATTACAAAGAAGGCCTCCGCACCCTCCGCCTTTACCACGATGTCTGTGGTGTAGTCCCCTTTCTCCGTTTGCTCACCTTTTACACCGGTGCAGGCCCCGATATCGAGGTCGTAGATGAAGCGGTGGGCAAAGAGAATATCCGCAGCCAGAACCCGAACGCGGCCAGACAGCTGCTCCCTTATGGACTTGACACTCCACGGATAATCCACAACAACTCTCCTACACTCCCGTTTCTCTCCGTGAACCTCCAGAACGGTCTTCTCCAGCCTCTTAACGCGCCGGTCGGATTCCAGCGTTTCAATGACCGACAGGTCTGGCTCCACCACATAGAAATACGGCTCGAATCCGGTATAAACCACGGTGATGCTGCGGCCGTCGTCGGTGCGGCCAAAGAGCTCGTTGGTAAGAACATTGTTTACGGTGCGATATGAGGAATCGAGGACCCGGATATTCCAAGAGGGCATGGAGGTGAATGGGAGAGGGGGGATTTAAGGTTTCTTATGCGGATGCTCTGTTGCATAAATACTTTTATAAAGCCATGGTGCATATTCTTCCTTATCCAACCATGGAAGGGATGCACCATGGCCGAGATGGATATAGAGAAGAAGTATATAAGAAATTGGTCTGAGTATAATGAAGGCCTTGTG
>JAJSAE010000088.1 GCA_024281315.1 archaeon | reverse complement strand
CATGTGATATCTATATTGCTCTTTGGTCTAGCCATAAGGGGGGATAGCATTTCTACTATATAAATTATGCGGTCTATTCAAGGACATTACCGAAGGACCGAAACCACAATGAACCTGCAAACTGCTACAATCATAAAAGATACTGGTTACCGTGGCTGAAAATAGGAGAAAAAACAGTGCCCCCTCTTCTCAGGAGCGCCCCAAAAGAGGCTTTGTCAGGTCTCTTTATGGCACAAATGGAAAGGAGGAAGGAACATAGACATAGAGAAACTAAAAAATAAACATAATCAACAAATAGTTACCGATTGCGGAACACTTAAATATGGCCACAACCATATCGAAGCTGGTGAATCGTATGAAAGCAAGGGGTAAATTTATAGCAATATTGATAGTTACCGCCGTGGTTCTGGGAGCAATCCCCTTTAGCGCGGCGGAATCGGATTCCATGAGGGTCATAATGACCTCGGACAGCGGAGAATATCAGGTCGGAGACATCATACAGGTGTTCATTCATGTCTTTGAGAAGGGGCTTCCGAACGACGCAGACAGCATTAATGTGACTCTTGACACGCACGGGCAGCATTTTCCCATAAACCTCACGGCCGAAAGAGTTTCTCGTGGACTTTACAGTGTTACTTACACGGTTCAGGACGGTGATTACCATGCAAACTTCCATGCGGATGTCGTAGTAGGGAACGATGCGGATTCCGCGGACCTTAATCTTGATGTGGTAGCACCGGATGTGGAAGTCAGCGTTCTGTTCGACCATGCCCCATTTATCGTTGCAAACCCCGGAGAGATCCTTGAGGCACAGGTTATGGTGACTTATAGAGGAAATCCGGTTGATGCGGATAGCTTCGACACACTTCGGATAGCTTACGGTGATGGAAGCAATGAAGACCTCACGGCAAACAGGCTCTCTCTCGGCCATTATAACATATCAGTTCCCGTAAAAAACCTTCAGCAGAGTGACTTTGCGATGCTTCAGGTGGATGCCCGCTATGTGAATGACCACAGTACGGGGGCCGCACAGATATTCATAAACCCCATGGGCATCTGGTATCACCCAATAAGCCTAACAGGCGGAACAGCCACCTTCAAACTCGGAGTTGCGGACTCAATGGGTCGTGCGGTGAGCGGGGCGGACATATATCTTGATAACAATGGTCACATGGATAAAACTCACTATGTTACCGATTCCAACGGCACGGCCACCATTATTGTCCCCCAGACTTATGAGGGGGCCCATATCTCCGGCTATGTTCTCAACGGGAGCCTGAATCAGAGCTTCTCAGGTGCGATAAACACAGAACCAGACCAGATCCCAAATCCGAACGGCCACCGATTCGATGTCATCCCCACAACCCTTGTAACCTACTATAATGTGAGCGAGCCCATCACCAGAGAATACACGGCATACAACAATTCGATACCCATGCAGAACAAGGATATATATTACTATATTGTTTCCAGCCCTTACAGAATGACAGAACACCTGACAGGGGAAGATGGCACCCCGAACAAGGTGGTCAAAAACGGTTCCGTAACAACCGATGACCTCGGGGAATTCACCCTGAGCATCCCGGCACAAACGAATCAGAGCGTTCTCAACATATACTTCGAAGCACCCATCGCACCAAACCAGTACAACTACAACCCCCTGAACCCGAACGACCACCTTGATGTGGACGATAACATGGTTTATGAAGAGGATGAAGACAGCATATATGTGATGGGCGGAAATCCGTGGAATTCTCCGGATGTGAAAATATCCGTGAGCAATCTTGTGATAGGCGGTCCCACTTCAATAACCGCAATCTTCCCGAATCCGGGAGAAAAAGATGTGGTATTCCTTGCATGGGGAGCCCTTAACGACGCAGATAGTGCGGCGATAGAGGGACAGGGTTTTATGAGCCAATCTCCCGCCGTTCAGGAGTGGCAATCCTGGACAATGAGCGATGGTTTCGTCCCCCTTCACAGAACTAGCGGAGGGACATTCACCGGTACCGCGTACATTCCGGCCTTCATGGGAGAAAATCAGAACATAAGCTTTATGGGGCTCTATGTCGATCTTGGCCACGGTCTCATTTACGGCAACTCAGTGGTAGTGACGCCTGGACAGGGAGGGAGCAGCACACCTTCCGGCTTCGGGTCGCTCCTGTCCCCGCTCATTATTGCCATTATCGTGATTGCAGGCGCTGCTCTCTTTCTCTTCATGAGGAAGAAGGATAAGAAGCCCCAGGCCTTCCAGCAGCCCAGAGAACAGCCGATTATACAGGAACCGCAGGAGCAGGTACAATCGCCGAAAGACGGAGTGCCGCAGGGACCCGGACCGCAGGAGCAGGAATACATTCCATGGCAGCCGGAATCCAGAGACGGTAAACCGCCGGTGTTCTGATGCAGCCGAAGGATGCGGCAGAACAGGGCCGGCCAAATAGGACCGAAGCCCGTATTCTCTAATACGACCGAAGGATGCAACAGGATAGGGCGATTGTCAGGGACGGAAAGGCGCGCTTGTTCTGATGGAACTGTGTTATACACAGACATATGTCACAGTTGCATTCCTCCCTCATAGTTCTCCCCTATTTATCTCTTTCATCTTCTATGGCAAACGAATCTGAGGTAAGGTATGAACCATACCTTTCTGCGGACAGGAACATCTCCAAATCTGTTGTATCTGTACGCAAAGTGTATCCTGGAGTAGTTATGGAACTCTATCCATTCCCCTATTTTTCTCTTCATTTCTTCTGTTGAGAGTTTTCTTTCCCTGTACTCAAGCGTTCCAAGGAATGCCTTAACTATCCCCATCTTTCTCTCAACCTTTCCATTTGTTCATTGTCGACAGACAATGTTAAGAGCGGTTACTGCCGCTCTGGTCTGAGGATGCCTTACTGATGCTAGTATGTGCTTTATCTCGTTTTCAAAGCAGAATATATCAAAAGTGCTTACACCACCTCTGACGGCATAGAACTGCGAACCGTGGTCAGTAAGAATCTCTCTCGGGATTCCGTATTTTCCGAATGCTTCATTGAGAGCTTCCATTGTTTCTCTGACATTCGGGTTTTTCATCAACCTGTGGGCAACAATAAACCTTGAGTGGTCATCTACTGCCAGAAAAAGCCATAGATCCTCATATATCATAGTATAATCCATGCTCCACATGGAATTACTGTGCTTTCTTTCGTAATGCCTGTATATCTTCTTCCTCTTCTTGCTATTTATTAAACCGGCTCTCTGTAGTATTCTGTTTGCCGTTGTAGGAGATATTCCAAGCTCTATGGCTATCTTCTCTGCTCCATAGCCGTATCTTTGTCTGAGCTCTATCACCTTTTCAACAGTTTCCTTATCCGTTCTGTGTATTCTATGCGGCCTTCTGCTTTTCTCTCTCAATCCTTCTTTTCCGTGTTCTCTGTATCTCTTTATCCATCTGTAGACTGTTCGCAGAGATACGCCCACTATCTCCGCTACTGCTTTTATTCCATATTTTGCTGCGTTTCTAACAGCCCACAGCCTCTTCCGGAACCGGGCCTCTTTTCTGTCTCGGTTGTCCCTTTCCTTTCTTAATCTCTTTCGGTCACTCTTTTTATACTTCCTATCTATTTCGCTTTTGCAGACATCGGTCATGGTAATCACCTACCTGCAACCGTGACCATGTCTGCGCTTTTTCAGGATTTCGATATGAGGAAGACCTCCATGCTTCCTTTATATATGACACATGTGGGTGTATAAGACACTTGTTCTGATGGAACCAAAACCTTTTTTATTCCCCTTTTATTCATACTCTCTACATGCATTACATATTTGCCGCAGATAACGGGAGCGAATCGGTGCCCTGTCTCGCCCTCCTGATAATACTTCTGGCCCTCGCCATTGCATATGTTGTTCTCTATATCATCCAGAGGCTATCGGCAAAGAAGAATGTGGTGAGAGTGTGCGATTATTGCGGCCACGCTGTTGTCGCTGTCTCGGCCTGCCATCGCGCTCCGGTCTTTGAGAGAGGTGAGGACTATTTCTGTACCTCATGCGGAAAGCGGACGCAGATAATATGCCCAAAGTGCAAAAGGCCGCTCAATTGAACGAAAAACTTTTAACCAAGTTGCCTTTCGGGTGCTTGTAGCCGATTGCGGGCCCATAGATCAGACCGGAAGATCGCCTGCTTTGCAAGCAGGAGGCCACGGGTTCAAATCCCGTTGGGTCCACACAATACGCAGAACTGCCGTCGTAGCTTAGCCGGTGGAGCGGTTGACTGTTAATCAACAGGTCACAGGTTCGAATCCTGTCGACGGCGCCAAATCCTTTTCTGCTTTTACTGCATTATAATGATATTACTTTACTGCCCCCGGGGGATCTGGTGCTCACACGCCTAGTTCGGTAATTTCTTTATATATGAGTCCTTTTTTTCTCTGCCATGAACAAAAATGGCATTCTTAAAATCAAGGCTGGGCTGTCACTCATCCTTCTGGCGGATTTTGCCGTGGTGATGATAACCGGCATAATGGAATGGGCGGGGAACAGGCATGTTGCCAGGCTTCACACCATCACAGGTTTTCTCATGGGCCTGCTTGTATCCATCCATCTTATCATGAACTGGAAACTGCTTATGGGCGAGCTTACAGGCAAACTAGAGATTAAATTCAGAGAATAAAAGTAAAAAAGGGTTTATTTTCCGGAAATCTCTTTCACCACACCTTCTAGCAGATCTATCCCTCTCTCGATGTCCTCTATATCCGCCATTTCCACGGGGGCGTGTGTGTATCTTACCGGGATTCCAATGGGCATCACGGCGGCTCCTGCCATCTGCAGTGCAGCCGCATCCGTAGTTCCACCTGCCACTGCGAGTTGTATGGGTATACCCATCTTTTCTCCGACATCCTGCATAATCTTTCTCATAATCGGTGATGCTATGGCCCGGGCATCCACCATTCTCAGAACAGGACCGCCGCCAATCATTAACGGCTGGAATGCTGCATCTCCTATGTCCGGGGCATCTGTTGTGGAGGCCGTATCAAGGGCGATGATATAGTCCGATTTTATGGTGTTGGCGATTAGGCTGGCCCCTCTTAATCCTATCTCTTCCTGCACGCTCCATGCAAAGGTTATCTTCATGTCCAGTTCGCTGATTTTCGGAGCAAGCCGCTTCAGCAGTTTTATGTTTATCAAAACGCCAATTCTGTTGTCCAGTGCCCTGGTCACTACATATTTATCCTGAATTGTAATGTACTGCTTGTTGAGAACAATTGGCTGCAGCATCCTGACGCCAAGGGCCTCGGTCTCCTCTTTGCTCCTCGTCCCCAGGTCTATCTTTATCTGGTCTGCAGGGAGAGCCTCCGTGGCCTTCTCTCCCGGCTTCATCAGGTGCGGGGGCTTCAGACCTATTATCCCCTTTACATAGCCCTTATCCGTCTTTATCCTTACTATTCTGGCCACCAGCGTCCTCACATCTATTCCGCCGAGAATCTTTATCCTTAGTGTTCCCCCTTTCTCGATTCTGGAAACCACCATGCCTATCTCGTCCATGTGCGCCACGAACGCCAGATGCTTCTCTCCTCTTCCTACCGTAACCAGTAGGTTTCCGAGATTGTCCGTTCTCACTTCGGCATCATCTGGGAGGTGCGGCTTTATCAACTTCATTATCTTCTCCCTTACCTCATCCTCATATCCCGATACGCCGTGGGCCATTACCAGTTCCTTCAAGTCGTTTACAAGTTCCGTGTTCATTTCATCACCTCTTTTTGTTAATTATTTTACAAAGGGCAGTTCCGAGACTATTGCTTTCATCTCCTTGCCATGCCCTATTATCGCCAATTCTGTCCCAATCTTCGTCAGTTCCGGAGGGACATAGCCGAGACCTATACCCTTCTTCAACACGGGAGAAATCGTTCCGCTGGTCAGTGTTCCCACCTTTTCACCGTCTTTCCATATCTCAAAGCCGTGTCTCGGGATGCCGCGGCCTTCAGCTATTACACCGACCAGTCGTTCGTAATCTCCCGATTCCTTCTGCCGCAGGAGAACATCCTTCCCGATGAAATCGTGCTTCCAGCTTATCACCCATTCAAGTCCTGTGTTCAGAGTGGTCTGTTCACCGAAAAAGTCCTGGCCGGAGAGTAAGAACCCCTTCTCCAACCGCAGGGTATCTCTGGCTCCGAGGCCCACGGGACAGATTCCGTACTCCTCTCCTGCTTTCATCACCGTATCCCATAGTTCTCTTACCTCGTCCGCCGGAACGATTATTTCTACACCGAGTTCTCCTGTGTATCCGGTTCTGGAAACAAGGGCCTCGCTTCTGAGGCCATCTATCTTCATATATGCTCCCCAGAACATCTTCATGGAGTCGATATCGTAATCCGTTATCTTTTTCAGTATGTTCAGACTCTCCGGCCCCTGAAGCGCAAGGCATGCGAATTCCCCGCTCCTGTTCTCAACCCTGCAGTTTTCGGCATGCTTCTTCACCCAGTCGTATATCATGGGTGCGGTTCCCGCGTTGGGTACCATTATCCACCTCTCTTCGGAGAGTCGGCCGAATATCACATCGTCCATTATATGGCCTTCCTCGTCCAGAATGTGGGTGTACTTGAACTGCCCCACCTTCGTGTTCACGGCCTTGCGGGTGGAAATGCGGTCAATGCTCTCTCCTGCCCCTTTCCCCTCTAAAAAGAGGCCCCCCATGTGGGAAACATCGAAGAGGCCGGCTTTTGTTCTCACATTCATATGCTCCTTGATTATCCCGCTGTACTGGATTGGCATCTCCCAGCCTGCGAAATCCACCATCTTGGCTCCCAGTTCCCGGTGAAGAGAATTAAGCGGTGTTTTGTTCATGTTCTCACCTGTGCAGGGAGGAATGAAGAGTGTAATAAAACCTTTTGCTTCGGATCGGTCCGAAAAAAAGAGTTGTCTTAAAAAATTATTAATACACCCTGCGGTTTAGGGTGGTTTACTTCGAAAAACAGGTGAGTCTATGAACAGGGAGCAGGTAATAAAACTGAAGGTCAAGGATGTGATGAACAGAGATGTAATAGCAGCGCATGTGGACGACCCTATATCGGATGTTCTATCACGAATGCAGAAGAACGATTTCAATGTGATGCCAGTGGTGGACGATGATGGTAAGTTTCAGGGGATAATCTCATACGACAGTCTGAACAGGAGAAGGAGCCTGCCCCTCACTGCAAAGGCTTCCTCGGTGATGACCAACTGCCCCGAGGTCCGGCAGAACGATGCGGCCATAGATGTGGTGGAGCAGTTGATGGCAAATGAACTCAGGGGTCTGCCAGTTCTCTTGAAAAAGAGGGTTGTCGGGATAATCACCAGGAGTGACATTATCAATGGTTTCAAGAGTCTTAGGATAATGAAGGAGATAAAGAACCGGGAAATCATGAATGAGAACATCCCTACCATCTCTCCCAAAGACACCATTACAACCGCCAGAAAGATACTGCATGATATCAATGAAAGAAATATAGCCGTGGTGGACAACGGGCACCTTGTAGGGGTAGTCGGCCTTAAAGATATAGTAAAAGCGAACTATACGGATAACAAGAAGGAAACCATGGCCATAAACAGGAAGTACAAGAAGGAAAGCGGTCCTGTTGACATAGAAGTTGAGGCTATAATGGTTACAGCACCCATAGCATTGGGGCCTGACGATACCATCCTCAAAGCAGCAGAACTCATGATACGGCACAACATCTCAACGGTTTTCATCACCGAAGACGGTCTTCTGAAGGGCGTCGTTAGCGAATATGCCCTGCTGGAACTGTTCCACAGCTTCAGGCCGCAGGAGGGGGTTTATGTCCAGATTTCCGGCCTGTCCGACGAGCATCCGGAGGTTTTTGATGTGCTCTATGAGATAATAGAAAGAAGCATGAAGAAGGTAAGCAAACTGTTGAAACCTAAGATTCTCACCATTCATGTGAGCCGGTACAATTCCGACGAAGGGAGCCGGCAGAAGTACAGCCTTACCGCGAGACTCACAACCGAACACGAAATGATATACGGCAAGGCCTTCGAATGGGACCTTTTTAAAGCGCTGGACGACACGCTAGAGCAGATTGAAAAGAGTGCCAGAAAAGTACGAGACAAGCAAAAAGAGAGGTCCGCAAGGAAATAAAAACCCTTTTTCAATATATATCCAGAAACTCTTTCTGTATCTTCACCGCCGTCTCTATATCTTTTTTTGCGGCGATATTATTGTCTCGGATTGTATCATACTTCAATTTTATATCCTCTCCTCTGCTCAGGTAGGAAACCATACCGGCAACAACCTCGGAGAGGGCATCTATATGATAACCTCCTTCGAGAGTCAGTGCGAGCCCGGTATTCAGTCTCTTTGCCGCTCCGTAAATACGCCTTATCAATTCAACATAGCCGCCACTCGAAAGAGAAAGGCCTGCCAGAGGGTCCATGTAGTGTGCATCTGCACCCATGCTTACCAGAATGACATCTGGAGAGAACCGCGTCAGAGTCGGAATGATAATGCGCTCGAAGGCCAGAAAGAAACTGCTGTCTCCCGCACCTGACGGGAGAGGGATGTTTATGTTATACCCGTAGCCGCTGTCTCTCCCCGACTCTTCGGCAGCTCCGGTTCCCGGAAAGATGCCGCGCTGATGCGTTGATATGTACAGTACGGAATCGGAGGAATAGAAGATGTCAGATGTGCCATTGCCGTGATGAACATCGATATCCACTATAGCCACTTTTTTTGCCCCTTTCGATATGAGATGAGAAGCGGCCACCGCAATGTTGTTTATGTAACAGAAGCCCATGGCGTAATTCCTCCCGGCATGATGACCCGGTGGTCTTACAAGAGAGAAAGCCGTCCCTCCAGAAAGAGCGGCTTCCGCCGCCATAATAGTGGCACCTGCAGCTCTAACGGCAATGGAGTATGTTTCCGGGTGCAGAGCGGTATCCGCATCTATTCCGGATATGGTAGCAAGCTCCAGCGTGTTCAGGTATTCTCTGTCGTGAACCGGAAACAGATCCTCCTCGGTGGCGCCTTCCGAATTGATCGGATTCCACAACCCGTTCTCTTTCAGCTTTTTTTCTATAACGGTCAGTCTGTCCGGAGATTCCGGATGGCCGGGCCACTGAACATGTTTTGAGAACTCTTCGGAGTAGAACAATTTGAAATCGCCCATGGTATCGGAAGGTGATGGGGGTGCTAAGATATAAGAATTACCCCTGCCTCAAAGAAATGCAGAGAGGAGGTGGTATATAATTGTGGCCAAGGCTAACATTATCAAGGCAGAGGGGAAGTAACTGGCCGCCACATTAAAGGCCTTTTCGAAGCTGTAGTTATCGTATGTTATGTCGGCGGAATTTACCATCCTCTTTTCAAGGTGATAATCAATGTATATAGGTGCGATGCTGAGAACAAGCATCCACGGCTCCGGATACCAGAGATAGAGGCCTATCGCAACGGGGAGGGCACCGAAGGTTATGGAATCCACCGCATGAGTGAAATATCTGTAAAGATACATCGCTCCGATGGTAAAAAGGAGAATCTGAATCGGGCTTATATGGAGCCCCTGCAGGGTATTGAACGGCTCGTTGGTGATGGGCGCGGTAAAGGAATCGACGATAAATGTCGCTGCAACTCCGGTGGAAAAAAAGAGGATCGGCAGCTGTAGAGGTACGCTCTTAAAGGTTAGATTCCTGCTGGCGTAGTCCCAGTCCATGAAATGAATCCCTTTGTACTCCACCAGAAAGTCTATTGCGACCGCCAGTGTTCCGACGATTATTGCGGTAAAAAAGAAGGCGGGGGTGTCTGTCATTACGAGTAGCAAAAATATTGCAATAGAAAAAGAGACCGCAGCGAGAAGGGTCAGTTTGTCCTTTATTATATTTTCACCGTGGATTGTCAGGGGCATGTTCAGAAAGCGAAGTTTCGCGCCCTCCACCGCATTTCTCACAGAGTCTGCTGCCTGATCTATCTGTTCCATACCCCTGTGTAGTTGCTCCTTTCCTATCTTCAACCTTCGATCAAGTTTTTTGCCGAGCATAAAACCTCCTTTTCGAGATTACCTAGCAGGTGCGCTGTCAAAGGAAACTATCTCTACCTGATATATCGCAACGATTCTCCCGCTGTCATCCTTTATGTTAATGGCCTCTGTCTGACCAAGCGTTCTTCCGTCCGGGTAAACGGTGAACCACCAGCCCACCATCTCCTTCCAGTAGGACACGGTTACATACTCGTCTCCCGGTGTTGGGTTCTTATCTCCAATATAGACTTTCAGGGGAACGCACTGGTCCTCGCTTTTATTCACGAAGTCCGAGGCCTTGCTATAATTGGTATTGTCCTTGACCACGCTCCACATATTGGTATCGAAGACCTTTCCCCGATCGTCGGGGTTGTCGGCAATAGTGGAATGGGTGGCGATGTAGTTTATGGAGATTCTGTCCCCCTCCTGAACATAGTAGGTCACGGTTTCTGTCTGCCCGCCGCCTCCGTTATCGGAAGTCGATGGAGAAAAAGACACAACGGCCATGAGAGGGAGGGTTACGAGTATGATTACCACAATGGCAACGACTATCTTTCCGTCTCTGAACCAGTGCCCGCAGTGAGGGCAGCGGAGTGCACCTGGAGACACAGGCTTGCCGCAGTAGTAGCACTCTATTTTGTTCTTCTCTTTTTTAGCGCTGCTCTTTCTCTTTGCCATGCGTGGAGATAGGAGAAAGAATATTTACGATTATCGGTCAATAAAAGAGATATCGACACCGCTCTTTTTCCAGATAATTGTGTCGCCGCAGACTATGAGGAGGATTCTGTGATACGGGATGGTGGAATCCGCCGTGTGAAAGAAGATCTGGCTCATTTTTGTAATCTCAGTAACACCAAGCGAAAGATAATCCCCCGGGACCCCTCTGTGGGCGTAGTAGAGCAGACAGTTCTCAGGCTCGTATTTTCCCGCCCACAGGATCATGTTAAGAGCGTCTCTAGCCAACCATCTCTTCCCTTCTTTTTCACCGGAAACCTCCATGGTAAACCCTCCTCATAACGAAGAAGTAGTAGATAGCATAAGCGCACATAACTATAAGAGCATTGAGAAGATGGATATACTCGTAGTTTTTGAAGGCAGCAAGATATACCTCTGTGATGTAAAATATATCCGAGGCCACATAGGCAGCAATGGTCCCCCCCACCCTTATTCGCAGTTCTCGTTCCACTTTTCCCATTCTTCGAAGCGCATAGAAACTGGGCAGGATAAGGAAGAATATTGAGGTTACAAGGCTAAGATTTGCCGATTGAAGATTGAATGTCCCGTGATAAATGCCGTCCTCAAGCCTAACATCAATGATTCCCGGAAAGAGGAACAGGCTCAGAATTAGCGCACATGACATGAGCAGGAAAACTATAAACAGGCGTCTCATGGATGCGTCTTCATCCCTAACGATTGTCATAATGGCCATGGCATAGAAGAAAGGAAGGAAGACAAGAAGAGCCGCCATGATCTTGAAAATAAAGAGGGCCCTCTCATAACTCCCTGCAAAGAACATGAATGGAAAAAGGGAAAATACTATGCCCCACAGAAGAAGAAGGAGGGAGAGGAACAGGCCCGCGGGTTCCTTTCTGGCATGTATGTATGTCGCCACGGCAAGGGAAAGAATAAGGGGGCCGCCTATCATGTACGGCAGTGAGTTGAGCATGGAAATCAAACTCCATACCTCCCAACAATGTACCCGTTTTCTCTCAGAATTTCGCTAAATGATACCGTGAGAACAGGCAATAGGAGAAGTACAACCAAGGTGCCGCCGAAGAACCATATTGACCATAGGGCTCCAAATAACGGGGCGTTTATAAGAAGCATCCCTGCACTGGCCCCCATGAAGCATGTTAAAAATACGGATATGACTATGAAATCCAGAAAACTTCGCAGATTGTACATAATGGGGCTGGAATTCAATAATCTGTAAAAGACCGCAGGAATGGCTGCCTGCAGGGCATCGGCAAGCATAAGGATTGCGGAGTGTTCGAAGGAATACCCGGCCATTATACCGCCCAGGATGGCCCCTATATAAACACCTGCTACGCCCCACGCACCGAACCATATTCCGAAGGCAATGATGAAAGCGAGTGCGGGATACAGCATCGCGACCCCCTCATAAACATCCATAAGGCGGATGCCGTAGTAACTCATAAGTGCCACAATTACGGCTGAAAAGGCCATAGACAGTATTTTTTTCATCGTTGTGCTTGCCTCATACTCCATTATAACAGTCCCCTCTGGCTAAAGGATAAAATGCTTCATCACATAAAAAGGTTTTGATGAAATTGCTCTGTTGCATAAATACTTTTATAAAGCCATGGTGCATATTCTTCCTTATCCAACCATGGAAGGGATGCACCATGGCCGAAATGGAGATACAGAAGAAGTATATAAGAAATTGGTCTGAGTATAATGAAGGCCTTGTG
>JAJSAE010000087.1 GCA_024281315.1 archaeon | reverse complement strand
CACAAGGCCTTCATTATACTCAGACCAATTTCTTATATACTTCTTCTGTATCTCCATTTCGGCCATGGTGCATCCCTTCCATGGTTGGATAAGGAAGAATATGCACCATGGCTTTATAAAAGTATTTATGCAACAGAGCACTTATTACCGAAATCTTTAAAACCAACCGCCGTATTGGGCAGTTTCGAGGCATTTATATGGCTAGATTTCCAGAAGCTGAAGAAAGACTGCTCAATGTCAAGATATGCATGAAGTGCGGCGCACGAAATGCACCCAAGGCGACGAGATGCAGAAAGTGCGGCTACGAAGGTTTGAGACCCAAATCCAGAGAGAGAAGAGGGGCCTAAGCCTTTTCGTCTTTTTCTTTTTGTCTCTCTTTTCTCTGGCGGGGCATTCCATATTTATGCACATTTCCATCGGCCTTCTCCCTTTCATTATCAGTTTTATAATAGGAGCGCCGCAGTGAGGACAGGTCTTTCCCGTGAATTCAATCTTTCCCTTCTGGGGGAGGGGATAACTGACATCGCATTTCGGATAGGCCGAGCATCCAGCGAACCTTTTGCCCCTGCGTGAGTACCTCATTATGAGGTCGTTGCCGCACTTCGGGCATTTTCCGGCAATGAGGTTGTTTTTGGAGCCGGAGCACTCCGGATTTATACATATTTCCACTGGCGAGGCCCCTTTTCCTATGATTTTAACGGTTGGAGCGCCGCAGACTTCGCAGTCCTTATCTCCCGGAATCACGAGGACGCCCTGAGGGATTGGTCTCGTAACATCGCAGTCAGGATAGTTGCTACAGCCGATAAACTGAGTCCCCTTCCTGGTTTTTATGATTATCAGGTCTCCGCCGCACTTCGGACACTTTCCGATGTAATGTTGCTCCCGCATGGCCTTTCTGATATCTTCTCCTATCTTATCCCTGTTCTTTTCTATTGTCTCGGCAGCAATCTCCAGCATCTGTCTGGATTCTTCAAGAACCTCGGCGAACCTTTTAGCCCCTTCAGCTATTTTATCCATGTCTTTCTCAAGGGTGGCCGTCATGTCGCTGCTCGTTATGACTCTTGCGTGCTCTTCTAGGGCCTCTACAACGGCCCTTCCCGTGAGCGTGGGGACAAGATTGTTTCCCTGTACATACTTTCTGTCGTATAGCTTCTGAATTATGTCGTGCCTCGTACTCTTCGTTCCGAGATTTCTCTTCTCCATCTCCTTCAAAAGGCTTGCTTGGCTGTATCTTGAGGGCGGTTTAGTCTCCTCTTCGTCCATGGTAACGGCAACAACATCCACCATCTTTCCGACCTCCAGAACAGGTAATCTCCTCTCATTAAGAGAATAATACGGGTAATATTTCCTCCAGCCAGCCTCAACAAGGTTCTTGCCATCGGCTTTGAATATCTCACCTTCGAGGTTCAGAAGTGTACTGGTATTCTTAATCAGGGCGAAGGGCGCAAGGGTGGCGTAAAATCTCCTGACGATGAGCTCGTATATCTTCCATTTATCTCCCTTCATTTTGCTTTTCTTCGCTGCCGAGGTCGGGTGTATCGGGGGATGATCCGTGGTCTGCTTCTTTCCCCTGCTCGGCCTCAGTTTTTCCTGTTTCAGAAGTTCCGTCGCCATGTCTCCAAGGTCGGAGTTAACGAGTTTTTCAAGTATGGATTTAAGACCGAGTCCACGGGGATATACCGTATTATCGGTTCTGGGGTATGATATGTAGCCTGAGGTATAGAGGTCTTCCGCAATCTTCATTGCCTGTGCGGGGGAGATACCGAGTTTGTTCGCCTCCATTAGGAATGTGGTGGTATCGAACGGGGCCAGCGGCCAGTCCTTCTTTTCTTCTATTCGATACTCCAGAACATGACCCCACTTTGCCCGAAGTGCCCTGTTAAAAGCGGCATCGGCCTCCTCCTTTTTCCAGAACGGCTGATCCCTGTGCGACGCCAGAAATACCTCTTCGTTCTTTAACTCTGCTTTTATGTTCCAGTATGTTTTTGGTACGAACTCCCGTATATCTCTGTCCCGGTCCACTACCAGACTGAGTGTGGGACTCTGCACTCTGCCGGCAGAGAGAAAACTCTTCCCCTTCTGTCCGGAAGCCAGAGATATGAGCCTTGTCAGGACCGCTCCCCATGTGAGATCAACCACCTGTCTGGCCTCCGCCGCCTTTGCCAGTCTGTAATCCACATCCTCCAGATTCTCAAAGGCCTGATTGATTTCCAGGGGAGTTAGAGAGCTGAACCTCGCTCTCTTTATCTTCAGTTTTTCTTCTTTTTCGGAAATGCCCGCAACCTCAAGGGCTTCCACGCCGATCAATTCCCCCTCCCTGTCAAAATCCGTGGCAATGATTATCTCGTCCATCTGGGAAACGAGCCGGTTCAGAATATTCACTATGGCCTTTTCGCTTATTATCTTTATGGGGTCGCTCCGGATAAGTTTTGCCGGAGGTACGCCAGACCAGTTATTTAATTTTTTATCGAAGTCCAGGGCGATTATATGGCCGTGAAGCCCCAGCACGGAGAATTCAGTCCCGTCTTTTGAAAAGGAATATATAGAAACCATACCGACTTTTTTTGTCTCCGGTCGTCCTCCGGAAAGTATTCCTGCTATCCGTCTGGCTGCAGCGGCCTTCTCACAAACTACGAGAACCTTCTTCATCGTCGCCTCAACTTCGTGCTGTTATTTAAAGATTGGTGGATGCCTTCGTCCGCTGTTATTTTTAAGAAAAAGAAGTGGCAAAAAAACAATAACATAACCGAAAAGCATATATATAGGAGTGTGCTATACCAATCATCTAACTCTATCAAAGGGGGCAAGAAGAATGGAATATGAAGACGATGAGGAACTAGCCCAGTGTCCCAGTTGCGGGGCCATCATTCCAGCAGATGCACTGGTCTGCCCGGAATGCGGTGTTGAATTCGAGATTGATGAAGAGGACATCACGGAAGGACTTGGTGATGATCTATTCGGAGATGGAGAAGAGGAGGAGGATGAGCTCGTAGAGGATAAAACTGAAAAGGTTCGGCATGTCGGCAAATTCCTTTTCTCCGCAGGACTTTTTCTCTCTGTTCTTGGTCTCGGAGGAGTGGCCGGCCTGAGGTCAGGTATTGTTCAATCTATTATGGGTGTAAGCGGAGGTGCCAGCACAATCGGCAGTAAGGAGTGGACGGGAATTCTCGCATCGCTGGCCATATTTGTCGTGGGTCTTTTGCTTATCTGGATGTGGGGGAATTCTGAGAATTGAGGTGGTATTATGGGTAAGAAAAACAGGGGGAGAAAGAACAGTGGAAGATCCAAAAAGAGCGAGAACGGTCTTACGAATGGTAACGGATTGACCAACGGTAACGGCCTCACTAACGGCAACGGTCTTACGAATGGTAACGGATTGACCAACGGTAATGGCCTCACTAACGGCAACGGTCTTACGAATGGTAACGGATTGACCAATGGTAACGGCCTCACTAACGGCAACGGTCTTACGAATGGTAACGGATTGACCAATGGTAACGGCCTCACTAACGGTAACGGTCTTACGAATGGTAATGGATTGACCAATGGCAACGGGTCGAACGGTTCTATCAAACCGACCCGGACAACAAGGCGGAAGAAAAAAGGAACAGCAGTCTCTCTCATAGTGCTTTTCATCATGCTCCTTGCCTCGGTTGCCGTAATGTTTGCCCCTTCCGGCAATGTGGCCGCCGGCCCTGCCGTAGATGGGAATTTTGATGACTGGATTGATGTTCCGAAGTACACGGACAGTATGTCTGTTCCGAATAATGTCATCGATATGAAAGAATACGCTGTCAATATCGTGGACGGCTCGCTCTTTGCATATCTGAAGGTAGGAGACGCGATAAGTTCCACCTCTGGTGTTTTCGCATACTACGGATTCATTGATGCGGATAACAATCCCTCCACAGGCTATGATGTCGGAGGCATGGGTGCGGACTATCTTATAGAGATTTACGGGTGGCCTGAGAGCCTGAATCACGCGTCTCTTCTCACCTACGGCTCTTCCACTGATACACACAACTGGAGTGCATGGGCGAGCATAGGCACCCCTGCTATGGCAATAGGAAGCGGAGCTCACGGCAACGAGATCGAGATGAAGGTTCCGTCTTATAATTTCAACCCGAAACTTTCCGACAACTTCCAGATGTACTGGATCTCAAGGGGGGCGGCTGCTGATATCAGTAATCCCGCCAGCGTCCCGATAAGCATGGAAAAAGGGGCACTTCAGGTGACCTGCGAAGACATGGTAAACGGCGGGATAGTGGAAAGAGGAGCGGGCGTGCAGATGATAAAGGTGACAATGAGGGCGCAGCAGACCCCCATAACAGTCAATTTTTCTCCCCGTCTTACGGGTTCCGGAACCCTTACTGACATACCGCCCGTCTCGCTGAATGCGGGTGAGGCCAGAACAATTTATATCACGGCAGATACCGGTTCCGCAGCGGACGGAGACCTGATATCCGTCTCTTTGTCTGCGGCAGATATATCCACGGATGTGGGAACAGTGTCTCTTTTCGACTGCGTTGCTGCGGGATATGTTAATACGGCCCCCATGGGGGTCCACATAGACGGAGCGTTTGCGGACTGGTCCGACATCCAACCAACAGCCGATGCACAGGGCGATGTAACTCCCAATAGCGACTCTAACATAGATATAACCGATTATGCGGCGACCAGTGACACGGACGCCGCCTACTTCTACATGAAAGTAATGCCTGACGGAACGGCTCTCGGCGGAGATATTATACCCTTTGTCCAGACTCAAAGTAGCGGGGGCGCAGGCTCGGGTGCCGGCAATCCGCAGGTAATAAAAGCCAGAGTCAGCGGAGAAGATATAACCGAGATTTACATAGACTCCGTGGATGGAGGGGCTGCTGTTTATGGTATTTCCGCCGATTATGTTGCGATCATAACCGGAATTAATGGTATTGTAACAGGCGCGAATTTGTATACCTATCCTTCGATGACAAAGGTGAGAAGCATAGATGCAGCGGTAGGACATAACGAATTGGAGACAGGTGTTTATCTTTCCGATATCGGCATGACTGCGGCCAACGGTAGTGTGAGAGCAGTAATTGTAACCACAGACTGGGGGCACAATTCGGATGTAACTGATAGTGCCATATCTCTGGGTGCCATGCAGCACGGCAGTACGAGGAATGCTCCGCTTGCCCCCACGCCCCTGCCGGAGTTCTCGGATGTGCTACTGCCCCTACTGGTCGTTTCGGCCCTCGTTCTGGTGAGAAGAAGGCGCCAATCTCAACCTTAAACCCATTCTCATCTTTATTTAGCACTTGTCGTTAATTTTTATGCTTGCTCCATTAAACCGTCCGAAACCTATTTATATATTCGCCATGTTTCTCTATTTAGCCGTTGAGGAGCTGTTGATATGCAAACGATAAAGGCCACAGAGGATGGGCTGTGCTGCCCTATAAATGCAACATGTGGGTGCCTGAAAGGTAATCCGTGGCAGTGGCACATATCGGCAGTTCTTTTACCAGACACCTTGGTGGGGGAGAGAATGACCTGGAAAATACTTGGTCAGGTGTCCGCTTAGAAAAAATCAGGACATACAAAGGTGATATGATGTCAGCAAAAATCCTGGATAGGACAAACTCCCACTTGCGCCTCCGGTTTCAGTCCGGGCATAAGAAATCCGGAGAAACAGGAGCCAAAGACGATGGAATAACCAGTGGAAAGAGCCTTGTGAACGGGGGCATAACCACTCGAAACGGTCTTTCCAACGGACTGGTAAACGGAAACGGTTTCATTAACGGCGTATCACCGAGAGGAATGGGGCATGAGAGGGCCAGAATAGTGAAAATACTGAAAACTTCCGGCCTAAAAGGTCTCAGACCTCTGGCGGCTAGCACACTGCCTTAGATTTCGCTTCTGGTAAAAAGAAACCTGTCACCACGGGCCGCAGTGTCTGTTATGATTGCCCTGCTTTTCGTACTTCCCGTTGGTTATCTATCTCTTCCCTCCGTTTCCCACCATTCTGGGATTTCCCTTGATGGTTCCATATCGGACTGGGATGGCGTATCCAGACAGAGCCTTTTCGGAACCCACGGCAGTCTTGTGGAAAGCGCAATGAAAACAGACGGAGATACGCTTTATTTCTACCTGCGAAGCATGCCGGTGGAGAATGCCGAGGTCTTTTACGGGCTGATAGACTCGGATGGGAATCCGAATACAGGATATCAGTACGGCGGAATAGGTGCGGATTATCTTGTCTCCGTTAAACTGTCTCCTGAGGGTGTTTTATCAAGAACGGCAAGCATATATGGCAGCAGCACCGGCACGGGAAACTGGAGCTACTGGACTCCCATCGGAAATGTGGCCGCAGTTTCGGGCTCGGGCAACAATTCGATTATGCTTGAGATAAAAGTTCCCTCGTATCTCTTCGGGAACGAACTCTCGGACAACTTCAGAGTAATCTGGCAGGACGGGGCAGTTCTTTTCCCACATAAGTAAATGCTGTAATTTCAGAGCGGAGGAAGGCTGAGATTGGGAATTAGAGTATTATCGTTTCTTCTCTGTGTGGGCCTATTGACACCATAGAAATCCTTGCACCCGTGTATTTCTCTATAAACGCCATATACTCTCTCATTTCCTTCGGAAGCGAGGTGTGTCCCTCTTTTAGAACCATTTTCGTATCCAGCTCGTCCCATCCGTTCAGGTTCTTGTAGATTGGTCTGATGGATTCGGCCTTACCCGCAGGGAAATTATCCGTAATTCTCCCGTCAATGTTATATGCCGTGCAGACCTTCAATTCTTTCAGGCCGGTCAGGACATCGATTTTGGTCAGGGCTATCTCCGTTATGCCCGAGGTCTCTACGGCATGCTTGACCACAACAAGGTCGAGCCACCCGCATCTTCTGCTCCTTCCGGTAGTGGTTCCGAACTCCTTCCCCGCCTGCCCAAGGTGGTATCCTATTTCGTCGTCAAGTTCTGTGGGGAACGGCCCCTCTCCCACTCTGGTGGTATACGCCTTCACAATGCCGGTAACATTCTCTATCGCAGAAGCGGGAAGACCGGTTCCCGTAACCGCTCCGCCCACAGTTGTATTGGAGGAAGTCGTGAATGGATATGTTCCGTGGTCCACATCCAGCATGGTTCCCTGCGCTCCTTCCAGCAGAATGCTCTTACCGTCCTTAAGCATCTTTCTCAACAGGACCGAGGTATCGGTGATTAAAGGGGCTGTTTTCTCTGAAATTTCCAGAAGGTGGGCATATATGGGCTCGATTTGAAGCTGCACATCTATATTATAAGCCATCAGAAGTTTCTGCTTCAATGGAATGACAAAATTCAGTTTTTCTCTGAGTTTCTCCGGGTCCAGAAGGTCCTCCATTCGTATGCCCAATCTGGATATTTTGTCGGAGTAGCAGGGACCGATACCTCTCTTGGTAGTACCTATCTTTTCCTTGCCCCTGAAAGACTCTTCCGCCCCATCCAGAAGTTTATGATAGGGCATTATCAAATGGGCCCGGTCGCTGATTCGGAGGTTGTTTGCTAGTATGCCCATGGCCCGCAGTTCATCTATTTCCCTCAGCAGGACATCCGGATCTATTACCACTCCGTTTCCGATAACAGACAGTTTGTCCTCTCTGATGATTCCGGAGGGAAGAAGATGGAGTTTGAAGGTTTTGTCGCCAGCCATTATGGTGTGGCCAGCATTGTTGCCTCCCTGAAAACGCACGATTGCATCGGCCTCTTTCGCATAGAAATCCGTTACCTTCCCTTTTCCTTCGTCGCCCCATTGGGCCCCTATAATCACTCTTACCGGCATGATATCAGCCCTTCATTCCTGTTTTCTATTTAACACTTTTCTATGCTGTATTTCTGTTGTATGCAGCACGACCCCTTAAAAACCCTGCCGCCCGCTTTTACCCGAAGGTGAAAAAATGAACCCTACGCAAAAAGAGGACAGAATAGACGGAAAAGAAGACAACTGGGCGCATCCTTGCAGGGACTGCGTCTTCAAACATAATGAAGATGGCTGCGCGCTGGGCTGCAGCCTCCTCCTCCTGTGGACAAAAGAGGAGATAAAGGGCTGAGCGGAAAATATAAAGTACGGTGAGGCCATTAGCTCCCATGGATCCCTACATGCCGGATGTCTTGAGGATAGTTGTTGCCCTTTCGATGCTGGTGCCGGCCAGCATACAGGATTGGAGAGTCCGAATGGCAGATAGGAGGTACTGGATTGCAGGCGGCATAGTGGGGTTCATACTACTGGAAACGGAGCTGTTAGCGGCTGCAGCTCCCTTATTCTACCACCTTTTTGTTATGGCCATCGCATGGATATACTTCGACATATTCTGGAACGGAGAGGAGATATTCGGGGAGGAAGGTATCAACCTGAAGGGAGCGAACACCCTGCGTTTATTAGCCTACTTTCTGTCCGTTGCAATCTTTATCGGAGGCATTTATATGTTCTGGGGGGACATGCAGTTTTCCGTACTACTTTCGGTGCTGGCGATGATACTCTTCATCTACCTGCTGTACATGTTTGATGTAATAAAAGGAGGCGCGGATGCCAAGGCCCTTATGATGCTCTCTCTGCTCTTCCCTCACTATCCCGCAATTTCATCGATAGCCGCATCTCTACCTCTTGTTTCCCCCCTTACTATGGGGTCTTTTTCCGGTGTGATCACATGGGAACAGATATTTCTGCCGTTTTCGTTCATTATTTTTATGACTGCTGCCATAGCCTCTCTCTCTGTGCCACTGGCCATGTTTCTCCTTAATGTTTTTAGAGGCGACATAAAGGTCCCGCAGGCCTTTTTCGGGTATAAAACACCTCTTTTGGAGGTAGGAAAGCATCATGTGTGGCTCATGGAAAGGGTTGTGGATGGCAAGATAAAGGTCAATCTGTTTCCGAAGGACGACGATACCGAGCAGATACTCATGCTGAAGGAGATGGGTATAAAGGAAGTATGGGTTAATCCTAAGATACCGCTTCTTATATTTGTGACGGTCGGGTTGGTTATTTCGCTCATAGCAGGAAATATCATACTGCTGATCGTGTGATAATGCAGAACTAAAAGAGAAAAGGAAATAGGTTTATGAGGTTGTGGTAGCGGTCCCTTTCTGAATATCCACCACTGTCAGTTTGAAGATGAGCGTCTTGCCCACCACTTCTTTATTGTAGTTCAGGCTGATGGTGCCGTTCTTCTCGTCCACATTCAGAATGGTAAAGATCTGTCCGTTCTGGTCGGTTCCACCCGTAACATTGATGTTCTCCTTGGTTACGAGATTCTTCACCTTTATGAGACCGGTGCCGTTATTTGCCGTGGAATCAATAGATATGACATCGCAGTACCATCCCCTGTTCTCCCGGACTTCTGGGTTTCCGTAGGGTGTAACGGTCTGATGAAGGGTCGGCATGTTGTAGTAGGTAACCATTTCGTCAGAAACAGCCATTACAGTGATGTTCCAGCCCCAGAAGGGGTCATTTATAGTGAGGCCAACCTGTGGATTGTGGGAAAACTTCTTTTCGAAGTCGTCCACGGGCATGCTCTCTTTTACGGGAACCTCCTGCACGATTGGAATGCTCTTTACCTTGCTCATGTCCAGATATCCATACCCTTCACTTGGCGGAATAACCACAGTAATCGTCTGGTTGAGATGAAGTCTCCCGACTCCCTTATCAAATCCCTTTATGGTACTTCCGGCCCCCACCTTAAAACTGAACGGTGCATATAGCCCCTTTTCCTTTAATTCGAAGGATACCGCCTTCGGATAGGTTATGTTATCCTTGGCAACATTATAAAGCGTGGTGTCGAATACCCGTCCGTCCTCAAAGGTGCCGATGTAGTCCACCTTAACGGTATCGCCTTCCTCCACCACCGGGATGTCCTGTCCCTCGTTCACCGGGCGATTCAGGTAGTAGACCCCAGCCAATGCGATAGTCAGCAGTACTACCACTATCACCATAGTCAGGAGCAGGGAAACAGCCCCTTTGTCATCTTTATTTATTCTTCTCTTCATGAAACTCAGCCTCACGATACAGTCACCCGATATAAGATTTTCGCATGGACTACTGTGTTGCATAATTCCCCTTGCATTGCCCATATCCCTTGCTATTCAATTGGGATTTGCCCGATGTTTATCTGGTTCTCAAATAAACAGGAATCTCGTTCATTTTTTTATTTCAATGAAAGGTTTAAATAGTGGTGATGCGTAACACTTAACATGGAGAAGAAAACAGGTTTCTGGATTAGCAGATGGATTGCCCTGTTTCTGGCGGTTATGTTCATTATCCCCACGGGAAACGTTCTTGCAACAGGGGCTGCAGGTGAAAGAGATATACTAATTGTTCAGGGGAACGCTTCCCCGATGCAGACAGAACCGGGCCACTCTATAACATTCACCGCGAGTGCTGAATTCGGAAAAGTTACTGTTGGGATGAGTGATGTTACCTCATCCACATCTTTTGTATGGTTTTTCGGAGATGGTTCTTTAGTAAAAGGGCAGTCGCTTACTCACAAATATTCTTCCAGCGGGACATATACAGTAACTGTAACAGGAAGCTATGGAAGTTACACCGATAAGGACAGTTTAACAATCACTATAAGGGTGCTTCCGGTTGCAAAAATCACTGCCGACACCACCAGCCCGAAGGCCTATCTTGACTCCGTTCATTTTGATGCCTCCGGTCCCTATGACCCCGACGGTTATGTCACATCCTACAAGTGGGATTTCGGGGATGGAAGTACAGCCAGCGGTGTAACCGCTGACCATACATTCAAAGAAGGCACCTATGCCGTAAAGTTAACCGTGACCGATAACGGAGGTTTTTCCGATACAACTACAGTAACAATAAATTCGAATCTTCCGAAGTATAGGATTACGGATGCCTCTGGTAACTCCACAACTCCGAAGGTTTACTACCATGAAAGTGCTCTGAAAGTATTCTGGATTGAGAATGGCACTTCGGTGATGATGGCAGGGAGCGATGATTTCGGATGGACATGGAGTTCCGCCTCTGAGATTTTTACGACTCCGTCTCTGGCAATTACCGATATCGATATGGCCAGTGATGGCGCAAATGTTGCTATTGCCATTGAGTGCGCTCCTTCCGTCTCGTTTCCAGATTTTTACATCCTCTACAGCAACGACGGCGGGGACTCATGGCTTAGCCCGTACAAGCTAAGCGGCGATAACCCTTCAGTTGATATAATAGGTAACGAGATTTATCTGGCCTACAGGGAGTGGTCTGGCCTCGGTACGCCGGATTTTTACCTCGGAATAGTGATCACATATAATGTGGACGGCACCTTCTGTACTCACGCCCTTGCAAACCCCTCCGGCGGTGCGGAATTTACCGGAGTTCCCGAAATAAGCGTCATTATGGTGGGCTCTGTCAGGCACATATATGTTACTGTGGCCGATTATGTCACTAAGAATGTCTATTTCTGGGAAAGTTTGAATGGGGGTACCGCATGGAGTAATCCCGAAGTAATAGCGGAACTTACGGAAGTTGGTGGCAATTATATGGATTTGAGGGTGAGCCCGCAGGGACTCTATTTTATCTGGTCGAATAATCGAATGGGCAACTATGAATTATGGTTTAAGGTGTACAGAGAAGGGAGCTGGAGCGAGAATCTTCTGTTAACTAATGCTCTGGGCGATTCCTTCGAACCGGTTACACGGATTGACAGCGACTCGTATGTGCATGTTCTGTGGTCGGATTTCAGGGACTGCAACTATGAGATATACGAAACCGTTCTTGACTACAATGGGAACACGGTTAAGAACGATTCGAGGGTAACGACGACTAACGGGGATTCAGAATACCCGGATATGGTCATTGATTCTCAAAGTAAGACAGCCCTAACGCAGGAATACTACACCTTCGAGGTATGGCAGGACAACAGCGAGGGAAATTATGAGATATACTTCAAAAATAACATTGTGGACGGCTACATCGGCCAGACAACGGCCTCTCTCACCTCAACGGTTCAGACTGCACAGAACTACATTTCATCCCTGCCGGACGATTACTTCTCGAATACGAATCTCCGAAAGCCGCTGATAAACAAGTATGAGGTTGTCGGGAATCTTCTGGAGAACGGTATTTACTGGGCTGCGGCCAATAAGATAAAGTATGACATAACTCCGAAAATGGACGGATTCGAGGGCGGCAATCCGAGAAATGACTGGATTATTGCGGATACCGCACAGGAGTATTTGGGAGGGGTGAACGAAATCCTCGTATTGCAACCGGGAGGGCCTCCGGGAGAACCTCCTTTCGTGCCTCCTATTAGTCCCCCGGGCTGGGGAAAGCCCATAGAGCTTCCACCCCCTCTTCCGTCTCCACCTCCGCCTCCTTCTCAGCCTTCACCACCAAGTACACCACGGCCTAGGCCAGAGATATCTGCCGTTCTGGTAGTGCCTGCTGAGAGTTCCATAAGTATTAGCTGGGATGTAGATTGGCCGAACATAATCGACGATCCTACCTTCGTTTCTTCAGCCACACTGAACGGCCAGACAATTTCATACGATTATCAGGCCGGTTCCTATTATGTCGAGTTTAGCGGCCTGACTCCAGATACCACATACAGTTTTACAATATATGCCGGAGAGACTTCGGGGGGAATAACATATTCAGATACATATACATCTTCTGCAACAACAGAATCTCATGTGCTTCAACTCACTTTCGGCCCCACAGTCACAGCAACAACCAACGGCGGCTTTTCCAGCGCCGTTATTGAATGGGGAACAAACAATGCCGCCAGTTCAATCCTTCAGTATCGGGAATCCGGAACCAGTCCATGGACAGAGATTATCACTGATACCGGTGCTGAGATGAGAACCAGCCACCACATTAAAATTTCTGGCTTGAAACCCGATACCTCTTATGAGTACATCGCCTCTTCGGAGAATCCCGCTTATTCCGAGGAGTCTCAGGCAAGCGGTACTTTTTCCACGCCGAACACGATAAATGATTTGACCGTTAGCCCGACATTCAAGGAGGCGGAGTTCATCTGGCACACCGATACCGCAATGGATACGGAGGTCTATTACAAACTCCCGTGGGATACCGAATGGACGGCCGTAACAATCTGGGGCTTCACAACCGAACACACTGTAACGATAACCGGCTTACAGCCTTCCACGATCTACGACTATTATGTGAGGAGCAGAAATAATCCTTCCAGCGATACGGACCTCATAGTCATCAGTTCTCCATCGACCTTCACAACGGATGCTTTCTTCTCACGGATTGAGGCCAGTGATTACTACGAGATTGACGATAACGGAAATATCATAGAGGGAACAATTGTCTCCTGGACCACATCTGAGCCCACCATAAACAATCTTGTGAAGTACACGACAAACGCAGACACGGCTGAATCCACATGGTCCGTGATTCAGGACACCAAGGACTCGGTGAGGTCGCATTATGTGTTAATCGAGTTTACGACCTCGAAAGACTACACATACCGCGTTCACTCCACGCTTTCTGACAAATCCAAAACCCTTGTGGGACCGACAAAGCATTTCACGGCCCTCCCTGACCTTGATGGCGACGGCCTCCATGATGCGGAGGAAGATTACGGATGGTATGTCACGGCAACAGTGGAAGGAGGATCTGAGGAAACCTATCATGTGGTCTCACTCCGCAAATCGGCCAACAGCGATGTCATAGACGGTCTCACGGATAAAGAGGAAAAGGCGGCCGGAACCGACCCATTTAAGTTTGACACAGATAAAGACGGCCTTATGGACGGCTGGTATGACCTTGATCAGGACGAGGTCTATGATGTCGGAGAGGCTAAAGGGGAGATCGGGGATGCCTCAAGCGGAAACGGCGGCTACGGGACAAACGCATGTGTATGGGACAGTGACGGGGACAAACTAAATGATAGCCTTGAAATTAAGGGTTGGCTTTCTTCCATCAATAATGTAAATATTTTCCTTACTTCCAATCCTCTTTCAAGTGATAGCGATGGGGATATGCTTAGCGATAATTTAGAATATTTATATGGAACGAATCCGTTTATAGATGATTCCGACGGTGATGGGATTTCTGATTATATGGAGATTCAACCACGGGATGCAGGCGGTTATGTCTGGATTGACTTTAACAATGACAGTCTCGTAAATGAGAGTGCGGAAATATTCTCTGTTTCTAGGCTTATTTCACTGATGGATGGAAAAATAAATGAACGGCTTGTTACGGCTTTTAACGATGGGCACATCACAGCACAACAGTTGTCGGATCTTGTATACAATGCATCTCACGACTTCGATGGTGATGGGCATCCAGATAGATTATGGGCTTTTGACGATGGCCATTCAGAGTATTTACCGGATACAAAAATGGTAACAAGTCCGATTTTAAATGATACGGATGGTGATGGTTATAGGAATGGCTATGAGTTGTTAGTGGGCTCCAATCCATTCATAGATGAAAGAGAATGGAAGAGTTTATATTATGTTAAAGCGACAGCAGACTTAACGACAGAGTTAATATGTGATAAATTGCCTTCTATTTCAATATCGGTGGGCTTGTATTTCGACGGAGCCGACATTCTCGGAGAGACAATTGACGGGAAAGATGGATGGATTACAACCTATCTTGTTCTGGGAGTTGATTCCATGATAGGAACCAATCTATTGGAATTTTCAGACCTTAAAAATTCTGGGCAGCCGTCTGTTGGGAGCATCAGTTTTGAAACGGGAACAGTGCCGATTAGGACGGAATATGGCATAAATGAAGATAAACCGTATTCAAGCGAAACTCTCCATATACTTGCCTTCGATTTTGAACAGGGACATGGAGTAAAATTCAGTAGAATCGGTCTAACAGTAGGGTATGGTAGTGAGTTTTCAGTATTACAAGCAGATATAAACTACAAGGCCATCGCGAATAAATTGATTCAAAACGGACAAGATGTAGGTGAGGCAATTTCGAACTATGGCTCGGAACTCGTCAACAGTTCTGACTGCTCCACGCCTTTATATTTGCCTGATCCCTGCCCATTGAAATGGATGATACCTGCCTTTGATGTCATAAACGAGATATTGAGTGGGGTTTATGACACAGCTACATTTGGGTTGAGTATTCTTGAGAGCATTTTCTATGTCAGTGAGAAGGGGCACCGATCTGAGGCATCCCCAATGGCTCCATCTTTTGTAAGAGGGATATATATGGGGTGATACGATTGAGAAAGGTGATATGCATTATATTGGTGTTCGCTTTAGTCTTCCAGATTCTCCCGTTGGTCAGTGCATCTGAAACATACCTTGAGAACATTGAAAAAACGAATTATAGTAGTGGCATTGGAAATATAACATACCCTGCTATCGAACACAGAACAAATGAATCATCTTTTGCCATGAGCCTCTTGGCCGGAGATGTAACTGGAGATGGAATTCCTGAGATTATTGGAGTCTCGCTGGTAGATAATACATTATTTGTATACAATAATACTCTTCATCCTATATGGTTTTTAAAAGACCCCAGAGGAGGTAATTGGACCTCGCTACACGCCCTTAAGATAACATCAATTGCGCTTGGAGACCTTGACGGCGATGGGATTGCGGATGTGCTTTTTTCCATTTCTCCTGCTCTGACTTCCATTGATTCTCCTATTGTTATTGAGCACCCTGAGGCAGTCCTTTATGCCTTCAGCGGTGACGGCAAAGAACTATGGAATAGAACATTCCCAGGGGCAATAACTCAGGATGCTATTGAGATATATGATATCAATAAGGATGGGAAAAATGAAATTTTAGTAGGTGCCGATAATCTTTATCTCTTAGATTCTAATGGGACCACTCTCTCGAGATACGATTTGGATAATTATCGCTTCAGAGGCGTATCGGAAATAATTGCTCATGACAACGAGGTTGTCTTTACACTATGGAATTTTTCATATCCTCAGAAGAGTTATACCGATTATTTCAGAGTCTACAATGCCTATTTCACAGCTATAAAAGTTTCTTTTGATGGGAATTCCTTTAAGTCACTATGGGTAGAAAATCTTGAGCGAGAGAAAGATCTGTTTTCAGCTAGATTTTATAGAATGTTTTCAGATTCCTCATTTCACAGAGCATATATTATTAAGAAACAGCCCTCTGCTCTTGTTTCCATTGATCTCTCTTCTGGCAAAACACTCTGGGAGAACAAACTGATAAGCCCCGCAGGGGTTGGGGTTGCAGTATCGAGCGATAGTATTTTTGTAAATATGGGAGAAAAAATTAGTGTGTTGAGTCATGATGGTTCTAAGAAACTATCTACAAATATTTATGGGGAAAATAGCACTCCATCAGAAACGGCTCGTTTTACAATATCTGTTTTTGATATTGACAATGATGGCAGCGATGAAATTCTGTTAACGGATGAGAGAGGCCTTCTCTGTTTTTCAAGCAGGGGGGAGAAAAAATGGGATGTAAAGTTGTGGGATTCATGGAACGGAGGCTATGCTTACGCCACCCCTCCACTCCTTCATAACGATACAGACATGGACGGTTTCGATGAACTCATAACCACTGACCCTGCGGGCCGAATAGTCATAATAGATTCTGGAACTCCACCAATAACTAGCACTCCAAATCAAGTAAATTGGCAAGTTGTCTTGGTCGGCGCGTTGGCGGGCTCAATTGTAGCGGTGGTTATTGTTACGTGGCTGAAAAGGAGAAAAGGAAATGACAGTCATTAAGTGCGAGGCAGGAATCCTTGAGAGATATGCTCTTTATCTGAGTATAATGAAAAACCCTGTCATGCAGGCCCTTCTCAACGACCCATATACTTATAGGATGTACTATCTCGATACCTCTGACGGTTATGTCCAGACAGCCGTGAATACTTTCTTGATGAGTCAGTACGGCACTCTCGCCGAGGATATCTTCAGCAATATTCAGCAGAAGCAGCACTGGAACCCGGCCGGGGAGATAATAACCTTCAGTCTCGGAGAGGGTGTGAATCCGGCGGATGTGGCCGAACTGCGGGTGTATTACCGTGTGGCCGGAGATTCATACACGACTGCAAACTCGGAGGTTTTGCAGGTGCAGGATGATGGAAGTTATATTCTTCTTCTGACAGGCCTGACTCCTGAAACTACATATCAATACCTTATAGTTCTGACAAAGACCACCGGAGAAGTTTATATGAGTGCGGAGCACGGGTTCAGGGCCATGCACGACACGGACGGTGACGGAATGTGCGACGGTGAGGAGGATTACGGGTGGAAGGTGTATGTTGACCTTAACGGAGACGGGGATACGGATGACTCTTACGAGCGTTTTCAAGTTTCGCCTCTGCGTGATATTTACGATTCCGACGGGGATGGCCTCAACGACGCTCAGGAGAAGGCGCTCAGAACGAACCCGAATTACTATGATACGGACTGGGACGGCCTGACGGATAAGGATGAAGCAAATTTGTACGGGACCAACCCGCTGGAGGTGGATACGGATATGGACAAGTTGTGGGACGGCGATGAGATTCAAGAAGGAAGAAATCCCATAGTTTATGAAAAAGAATGGCTGTTTATGGTTTATATGGATGGAGATAACAATTTGGAAAAAGCTGCAATAAATAACTTAAATGAAATAGAAGAGGTTGGCTCAAGCACTCTGATAAACATTGTGGTGCAGTTAGATAGAAATCCCGATTATGACAGTTCAAACGGAAATTGGGTTGGAACCCGAAGATATTATGTGACTAAGGACAACGACCCGAATATTATAAATTCGCAACTTGTCCAAGACCTTGGCGAAGTAGATATGGGAAATTCAAACTCATTGGTCGATTTTGTAGATTGGGCGACTACAAACTATCCTACGGCAAATACTTATGCTTTGATTTTATGGGATCATGGTGGGGGATGGGATGGCATATGCTGGGATGAGACATCTGATAATGATCATCTTACAATGGCGGAACTCAAACAAGCAATGAACAGAATAAAAACTAACATCGGGGAGAAGTTAGATATTATAGGATTTGACGCCTGCATGATGCAAATGGTTGAGGTCGGATACCAGATCCGAGGTACTGCGGATATAATTATTGGTTCAGAGGAGTTGATACCGTGGACTGGTTGGCCTTACAATTATATATTATCAAATCTTACTGTTAATAGTCAAATGGATGTTGAGAGATTTGTTGTACCTAGTTTGATAACTAGTTATGTAACTTCATATGACAATGGTGGCGGTAAAAATCAAACAGTCACTCTTTCTGCCTTGCGAGTGGATGATGGATTAAGTTCGGCCATAAATAATTTCGCTCTTGCTTTGATTAATGGTTTAAATAGTAGCGATGGGGAAACGATTAAAACGGAGATTGCAAATGCCAGAGCAAATACAGAATTCTTTGATTGGTATACTACTGAGGATAATCCGGCTGCCGTTGATAAATACGATCTCTACGATTTCGCAGAGTTGATTCAAAGATTCTTAGATCCAGATACTAGCGAACCAAGCGAATCCATCAAGGATAAGGCGATGCAACTCAAGATGATAGTAGAGGATCAGACCATTGAAGAACAGCATTTAAGCGACCATCCTGACTCGCATGGCCTATCAATCTACTTCCCCAACTCTGCTTATTACAGCAATTCATACGAGAATCTGGATTTTTCAACGAACACACACTGGGATGAATTTCTGAGATTGTGCTATAGCAAGGGGGTGATACAATAAGACATCTTTTAGTCTATGTTTTTGTAATTCTATCCCTAATTCTTGCCCCGCTCCCTGCAATATCTGGCAGTGGACCTTTTACGGCCTATCATACCAGTGTTATTCCTATAATTGACGGAAAATTATCTGCCGGCGAGTGGTCGGATGCGAAACCATACTACTATCATAGTAATCAATCGTACAACATCAGAGAAGACGGGAACCTCTCTATGGCCACCTGTGTAAAATATGATACTAGATGGATTTATATCCTGTTTATAATCAACGATGACGATGATAATGGGATGGATTTTATAGCTATCTTTCTGAATACAAACGCCACGAACTATCCGGGTTACTTCCACGATATATTCATTATCTCAAGAAATGGCAGTGCATCTGCGGGGATGGAGGCAAGACCTGGAGTATGGCCATATGAACTTATTTACGATGGAAGCATTCGCGCATCTTCTACTTATAGAAACAGCACCTATGTATTTGAGATTGCAATGGATTTCACCACATACTTCCATGGAACATATCCACAGTCTTTTCAGATAGAGTATTGTGATGTGGACTCTAACGCTCTCTCATGGGAAAGATACATCATATTTCCAGAATCTGGCATATCTTTTGCTCCAGAACATTACTCTGGCAGCCAGAGCATATACGACATAATGTCCGAGCTTTACGATTATCCTATCAAGAGTGAGAGAGGCCCCTATTCCATCATTCTTCCTATGACCATAACGGTTCTTGCTTCTGCGGTGATTCTTGTTGCAATATTCAGGAGGAAAAGGAGGGGGGGGTTAGAGTGAAAGCGGGGAGAAAAATAAGAATCTTTATCTTTATCATTGTCTCCTGGACTACCAGCGAGCCCACCATAAACAATCTTGTGAAATACACAACAGACGCAGGCACGGAAGAATCCACATGGTCCGTGATTCAGGACACCAAAGAGAAATATCCACTGTGTTGCCTAACTCGCTCTGAGTTATGGAACCCCATCAAGATTCCATAACTTGTTCCGTTGTTATGGAATATTTTACCTGATTTTTACAGATTCATCAGCATATTATATATCAGAAACTTCCTTTTCACCTCCTGAAATGCTGATATTTGGGTGTGTGCCCTTACGCTTTCTCCGAATATTCTCTTAACAGAAGAGAACACACCTTCAACAGCCCACCTTTTTCCATAACCCTGCCTTTCTTTCCTTTGTTTTGTTCTTCGAGTTTTCCATTTTTCGATGAAATCGAGATATATGTACATCTCTCCCTTCTCACTTGTGCAACACAGCAGTATGGACTATTTTTAATTTTCGAGTCTTTCGACCCTCTCCTCAGGGCCTATTCTATTGAAAACAAGACCGGTTATCTGCTTGGGATAGAAGTATGTGGACTTCTGCGGCATGTTCTGGAAGGCCTCTGAGACCTCTTTCAATTCCACCAGTTTTGTCGGGTTGAGGAATGCGGAGGCCTGATATCTCCCCTCTCTTACAGAAGAAATAGCGTTCTCCGGGGACGGGGTGTAGTGTATGTGCTTCTCAAGGTTGCTCTGGTCTATGCCAAATACCGGTTTTATGAGAACATCGTGCAGGAGAGAGACGTCCAGATACCTCAGACTCCTGTGTTTGTCGGGTGAAATCCTATCGGCAATCTTCAGGGATTTCAGGGTCAGGAGATGGTACTTTCCGCTGTCCGATAAAAAATAGAGCGCAAAGGCTTTCTTCCCCTCTGTATCCATCTCCGCCAGCCTTTCCGAAACCTCTAGCCCCATATCTTTCGCATTGCCGGACGAGAATTCCACTGTTTCCCATGTAAAGTCTTCCTCCGCCATCCTTTTGATGCTTTCAGGGGCCGTATCTTCCTGCCTCAGGCCGTAGATTAGCCGGTAGGTGGGCAGAATGGTTATATCCTCGCTGTAAAGGTTGTTAAACTGCACCAGATTGAAGTTGAAGGCCTCCTCGCCCGTATGGTCCGGATATTTCTCCCTCATCTCGTTCCTGTAGTTTCTGGAGGTTTCGTACCTGTGATGTCCGTCCGCGATGTAAACGCTTAGGGGTTTCATCAGTTGCACAATCTTCCGTATTTTCCCCTTATCCGAGAGTATCCACATGCGGTGCCAGTCTCCGTTCTTATCCCGCACCTCAAAGTCGGGAGGCCGGGAATCCGCCTCGGAATCCATTATAGCATCTATTTTTTTCTCCTTATCCGGGTAGAGCATGAATATCTGGCTGAAATTTGCGCCGCAGACCCTCATGAGGTTCAGGCGGTCTATCTTGGGCCCTTTGAGGGTCTGCTCGTGTCTCAGGACAACCCCTTCTTTGTAATCGTAGATGCGGCTTCTGGTCATGAAGCCCCTCATTCTCCTGTGCTGGCCGTGGATTGTGTATTCCTCTTCATAAATGTATATGGAAGGCTCCTTATCCTGAACGAGGACCCCCTCTTCCAGCCATTTCCGGAAGGTTGCGGAGGCCCGTGTGTATCTGTTGTTCTCCTCCGTATCCGTCTCGTGTATCTTCTCCAGAACAAGCCGGACCACATTGTACGGGTCCCTTCTGTACAGTTCCTCCTGCTCCTCGGGAGAGATTATATCGTAAGGCGGGGAGAAAACCCTCTGAATATCCACTTTTTCCTTGTTGTAGTGAATGCCCCTGAACGGCGCTATGTCCATGGAAACACCTCACTCTTTCCAGACATCCCTGTTCACAAGGAACTGCGGCTTCTCGCCCTGCAATGCAGTCAGCATCTGCTCCGCCGCCACGGTGCCCGCTCTCATCTGTGCTTCTTTCGTGGACGCACCCACATGAGGGGTAAACACCACATTATCGAGTTCCAGCAGGGGACTGCCGGCAGGCGGCTCGTTCTCATAAACATCCAGAGCTGCCCCTTTAATGTTTCCGTTTTTCAGGGCCTCATAGAGCGCTTTCTCGTCCACAATGCCCCCTCTGGCGCAGTTTATGATGTAGGCAGATTTTTTCATAATCTCGAACTCTGGTCCGGCTATCATGCCTCTGGTTTCGTCGGTGAGTAGGGCGTGAATGGAGATGAAATCCGCGTTTTTCAGGACATCTTCCTTTGTTTCCACCACCTTTACACCCATTTCGTCGGCAATCTTTTTATTCACATACGGATCGTAGGTTATTACATCCATGCCGAACACCTGCGCCCGTCTGGCAACCTCGCTCCCGATTCTGCCGAATCCTATGAGTCCCAGGGTCTTGCCCATGAGTTCCACTCCTTTGAAGGCCTTTCTGTTCCACTGGCCGGACCTTACATGTCTGTCCGCCTCAACCAGCTTTCTGGCAAGGGATATCATGTGCCCGATGGTGAGTTCAACAACGCTCAGCGAGTTGCTCCCCGGGGCGTTTACCACGATTATTCCGTGCTCCGTGGCGGCCTTCAGGTCTATGTTATCCACGCCGATGCCGGCCCTTCCGATAACCTTCAGATTCTTGCCGGCGGCAATAATGTCTCCGGTAAGTTTTGTCCGGCTCCGGAGAAGGATTGCATCGTATTCTCCTATCATTTCTTTCAATTCTTCCATTGAAGGCTCCGCTTCAACCACATCGTGCTCCTTTTTAAGGAGGTCCGCGGCAGCTTTGTCCACCGCATCGGAAATCAGTATTTTCATCATACATCACCTCACATATATTCCTCAATTGCAGCAACCCCCGCCCCAGGCGTGAAGTTCCTATACCCCAGCTGGCGCAGTGCTGCTTCGATCGCTCCGAATGTCCCGAGTAGTTCAACCATTCTCACCTGTCCCATATGTCCTATCCTGAATATCTTCCCCTTTATGTGCTCCTGTCCGCCGGCGATTACGACACCGTGCTTCTCCTTCAGTATGCCCCTGAAATCTTTATCGGCAATTCCTTCCGGATAATTGATGGCCGAGAGGGTGTCGGATGCGTATTTCCGGTCAGGAAACAGCTCAAGATTAAGAGCATCCACTGCGGCTCTTGTGGCTTCGGCCATGTTTCTCGTCCGCTTTATGCGGTTTTCTATCCCCTCTTCTTTGACCATTTTCAGAGCCTCGTGAAATCCCTGAACCAGCGGTATGGCCGATGTAAAAGGAGTATCGTTCTTCTGCATCATCTTATCCAGATGCTTCTTGAGATTGAGGTAGTAGACGGTATCGGTGTACATTCTCTCCTTGTATCTCTCGGAAACCGAAACCGCAGAAAGTCCGGCAGGGCCGGCAACGCACTTCTGGGAGCCGAGAAGGACAATGTCCGCTCCGATTTCCTCGGGCTTTATATCAAGGCCTCCAACAGCGGTTATTCCGTCCACAATGTAGATGGCATCGTGCTTTCTGACGAGTTTTCCGACCTCCTTTACCGGGTTCGTGAGGCCGGTGCTGGATTCGTTCATGCATATGCTCACCGCCCTGTATTTGCCGGTTTCCAGTTTTTCTGCCACGGCATCGATATCTGGGGCCTTCCCCCACTCCACCGCCAGTTCGTCCGCTTCCGCATATGTGTTTCCTATCTCGTGGAACCGCTGGCTGAACTTGCCGTTATGGATGGCCAGCATTTTGTCCCCTTTCTTTACAATATTGGAGACTGCAGCATCCATTGAAGCGGTTCCCGAGCCGAAAAGGAGCGTGACATCCTGTTTCGACTGGAAGACATACTGTAGAAATTCTTTCGTTTCCTTGAGTATTTCTATAAAATCCGGGTCCCTGTGCGCCCTTGCGGGTACACTCATGGCCCTGAGGACGCGAGGATGCATCTTCACCGGGCCGCCGAGCATGATTGTGTTATCCATTAGGTCCATATAATCACCTGCCCCTCAATTTGATTGTCCTATTTAAAGTTGCGTTCTTTCAGCCACCGGGCAAAACCTCCGCCTATTCCTGAAGTATGCTCATGACCACGGAGAGCCTGCCCTCCGATTTCTTTTTCATCTCCGCTTTTCTGCTCAATTCTTCCAATTTTTCGTTGGCCTCGTCAAGTATCTGGCTTACCTCGAATAGAATGTCGTCTTCGGCCGGGAAGGATGTGATAAGGAGCTGGCCCACATGCACGCTCCTGACGCCATCGGAATTCACAGATTTTATGGAGCGGTTTATGAGCCCTTTCAGAACGCCAAGCGTGGAGAGCTTGTACCTTTTTTTCTCCTCTTCACTCAGCTCCTTCCAGACCTTTGCAGAACTAACCCCGTGTCCCCTGACTTTGTAGTATTTCTCAACCAGATTCCCTTTTATCTCCTTTCTCGTCTGTTTCACCAGCCCGGCTCCGACAAGTTTTGTTATGTGATGATGTACCGTCTGCGTGGTTATCTTCATTCTGCTGCTTATCTGGCTCAGGGTGAGTTCTCCCTCGAACAGCAGAAGCAGTATCTTTAATCTGGAGGGATGAGAGAGCACCTTCAACTGCGGAGCGCTCACCTCTATTTCGGTTGTCTCTTTTTCATCTGTCATGGGCTATCACGGGGCATAAAGGACAGAAAGATTTAAATATTTCTATGGCTTCGTACCATTTAGATGGTATCGAAACGATGCGATGCCATGAAAGAGGTGATGAAGATGATGACGATAGAAATCGAACCCCAGATGGTAAAGGCATACCAGAACAGCATGATGAAGAACACTCCCGCACTGAAGGCACATCCGGAAGTGAGTGACATCACAGGTGCGGTTATGAGACATCTGGCCGCACGAACCAGAAGGCTGGCCACAGCATAAATCAGTTTATTTCCAGAGCCCTGTGGAAGGGGAGGGACCTCCTCCTACTTTTTTACCCTCCTCTCCCCCTCCCCTTTCCGGGGCCAACTTTTTAGATTTCTTAACACATCAACACAATCATTATATAGATGGGGGCACATTTGGAGAGCGGTGATTGAATGAGTATCAACAGTAAAAACAGTCTCTTCAGAAAGAGGGTTGTAAGTATGGGCCTTGTTCTTCTCATGCTTTTCTCCGCTTTTGCTTCCGTAAATGTGAAGGCTACGGGAGAAAATGTCTTTGTAGACGGTTATATAACCGAATATGGAACCGGAACTCCCATTGCCGGAGCTACTGTCTTGCTACAGGGTCTGAGCGGCAGTGAGAACTGGACAATTTCTGCCCCTTCCGGTTATTACAATCTCAGTCTGGCCGTGCCGTCTTTAGGAGACACTTATACTGTCACGGTATTTCACAACGATTATCTTACGAATTCCACATCCGTGTTTCTTTCGCCGTGGAACAATCAAACGGTTAATCTGACTCTTTCTCCCGCAACTCAGAAGAATACCTCGGTTTACGGGAACATTATCGATGCGGTCAGTATGCTCCCTATACCATCGCAGTGGATATCTGCCCTAGGTGAGGATTACATTAATAATACCGTGTCCAATGCCACGGGGGCCTACTGGATGGAACTTCAATCATCTGAGAACTATACCCTTGTTATCGACAGGGCCGGATACATGAGGGCAACTTATTCGTTTTATGCTGTCTCCGGCGATAACATATCTCATGATTTTCTTCTGGAGCCTTCTAACTGTACTCTGAGCGGCTATCTGAAGAATTTCACCACCACTCCGGAAAACGGCACGGTTCGCGTGTACAGGCTGGCGGAAACAGGAGGAATAGAATACGAATACCGGCCAGTGGTTAATCAAAGCACCGGTTATTTCTCTCTTAACCTTTCAAGAGGTATCTGGCAGGTGGAAGCCTCTGCTGAGGGATATTTCCCGCAGACGCTTACCGCCCTTCTCTTCAACGGCGGGACAACATGGCAGAATTTCACCCTTGCGGCAGCCCCTCCGGGCAGGGCAGCGGTGGAGGGATATGTCATCTATTACGATAACGGAACCGGCGTACCTTCTGCTATGGTTTATGCGGAAAACTCCAACGGGACATGGTCCAATGTGTCGTTTACCAATGAAAGCGGCTGGTATAAGATGGATGTAATCCCAGGCAGTAAACTTTCCCTCACTTCCTACTTTACGGGATACATGGCCGAAAGCCAGACTCTCACGCCTACCGCTGATAATACCTATTTTCTTAACATCAGCATGAGCTCCCGCATTGCCAACACATACATGGAGGGAACGGTTTTCGACAACGGCACGGGTGAGCCGAATGTCACCGTATCCGCCCGTTTCGGATGGCAAACCTATTCCGGGACTACCGATTCGAGCGGCTATTACAACATCTCGGTCCCTGCGGCTTCGCTGGATGTATCCGCTCTCAAAGACGGTTTTAAGAGATGGGAAGGCGCTGTGAACACAAGTAGCTCTCTGGCAACTTATCTGGACATTGACATATACCCTCTGGATTGGACAGCGGAACTAAGGGGATACCTGACCGACAATAGCAGTGCCGCACCCCTGAATTTTGCTTTCATGAACATTGATTACGGCAGCGAGGACGGGGGTCGGTCGGCCTTCACGGACTATACCGGACTGTTCCAGATGATAGCGCCGGCAGGGAATGCCAGTTACTTCGCCTTCATGCCGGACTACGAGTACATCACCGGAGGCTCTTATATGCGGGAAGACAACATATCGTGGATCAATTCCACCATGGACCCCATTCCCCACGACGGCGTGGCAAGGTTCCATCTGACCGACATCTACACGGGCGCGCCTCTCGCTCATGTGGTGGTTTGCATCAAGAAAGAGGGGCTGAACTCCATGATAAGCGCCGAAACCAATGAGAGCGGGTGGGTGACATTCTCCCTTCCCGTCGGTATTTTCGGCCTCAGTTTCGATGCGGCATCCAACGGCTTCATCGATGCCGGCACCGAGAGGGACCGGGACACCATGCCTTTCCTGCTTGAAGCGGGAGAGACTGGCTGGTTTAACCTGAGCTTTTACCCCAGTAATCACATGGTCAGAGTTCATGGATATGTGAACGGAACGACCGGGACCAATATCTCTGGGGCTTCTGTTTCCATGGCTTACGGTAGCAGCGTAAGGACCGTACCAAGCAACTCATCCGGATACTACGAATTGCTGGTCCCCTCCGTAACGGATGTCATGGCCGAGGTTAGGGCGGGCGGCTACACCGTTTCGAGCCGCGGTTTCCGGACTGCCTACTCCGACATGTGGATGAATTTCACGCTTAAGGATGCGGGTGCATGGATAGAGGGCCCTCTGACGGATTCCGTGGCCGACCTTGATTTGGACTCCCTCTTTGATATACTCTATGTAAACCTCACCGTGAATGCAAGCGCCGCCGGAAACTATCATGTGAGCGCTCTCCTCAAGGAATCCAGAGGTGCGGACTTCATGGGGCTGGCCCGGGTTGAAGAGGACCTGTCCCTCTCTGCCGGCCAGAATACGATCTCTCTGGAATTCAGAGGGGAGCAGATACGGGCCTCGGGAAGAGATGGCTACTATGTGCAGGTGGACCTCTGGGACGGTCAGACTTACACCCTTCTGGATTCTGCGGATGAATTTACCGCATCTTATACATGTTCTCAGTTTGACACCCCTGATGCCCATATTACGACACCCGTAGATAGGTGGTTGGTGGACACCGATTACGACGGCCTTTACAATCTTTTGACTCTTAATCTCACGATTAACGCAAGTGTCCCTGGGGACTACTATCTGCTTGGCTCCCTGAGCGACATATGGGGCGGGGATGTGGACCAGCTCTTTCAAACCATCAACCTGAGCGCAGGCAGCAATGTGATTCAGGTAGCTTTTGACGGGACCGCTATTTACAATAATGGTAAGAATCTGGGAATGTGTTCTTTTGGCCTTTACAAAGAGCCTCCGGTCACCGGTACGGAGTACATCGACAATCTTCCGTTTTATGTCCCGTATGATTACACCATATTTCAGCACTACAACATCACATCCTATGTCTCCGGCAGGGTTACGGACGCAGGCGGAAACCCGATAGAGGGCATCGATGTGCTTCTCTACAATGTGACGCACAGGTATCTGAACCGCACCTTCACCAATGCCACCGGGGAGTATGAACTCGGAGGCTGGGGCGGAGAGTGGTTCCTTGTGGTTGACGACGAGGAGAGCGACATAAGCGTATATCAGGGGAATCTCAGCCAGATAACTCTCACAGACGGAACGAACCTTACACACGATGTTCTGAATCTTCCTTTCACATCCCTCGATGAGGTTTCCACCCGGCTTTCCTTCTCGGACTGGAATAACACATATCTCGACCGCCTGCTGAATGTGCTTTCGGACAACGAGACGAGACGGTTTAACCTTGATGTCCTCGAGATCGGGAACGGAGACGGTTTCGTAAGCGAGGATGAGGCGTCTCTTTTAATGGGGATGCTGGGCGGCATGGGCCTTCCCCAGAACTCCACAGGGGCGTTCACCGTGGACAACATAACATATGACCTCAGACCCGGGACGGATCAGACGGATATCGGTGTGGTGGGCTATATAAACTCCACGGACCCGATTTACATACATTCTGTAGGGAATTACACCGCAAATACCACGATTCCTGCCGCATCCCAGCATGAGCTCGGTATAAACTGCACATACGACGATAGTTCGCCCCACTCCATCACCGACAACAATGCGACTTTCGTATACTACATCTCCCCTCCGGGCGGCTGGGGACGGACCGGGAACGGCTCTGCGGCTAATGTAAGCATAACCGGCACGGACTTCATCACGGCGGACCCGCTCGGAGACCCGACCTCTACCGATACGAACGATACCGTCTGGGTAAATATTACGGTTTCTCAGGGGATCAGCCCTCTTACCTGTTCCATTCAGGGGAATGTCACCCTGGACAACGGCGGAAGCAATGACGGTGTCATAGTGACCGTTTACGACAATTCCACAGGGGACGAGGTTGCCAGCGCTCCCACGGACTACTACGGCTTCTACTTCATTTCCGGACTGCCTCCCGGCACATACGATGTGGTGGCCCACAAGGCGGGGTATGCCGATAACAGGTCAGACAACCACGCGCTTTCCGCGGGAGACACTCTCTGGCTTGATTTCACCCTGCATTCATATCCGCCGGTCATCAGCACCACTCCGGTGAGCCGTGCTCTGGTGGGGGATTCGATAGAGATATATGCCGATGTCACCGATGACGGCACCGTTGACAGTGTTATCCTGTATTATCAGGAGGTCGGCTCTTCATTCTTCACTGCAGTGAACATGACGAACATCGCATCCACATCCACATATGTGGCCACTATTCCCTCCCAGAGCGCGTCCGGATACCTGTATTATTACATATGGGCCAACGATACTGTGGGCAACAGTGCGGCGAGCCCCTCCAGCGGCTCCTATCCTGTCCTGATATACGAGCTCGATCCTCCGGAAATAATGGATGTTCAGGTGGTTCCTGAACCGGCAGAGTATCCCTCGCCGGTGAACATAAGCGCCAACATAACGGACCTCTCAGGCGTGGATACGGTCTCTCTGGAAGTAACTGCGCCAGGAGGAAGTACCACCAACACCACCATGTTATTCGACGCCTCCGCCGGGAGATATTATCTCAACGGGACATACACGGAACTCGGGGTCTATAACTATACGATATGGGCCAACGACACTTTTGACAACTGGAACAGTTCCTCGGGGAATTTTACCGTGCAGGATACCATGTCCCCAGTGAGCTCCGTTGACCCCTCCTCATTCTACTGGACCGCTCTCTCTCCGGTTACCATTAATGCCACGGCCTATGATTCGGGTCCGGGTATATCGTATGTGGAGCTCTGGTACCGCTATTCGGCGGATAATGCTTCATGGGGTCCGTGGACACTGTTCGCTGCTGACGCTAGCTCCCCGTACCAGTGGTCTTTTGGCATGCCTGCAGGTGATGGATATTATGAGTTCTTCTCGCTTGCCAACGACAGCGCAGGCAATTACGAGGGGATGAAAGGGAGTGCAGAGACCGCAATGGCCTTTGACTCATCTCCACCGTCCTCGAATGTTTCCGCTATTCTGCCGTACTGGCAGACGGGGGTCGTTCAGGTAGAAGTCAATGCGAGCGACGGCCTTTCCGGTATCTCCTCGGTGGGGCTCTGGTACCGCTACTCGCCAGATAATGCTTCATGGGGTGCGTGGACGCTCTTCGACACCGATGTCAGCAGCCCCTATCAGTGGTCTTTCGACACGCCCGACGGGGACGGTTACTATCAGTTTTACAGCATCGCTTCCGATATCCTGAACAATACCGAGGCCCCACCTTCGTCTGGGGATGCCGCATGCGGGCACGATTCGGCGCCTCCTGAGATAACTCTTCTGGACATGAGCCCTAACCCCTGCGAACTCGGCGGAGAAATAAACATATCTCTTGTTGCAGACGACCTTTCCGGTATCGGAACCGCTCGCGTCCACATACGCCTGAACGGGCAGACAGTGGGTAATTACAGCATGTCAAACGCCGGCAACGCGTGGTGGTTCCTCTATTCCCCGGCGGATACGGGGGAGGTAAATGTTACCGTGTGGGTATCGGACATTAACGGCCTCGTCAATTCTTCGGCGTCAGGCTCGGTTGTTCGCGATACGACTCCTCCTGTCTTTCAGGGCCTTTCCGTCTCTCCCGCATCGCCCGCCTTTTCGGAGAGCGTGAACATAAGCGTCCATGTCTCGGATATTTCGGGGATCAGTGCGTGCATGCTTAATATCACCGGCCCGGGCGGACAATGGCTCTTCAACAGGAGCATGGCATCTTCAGGCGATCTCTTCCACTATGTTACCGCTTACGAGCATGTGGGGACCTTCGTCTTCAGCATATGGGTCGAGGACAACAGCGGTGTGGGCGCATCTCTGACCGGCCAGTTCAGCGTTTCCGACCCTGTTCCTCCCACTGCGAACGCGGGACCGCCCCGCAATGCGCTTGTTGGCGACACCGTGGTTCTGGACGCTGGCCTCAGTACAGATAACTACGGAATCGAAAACTACACATGGACCTTCGACGATAACGGCCTGAAGAGGCTCTACGGAGAGCAGGTGCGGTATAACTTCACGAAACCGGGAGTATACGAAATAACCCTTCTGGTTACGGATTTCAGCGGAAACAGCGATTCGGATACCACATGGGTGAATGTCAGTGCAGCGACGGTCGTCGGGACGGTGACAGGCATCGTTCTCGATGATTCCGGTTCCCCGGTATCCGGAGCAACGGTCTATATTCAGAGCGATCCCACGATACGGGCCACCACCGATGAGGTGGGGTCATTCGTGATACGGTCGGTCCCGGCAGGGGAGCAGACGGTCGTTATCGTGCTGGGCGGTTACCAGACCCTCTCGAAGAACATAACGGTACTCCCGGGAGCTACGAATTCCATAGGTACGGTTAACATGGCTCCGGAGGTTTCGGGCAACTCGTCGATGTATCTGATATATGCCGCAATAGGGGCCATAGCCGCTGTCATAGCCCTTCTCTTGACACTTTTCCTGATGAAGAAGAGGGGGCGCAAAGAGACGCTGATAGATGAACTGTTCTTTATGTATAGGGACGGCCGGCTTATAAAGCACTTCACGCGCCGCCTCAGGCCAGATATGGATCAGGATATCCTGAGCAGTATGCTGGTTGCGGTGCAGGATTTTGTTAAGGACTCTTTCGGAGGCGAGCAGGGGTCACTGAGCGAAATGAAGTTCGGGCGTTTCCAGATACTTCTCGAGAGAGGTAAGTATATCATTCTGGCCGCAGTGATTCTCGGGGAGGAGAGCGAGCCGTTCCGCCCGCAGTTGAAGAGATGCATAGAGGATATCGAGGAAAAGTACGGGGACCTTCTTGAGAACTGGGACGGCAATATGGAGAGCGTGGAAGGCACATTCAGGTTTGTGATGGACCTCATAGACGGGAAGTATGAGAAGAAATAGGCAGGCTCCAAACCCCTTATTTTTTCATTCGTTGCAGGTGTTTACTTACCATCTCGCATATCCATTCCAGAAATTCCCTGTCCTCCTCCGTAAAAGGATTTATCCTGTGGGAGTCTATATCCAGTTCCCCGACGACCTCTCCGTCTTTGAATATGGGGACCACAATCTCTGACCTCACATCAGGGCTGCATGAGAGATAGTTATCCTCCTTCGACACATCCTGCACCACGAAGACATTTCGGGTCTCTGCGGCCTGCCCGCATATCCCCTCCCCGAACTTTATTCGGACATGCTCCGTAGGCTCGCCGGAGAAGGGGCCGAGGACCAGTTCGTCCCTGTTTTTCTGGTCCACGAAGTAGAAGCCCACCCAGTCGTAGTGCGGCACCTCTCTGCGTAGGAGTTCGCAGATGGCCTGTTCCTTTTCCCAGGGAATGGATGAGGAGCCGAGGATTTCGTCTATTTTCCTCTTCAGAGCATCGAAACGGTTCTTTTCGCCGTTCATCTGATTCACCCGTCTATGGGGGAGGGGGAGAAGCGGTTTATATCTTTCGCCCGTAGAATCCTCGTAGCGTTAAGAAGCGCAATCAGGGCCACGCCGACATCTGCAAAAACGGCTTCCCACATGGTAATGGCCCCCACCATGCCGAAGATGATAAAGCCTATCTTCACGGTGAGAGCGAAGATAATGTTCTGCCAGATAATTCTCCGTGTTTTTCTCCCGATTCTTACGGCTTCCGGTATTCTGGACAGGGACTCCGTCATTATAACCACATCGGCGGTCTCTATCGCCGCTTCCGAGCCGAGTGCACCCATGGCGATACCCACATCCGCTCTGGCCAGAACAGGAGCATCGTTTATGCCGTCTCCCACATAGGCGATCTTACCTGAGGAATTTCTTGTAATCTCTTCGAGAATGCGCAGTTTATCCTGAGGGAGGAGGTCCGCGTGGTACTCGTCCATGCCGAGTTCTTCTGCTATCTGCCTTGCAGCGGCTTCATTGTCTCCCGTCAGCATGATCATTCTCTTTATCCCCACCTCTCTCAGCCTCTTCACCGACTCTCTGGCATCATCTTTAGGTTCGTCCGAGATGGATATGTATCCCGCATAGACGCCGTCGACGACCACATGAACCACCGTACCCGGAACATTACATAACGGGTGTTCCACACCTTCTTTATGAAGGAGTCTGTCGTTCCCGACCATCACCGTTCTCCCGCCGACCTTCGCTTTGATGCCGTGTCCGGAAATCTCCTCGTACTCCTCGGCTTGAGAGATGTCCCCCTTTTCTCCGCTGGCTTCCATTATTGAGGTGGCAATGGGGTGGCTCGAATAGGCCTCTGCCGCAGCAGCCATGGCGATAACCTCGCTCTCGCGGAAGCCGTTTGCCGGGACCACCTTTGTCACCATGAACACTCCTTTTGTCAGGGTCCCCGTCTTATCGAACACGACGGTTCGAACCCCTGCCAGAGTATCCAGAAACTTCGAGCCCTTGACAAGAATTCCCTCTTTCGAGGCCCTCCCTACCCCTCCGAAATATCCCAGCGGTATGCTTATGACAAGCGCACACGGACAGGATATCACCAGAAGGATAAGAGCGCGGTAGAGCCATTCCGAAAAGGTAGCACCCGGCAGAACGAGCGGAGGGATAACGGCCACCATCATGGCCGAAAAGACCACGGCAGGCGTATAGTACCTGGCAAAGCGGGTTATGAACCTCTCGGTTTCGGATTTCTTGTTCCTTGCATTCTCCACCATATCAAGGATTCTGTATATGGAGGATTCCGCCATGGGCCTTGTGACTCTTATCTTGAGAAGACCTCCCTTGTTAATGCTCCCTGCCAGTGCCATATCGCCCTGTTTTGCGCTTCTGGGAACCGATTCTCCGGTGAGCGGGGATGTGTCCAGCTGAGAGACCCCCTCGATGATCTTACCGTCCAGCGGTATCTTTTCCCCCGGTTTTACGAGGATAATGTCTCCGGGAACGACCTCCTCCGGCGAGACTTCTCTCACATCCTTTCCCACCAGAAGATTTGCGTGGTCCGGTCTGATCTCCAGAAGCGACTTTATGGACCTGCGCGAGTGGTTTACGGAGACTGCCTGCAGCAGCTCTCCTACCTGAAAGAACAGCATGACGCCGACGGCCTCCGGCAGTTCGTGAATGGCAATCGCCCCTATTGTGGCCACCGTCAGCAGAAAGTTCTCGTCAAATACCTTTCCGTGTATCATGTTCTTTCCCGCACTTGAAAGGACGCTCCAGCCGCTGAGGAAGTAGGACGAGAGGAAAACCAGATATTCTCCCGCTGAGTACGGGGTTGAATGAAGGTCGCTGCGGAAAATCATTCCCGCCACGAAAAGGACAGCCGCAATCAGAATGAAGGCCAGTTCCTTTTTTATGCTATCCCCTTCCTCTCCCTCATCCTCTTTCAGAACCTTTATTCCGGGTTCTTCCCTCTTAATTAGCTTTATTACACTGTCCATGTCGTCGGCATCGATTCTCATGCTCTCCGTTTCGAAATTGATCGACACGCGCTTTACTCCGTCCATCTCGTTCAGGCTCTGCTCCAGTTCGAGGGCGCATGTGGGGCAGTCAAGGTTTTTCAGTCTGTACTTTTTCATTTTTTCACCGCTGGTCTGAATTTTTTTATCTGCCTTCGGACTCTCCCAGATGTTCAAGCGTTTTATTCACTATATCGGTTATGTGTCTGTCATCCAGGCGATAGAAGACATTCTTTCCGTCCTTTCTGTAAGTCACGATGTGCCTGTCCTTCAGGATCCTCAACTGATGGGAGATGGCCGAGAGGGAGAGGCCCGTTATGGCGGATAGGTCGCATGTGCACAGCTCCACATCCATAATGGCCAGCAGAATTTTCACACGAGTTGGATTTCCGAGAGCATCGAAGAAATCCGAGATCTCCAGCAGTTTCTCCTCCTCGGGCAGATTCTTTCTTGCCATGCGGATTTTATCGTCATGCTCTTCATAGTTGCAGCATTCCGAATCTCCGCTGTCGGGCGATGTCGGTTTCATTTTTCAGCCTCCTTCAGTTCGGGTATTATTCTGCATATCTCTGACATCATATCACCTGTACAATTGAGCAATCATTCAATCGTTTATAAACCTTTCTGGACAAACCCGAGTAACTCCCGCCTCAACGGAATAAAAAAAGAAGGGATTTGGGCGAATTCAGTGTCCGCAGCAGTGATGGTGTTTCTTCGGCTTTTCCTCTGCATCGAGATATTTTTCCGGCTTTTCCTCAAAAGCCTTCTTACATCCCGGTGCGCAGAAGTAGTAGGTTTTTCCGCGGTATTCGCTTGTAAACTGCGCTGTATTCTCATCCACTTCCATTTTACATACCGGATCTATGGCCATATTTTTCACCTCCTTTGTCTGTATTTTCTCCCTGTTTCCCAGGGCATTTTTTATCAGCGTAAGAGCAGAACACACAGCAATCTCCCTCCTCTGCAGCCATGATGCTGCCGCACTCTTCGCACCTCAGCATTGTCACGCAGCGGTCCGTGGGCATACTGACGCGGTAAGATTTCCCGCAGTAGGGGCAGGTGAGAACTGCCTCGGTCTCTATCACGCTCCCCCTCCGTTCTTTTTAATGGAAGGCACATACCTTTTCAGAAGCAGGGAGAAGCTCACAACGGTAACGGAACTCATAGCCATAGCGAGGCCAGCAAACTCCGGCCGAAATGTTATGCCGTATATGGGGTAAAGGAGGCCCGCGGCCACCGGAATAAGGGCGGTGTTATAGGCAAAGGCCCAGAAAAGGTTCTGTTTTATTCTGGCCATTACCTTCCTCCCCAGCTCTATTCCGACCACCACATCGGTGAGTTCGTCCTTCATGAGGACAATATCTCCGCTCTCCATGGCAATGTCCGTCCCGCTTCCGACGGCGATACCCACATCCGCCTGTGCCAGAGCGGGTGCATCGTTTATGCCGTCCCCCACGAAAGCAACGATTTCCCCCTCTGCCTGCAGTTTTTTCACATTGTTGGATTTGTCTTCCGGAAGGACCTCGGCCATCACATGGTCGATGCCCAGCTGTCTTGCCACGGCTTCTGCTGTCCTTCTGTTGTCTCCCGTTATCATGGCGACCTTTATTCCCATCCTATTGAGTTCCTTCACCGTATTCATGGCGCTCTTCTTTATCCGGTCCGCAATTGCGATGAGGCCGCTGACTCTCCCGTCCGTTGCCACCATAATGACGGTCTTCCCCTCTTTCTCCAGTTTTACAATGTCCTTATCCACTTCTTCCGGGTATTTTAATCCCCGTTCTTTAAAGAGCATCCTGTTTCCCACGACAATCTCCTTTTCCCCGATTCTTCCGATGACCCCTTTTCCACTGAGAGCGTTGAACTCCTTCACTTCCGCGGCTTTTATTCCGTCTTCCTCTGCCTTCTTCATAACGGCCTTTCCGAGAGGGTGCTCCGAGTTCTTCTCTATTCCGGCGGCAAGGGCAAGGAGTTCTTCTTCGCTTATTCCGTAGCTTATTATATTCACAACATCCGGCTTACCTTCCGTAAGCGTTCCCGTCTTGTCGAATATTACCGTGGTGATTTTCTCCGATATTTCGAGGGCGTCACCGCTTTTTATAAGGATTCCCAGTTCGGCCCCCCTTCCGACTCCTACCGTTACGGCGGTGGGTGTGGCGAGACCAAGGGCACAGGGGCATGCAATCACAAGAACGGAGATAAGGGCCGTAAGGGAGAAGAGGAGGGTATTTCCCGCAATGAAGTACCATCCCAGAAACGAAAAGATGGCGATTCCGAGAACCGCTGGTATGAAATAAACCACCGCCTTATCTGCAATCCTCTGAACGGGGGGCTTCGAGCCCTGCGCTTCCTCGACGAGTTTTATTATTCTGGCAAGCACGGTATCCTTTCCCACCTTCGCGGCCCTGAATTTCAGGACACTGTTGGTGTTTATGGTTCCTCCTATAACATCGTCCCCGCTCTTTTTAAGCACCGGAACAGGCTCTCCCGTAATCATGGCCTCGTTCACATAGCTCTCACCGTCCTCAACGCCCCCGTCAACCGGAATTCTCTCTCCGGGTTTGACGACGATGCTATCCCCGATTACCACATCCTCTATGGGCAGTTCCATCTCCTTTCCGTCTCTGATTACAATGGCCGTCTTCGGCTGAAGGCCCATGAGCTTCTTTATCGCCTCGGAGGTCTTCCCCTTTGCTCTGGCCTCAAGGTATCTCCCCATCATAAGGAATGCCGCCAGCAGGATTGCGGTGTCATAGAATAGAAATTCTCTGGACAGAACGATCTGGAATGTTCCGAGAATGCTGGCAACGAAAGCGACACCTATCCCCATTGAGTACATAACATCCATGCTGAGGTTTCTGTTTATAAGAGAGTGATATGCGGCGGAGAAAATCGGCTGACTGAGGTAAACAAAGACCGGCAGGGATATGACGAGCAGAATGTAGGAAACGGGAACGGGAAACGGAATACCCATATAGGGGAGGAACATCATGGGAACGCCCACGGCGAAGCCGATGATTATTCTGTTCAGTTTCTTTTTCAGGTCCTTCTCTCTCATGCTCTTTTCCATGTCATCGTCTTCCCCTTCCACTCCGAGAGCCTCGTAGCCGGCATCTTCCACGGCCTTTTTTATCTCGGAAACTCCGGTCATCTTCGGATTGAAGGTGATGAACGCTTTTTCGGCAGCAAGATTCACACTTACATCCGCAACTCCCTCCAGTTTTCGAACGGAGTTCTCAATGGTTCTCACGCAACTTGCGCATGTCATCCCTCCTATTTTGAGCGTTACGGCATCGTTTATAACCTCATATCCCGCCGATTTCACGGCCTCCCGCATCCCGCTGAGGTCCACTTTCTCGGGCTCGTATTCGACGATTGCGGTTTCGGTTCCGAGGTTCACTTTTGCAAGATGGACCCCCTCCAGATGTGACAGCGAATTCTCTATTGATACGGCGCATGTGGCACACGACATGCCGGAGATCTTCAATTCGGTTTTTCTGGTCTCTTTTTCTTCCATATACTTCACTTCCATAGTTTCCTCATATGCTATTCAATCCCCTCTCAATGTCTTCTATCAGGTCCCCGATCTCTTCAATTCCCACGGACATCCGTATCAGCGAGCGGGAGATACCTATTTTTTCCATTTCCTAGCGAGGGAGTGCGGAATGCGTCATCAGAGCGGGGCTTTCTATAAGCGATTCCACGCCACCCAGACTTTCCGCGAGGGCAAAAAGCTTCAGATTTTCCAGAAATCTTACGGCCTCTTTCTCTCCGCCATTGATTTCAAACGATATCATCCCTCCGAAGCCGCTCATCTGCTTTTTCGCCAGCTCGTGCTGGGGATGACTTTCCAGACCCGGATAAAAAACCCGCTTTATTTTCGGATGGGATTCCAGATATTCCGCAACTTTCACGGCGTTCTTTTCGTGTTCTCTCATTCTCAACGCAAGGGTCTTTATCCCTCTGAGAGTCAGATAACTGTCAAAGGGCGAAAGGATGGCTCCCGCAGCGTTCTGGCAGTATTTCAGCCTCTCATGGAGTTCTTCGTCCGAAACCATTATTGCACCCCCCACGGAGTCGCTGTGCCCGTTAACATACTTTGTCGTGCTGTGAAGCGCAATATCCGCACCGAGCCTCAGAGGCTTCTGAAAATACGGAGTGGCGAAGGTATTGTCGACCAACACACGGATTCCTTTCTCGCGGGCCATATTCGATATTTCTTCTATGTCGCACAGCTTCAGAAGAGGGTTGGTCGGGGTCT
>JAJSAE010000086.1 GCA_024281315.1 archaeon | reverse complement strand
TTGGATTCTTGCAATTGTGGACATGGAGCGGCCTTTTTCGATTTCTCGGATAATCCATTCGATTTTCTTTTGGTTTAGCTTTGTCATACCCATACCGAAACGGACTGTAAAATAATTTCGGGATAGGACAGTTTGCCCGATGGGAAAAACGATTATTTCAATCCCTCGTTTCTTCTTTTTTCTTCCACGAATTCCCGGATCAAAATTCCGAGGTCGTCCACCATCTTCTCTATGTTGCTGTTCAACCTCTCGAGATTCTGAGAAATCACATGGTATTTCCGGTCCAGTTCACCAAAGGCCCCGATGGTATCTTCTCTGAACCTGTCCACCTTCTCGGCCACAACCGGGAGTTCCAGTGACATATTATCGATTTTTTCGTTCAATTCCCCGGTGTTATAGCCGATGGTATCAAGCCTTATAATTGATTCTGTGGAATTGTTGTCTATTTTTTCACCGAGTTCGGAAAAGCCCTTATCTGTTTTCTCGGAAAGGGTGTCTATCTTGTTGCCAACAGTATCAACCTTTTCGGCGACCTTATCAATCTTCTCTCCGAGTTCTGAGAAGCCTTTATCCGTCTTCTCGGAAAGGACATCTATCTTATTGCCGACTACATCAACTTTCTGGCCGACCTTATCAATCTTATTGCCGAGTTCTGAGAAACCGGTATCTATTTTTTCTCCAAGTTCGGAAAAGCCCGTATCAGTTTTTTCGGAGAGGATATCTATCTTATTCCCAACTGTATCAATTTTCTCGCCTAGGTTATTGTTCATCTGCCGCATATATCTGGCGGCCAGATCCATTCTTTCATAAGTGGCGAGGGTAATATCCTCTTCTCTGATTATGTCAAAACTCTTAAACTCTCCAGTGGGGGTACCATATGTTACGGAGATGTCCTCTACACGAATGGGGTACTCTTCGATATTTATTGATTTGATGAGGGCTTCTATCGCCTCTTTCTCGCCCTCACAGATAAGCTCCACGCGCCCATCTTCGAGATTTTTCACATATCCGTTGATTCTAAGGGAATAAGCAACTTCATCTATAAAGTCACGATAACCCGCCTTCTGGACTCTGCCGGATATGTATATTTCTGCTCTTACTACCATGCTTCTCAAGGCTAATACTAGAGAAAACTATTTAAAGACTTCGGCCACAGGGCTCTTTAAACGCCTGCGGTGTGAGCCTTTCAGTTTGCGGATATGGAGTGAGGGCATGGGAATCACCACATAGACTTAATTTCATATAACTTACTTGGTGCGGATTTCTGGCACGATGTTCATCTCCTTTCTTCTTCGCATCTCTTTCATCTTTCTATGCCGCTCAACCCACGGCATTATCTTCGCACCATCCGGCAGTTTGAATATCTCTGTCCTGCAGTTCTCGCAGCGATTATAGAGATAATCGAAGCCGAGCAACTTTTTTCCACAGCCTGGGCACATCCTTGGGGCAGGTCTTACTCCGTGCTTTATCAGTTCCCTTTCTACCACATCCACATCCTTTAAATCCTCCCCGAACATCTCCATAGATATGGCAAACCTCTCATAATTCCAGTAAAAGACCGTGACCACATCTCCATCATCTTTCTTCTCTCTTGCTCTTTCTTCATCAGATTTAAGCCGGACATACCCGAGCATCTGCTCCCATCTGACGAATTTCCCCTCTTTTTTGTTGTTATGAAAGAGCCAGTTTAGAAAGTTAGGATACATCAAGGTGAGGCCGTTTTCATAGACTCTGTAGCTGTTCTGCATGAGAGAGATTCCCATTGCGAAAACAAATACCACTGTTAGAAGGATTAGTACAAGGTAACTTTCAATTGCCCTCAGGTTGTAGTTTCCCGGAGCGATCAAACGAGTTATCAAACCATGAAAAAAGATAGGCATGGCTACTCCAAACGCAAAAATGAAGACTGCGGATGAAAGAATGACCCTTATCTTTGAAGGCGCATGCGAGATTAGAATGAGCCTTCCCTTACCCATCTTCAACCCTCCTGGAAGTAGAGATCTTTGTGAGAGAGGATTTCTAACGGAACCAGTGCAAAAGAGCTTATAGTAATCAGGGAGTTGAGCAAATCGGTTATCGGAAAGAACTCTTTTAATGCTTTTTCGAAGTTACTTCCTTTAATGAGCGTATAGCCGGAATATAAAACGGATATTAGCGATATAATATCAGCTACCAATAAGGCCAAGCCAGAGCCCGTAGATTCTGCTACCATAGAAAATATCAAACCGAGCAGCGCAAACACCATAGAAGGAACAAGTTTGCCGTGCTCAACCAGCCAGTAGATTAACTGCGCGAAGATTTCAGTTACCTCATGGCCTATACTAAGCGACTCGCCCAGCCCCAGAAAAGAGAATACATAATCAACACTAAGACTGATGGCACCTATGGTAGCCAGAGAAATACCGACACCCACAACCGAGGCTAAGACGACTTTTGCAATCGTCCCACCCAGCATCCCCGCAACTTGTTCTGCGCCTCCAGTAAATGCTTTAACCACTGCTTCGATTGCATACATCGCATAAACTATTGCGGATAACGCATAAACCGGCCACATGATAAATCTAATAATTGCGGAAAAGGCCTCAGCGTCTCCGGTAAGACCTACATTAGGGTCATAGCCATCCGTCTCACTGTTATGGGCGGAGGCCAGGATATGGTTGCTATCATGTGAAGAAGCATTTATCCGATACATTATGAAATGTTGCTGTATAATTTCTGCAAATTCGCGCATCCACCCTGAAATCGCATCAACCACAGGGCTCAAGGCCATATTTATCATCTTTTTAACTAAGTTTACAACAAAGTCGACGATGAAATCCACCGCACTCTTCACAGCCTCCCACGCTTTGTTTAACGCCCCTGCAACCGCATCCCATATATCCTTTATGAAGTCCAGCACGCCGGCGAACAGTCCCTTAACCGTGTAATCGTATGTGAGCTCGTTGCCTGCATTATCTTTGGCATCGAGTTTTATTGTGTACTCCGTTGCGGCCTCCCAGAAGCCCACATCTATCGTTGTGTTGTACCAGCCGTTATGGAGGGAAGAGAATGTTACCGTGCCGCCGGGGCCGGAGATTTTAACGGATGATAAGCCGCCGACATCATATATCCTCGCTCTTATGTCGGCGTATGTGTTCCAGCCAGTCCAAATATTGACTCCGACACCGCAGCAGCCAACCCATGTATAGACATCCTCGGTTACGGTTGTTACAGACATGGAAAGAAGCATCGGCGGTATATTCTCCCTCACAAACGGGTTGAACTGGTTCTTCAGGTACTCCGTTGCATTGAAATCCTCCGGGTTCTGCCTGTGCTGGTCGTTGGCCCAGTTGACAATGAAGGGGTAGAAGTCCTCGTAATGGACTTCTTTGTAGTCCGGCATTCCGTCTCCATCGGTGTCCCTCATGCCGTTCGTGGGGTCTAATGCATCAATAAAAAGCTCTTCCTCAAATGGAAGGTCTGGACCGTAATGAAAATGGGATTGGCCGTGTTCTAAACCTATATCGCACACGAATTGATATAGAACAGGAAGGATTTAAAGGTTTGGGAATCGTGACCGTTATGGTGCGGGGGGAGCGATTCGAACGCTCGAAGGACTAACCACAGGGTCCTAAGCCCTGCCCCTCTGGTCTGCCAGGAGCAGATGTGTGGTAGTTTACTACCTGGCATTTGGCCGCTCGGGTACCCCCGCTTGAACGGATGAAACGAAAAGTGGTATTTATAGTCGCCGCCCTGACTTTATTAACTTATGATTTCAGAACGGTTTTTGTCAGGTCAGCGACGCTAGTCAGAGACTCATTAGCCTAGGAAGTTATGTCTTTGACTATAACACTCACCTTTATTAATGAGCAAAACATCGCACGGTCGTGTCGAAGCGCAGAAGAAAAAAGAGCCTTGAAAGACGAATGGCCAGACGCCAGATTGCCAGCCTGTTCGAGCTTGCGGAAAAAGAAGCCATGAACTCACGGCAGGACCGGGCGGACAGGTATGTTTATTTGGCCAGAAAGACAGCTATGAGGTACAATCTTAGCCTTGGCATTTATAGGCGTCATTTTTGCAGGAAATGCGGGGCCTTTCTGGTGCCTGGACGGAACTCAACATATCGGCTAAACATGGGAAAAATCTCCGTAACCTGCGGAAATTGCGGCCGAATATACCGCTTCCCGTATGGTTCCAGCGCAAATGGAACGCTGGAAAAGGGCCGGGGAGAAGAGAGTAACAGGAACGATGAAACAGGAGAAAAAGAGGTGAAAGAATGAACACGGGCGATATTCCGGTAACATTGCATGTCGGAAAGAACGGGATAACCGACTCCCTTATAGAAGAACTCAGGGAGCAGATACGGACAAAGAGGGTTGTAAAAATAAAGATGCTCCGCTCCTCCGGAGGGAGGAAGGAAGTGGCCGCAGAACTGGCCGAAAGGACCGGCGCGGAACTCGTGGAAGTCCGGGGCCTCACTGTGGTTTTAAAGAGGAAATAATCATTTTACCATAAATCGCCTCGCAAGGTAACGGACTCCGAGCAGGACAAGAAAGAGGAGAGCCGAGGCAAGCATGAATCCGTAGACCGTGCGAAACATGGCAATATCGTATCCTTCTATGTATGAGTGTATTTCCACCGAGGCGAATACGAATGCCGCGGTCAGGATCAGAATAACACTGAGAGAGCGAAGGTATGTTCGAACCACATATGGTCGATTCTGTGCCTCCTCGTTCTTGCCAGTGTGCGAGAGCTTGATGCCAAGGTGTGCCAGTTCGAAGTAGGTTATGAAGAAAACGGAGAATACCAGAGTAAGATAAAGAGGTGCCTCCCGATTCTCCGAGATTATGCCAATCAGCAGGAGGGCCGATGATGACAGAAGGAACGGCAGGCTTCTGCCGAAGATGGCCCATATGCCAGCTGTTATCTCTATAACCGAAAGAATAAGATATATTCTTTCATTGTTCAGAAAATCCCGATAGGAAGGATAATGGCCGAACAGATAGTGTATGTAGAAACTTATACAGACAACCGCCAGAAGGAAGATAAGGGCCAGTGTCTGAACGAGTATTTCATACCTCTTTGCTCTTTCTTCCGTGTTCTCGCTCACTGCATCACCTCCAGAAGTGCTATCTGAAGCGGCTCATCAACCTTCCGGTCTACCACGCTTGCGCTCTCGCGTCTCAGGAATTCTATCAGTGCGGTGCGGTGTTCTTTCAGGACATCGTAATCCTTCTTGTCTATATTACCCGTTTCCTTCTCAATATCAAGAGTGCTGGCAGAGACCACCACAACCGGAAAATCTCTTGACCGAAGCGCTTCGATTCCTTCTATTACGCTGTTGTCTCCCTCAAGGTTCGAAACGATTATAACCGGTGACCTCGAAGGGATGTGCGGTGCGACCACAGAAACCGCCGCTTCCAGTCCGGTGTCTCCCGCCGCCGTCATTGTCGCGAGAGAACTCATGATTTTGTCCAGATGCCTTTCTCCTGTGGACGGCTGCATCATGTGCACTCCGTCGCCGTATATTGTCAGGCCGACACTGTTCTTTCCCTTGATGAAGTATGAGGCGAGGCTTGCCGCCGCTCTCGCATTTATGATTCTGGAGGTCTTATTCAGAGGTCCTGTTTCCGTCCCTTCCCTCGAATCCACCATTATCATTATGTCGGAGATTGCCTCCCTCTCCCTTGCATTTACCAGCAACTCCCTCGAACGAGCGTACGCCTTCCAGTTAATATCCCTGAACGAGTCGCCGGGCCTGTACTCCCTGAGAGCATAGAATTCGTAGCCGGGGCCGGGCTGTTTCAGTGTTGCGGTGCCGGAAAAGAGTTTCGGGGTTCTGGAGCGAATTCTCGCATCCTTTATCTCCTCCACACTGGGAAGAACGATGAAATCCGAGTACTCTTCTGTCCTGTCCTCCTCGAAGAACATGCTGGAGAAATCACCCTTCCTGAGCATGAGAGGGCCGATTGTGTAGGGCCCCATAATCGGGCATTCCAGCGTGTATCTTATGATGTTGTGCCCCTCGGAGAGATTGATGATGGCGTGATTGTCCCCGCTTTTTATCTTTACCCTGTCCGGCAGATGGTCCCATATCTCCACAAGCCCCGTCCCTCCGGTGCTTTTTATTTTCAGAGTAACCTCTATCTCTCCGTCTTCGAATATTCTATCGGAGGAAATATCTCTTTCCACCCGAACAACACCGAAGGTTTTTGCCCGGGAGCTCAATTCTTCCATAGGCAGTAGTTCCAGAGAGCGGCGCGTGAAGGAGACAAGAATGAGATATGCAATGAGCGAGGTGCCAAGCCCTGCAAGAAGGGTATCGTTCATCATGAGCGACAGCATATAGGCCGTTATGCCGGCTGCAAGCACCAGAGCACTCTTACGCGTCCACATTTTGTTCCCTCACATTCATACCTTATCCGCCCTTAAACGGTAGGGACCTCAACCTTCTCGAGAATCTCCTTTACAACATCTTCCGAGCTCAGTCCTTTAATCCTAACCTGCGGTTTCAGGATGAGCCTGTGGACGAGAGCGGGGGACGCAATGGCCTTCACATCGTCCGGGGTCACGAAATCTCTCCCTTCCACCACGGCATAGGCACGGGCCAGTTTGAACAGGGCCAGCGAGCCTCTGGGGCTGGCTCCGACGACCACTCTGACATCATTCCTTGTTTCGTGGACGATGTTCACCATGTACCTCCTTATGGCAGGTGTGATATGCACCTTTTCAATGGCTTCCTGCATCTGAACCACCTCTTTGGGGCCGAGTAACGCACTCACATCCACATCATCCTTCTTTCTGATAGCCCTTCTCTTCAGTATTTCGTCCTCGTCCTCGACGGTGGGATATCCGACGCTCAGTTTCATTATGAATCTGTCCAGCTGGGCCTCTGGTAGCGGGTATGTTCCCTCGTACTCTATCGGGTTCTGCGTTGCCATAACGATGAATGGGGGGGAGAGTCTGTGCGTCTTTCCCTCGGTTGTTACCTGTTTCTCCTGCATCGCCTCCAGAAGTGCGGCCTGCGTCTTCGGAGGGGCGCGGTTTATCTCATCGGCCAGCAGGATGTTGGTGAATATCGGCCCTTTCACGAACTCGAAGCTCATCTCTTTTTCGTTGTAGATGGCGGTCCCGGTTATGTCCGACGGCAGAAGGTCAGGTGTAAACTGGACCCTCTTGAAGTCGGAGCCCAGCGCTCTGGCGAAGGTATTGGCCATGAGAGTCTTTGCAAGGCCGGGGAAGTCTTCGAACAGGATGTTCCCGCTGGAGAGGATTCCCACCTCCACCATCTTAAGGACCTCCTCTTTTCCGACAATTACCTTGGCCACCTCTCTGCGTATGGCTTCGGTCATGGAGTGTACCCACCGTATCTCCTCGGAGTTTGACTTTTTAAGTGTCTTTTCTCTCGGAGTTTTTTCTATTACCTCTGTTTTCTCATTCATTTTTCTATCCTCCTCTTCTCTTTTTTGAATTGTTAATCATCATATCAGTCGTGCCTCCCGGATTTCATCTTCTGCTCCGCCTCTTCTATGGTAAGATTCCTTTTTGCGGCCAGTTCCATGGCTCTGGCAGACCAGCGGAGATCGCGCCGTCTTTCCTCATTATACTCCGGCCGGGGAATGAAACGGTCCGGCCTGTATTTATGCTCCCATATCTCCGGGTCTCTTACGAGAATGACCGCAATGTAGGAGATAAGCAGAATTATGGAGGTGCTGAGCAGGTCGTATGGATATGTGGTGCTAACCATTATGGTGTAACCGGCAATTGTAAACGCCGTGCTGTGAAGGCTGTCATCACAGTAGACAATCCCGCCGTTTGCAAGGTCGGCGACAATATCTTTTACAAAGTCACTGTTGTTCTGGCGGTATATCATCTCGTTTGTGAACATGTCCGGGTCGGAGATAACCAGCAGTCTTCCTTTTCCAACATCGGCCATTGCCATGGTGATGGCATTCTCCTTCTCGTCCGCATCCACCACACCGTTGTCGTTGTAATCGACAAAACTGCGGTTGCTTCTGGAGATTATCTGAACATCCCCTCCGATAAGGAGACTGGTGGCTCCGTTGAGGACAACGGTGTGCGTGCTCATGTTTCCCCGGGAGCGGATAAATAATGTGGCATTCACAAGCGGCATTTCGGGGTTTCCCGCGTTATACTCGGAAAGGACCCTGTGACCGCTGAATGTGATGCTGCTGTTCTGTCCGGAAAGGAGATAGGAAAGAAGAGGATTTGCCCCTGTGGAATCATCGGCAATCAGAACATTTCCCCCTCTCGTAAGGAAGCCGGAAAGAGCGGCCATTTCCTCCCGTGTTATCTCTCTGGACACCCCTATTCCCAGATAAAGGTTCTTCTCCTTAACATGAACATCGTTCAGAACCACAGGTGAAGAGATGATTGAGACGAAAGTGGAGTCGGATGATGCAATCTCTCTGAAGGAATGGAGGCCGCCGGGGGCCGCAGATGTGGATAGAAGGGGAGCGGAGGCATTGAATGTAATAATCGGGTATAGAACCACAAGAAGAAGTATGACAGCGGTTATTGCAGGGCGTATCCACCTGTTCAATTTCATTTTCTTTCCTCCATTACCCGTGCGATTTCGTCTCTGAATGCCTCGAATGCTCTTTTAACCTCTGCAGCCTCCTCTTCTCCAAGTTTATGTGAAGAGTATCTGGCCTCCTCGAAGATATCGAATATGCTCATGAGATTTTTCTCCGAAACTCCCTGCAGAGCATCTCCGAGCGCCTGCTGGAATTCCCTTACGGTTTCCCAGTCCTTTTTCAGATAACCGTATCTCTTCAGGAGTTTTATCAGATGCCGGTATGTCTCGAATACGATGCGGTGATAGTCGTCCCTTATTTCAAGGTGGTATATTGCGCGTTCCATGGCGTCTTTTATGGCTTTGAGCCTGTTTTTTCGTATCAGGAGAATGGCCGCAGCGCCGGCAGCGGCAATTAAGAGTACAATGGAGAGGCCCATAACTGCGGACGAGCCCGCCGTTCCAGTTCCTGTTATTGGCCTGTATGCAGTGGTATTGGCAGCTGTCGGAAGGTATAGTTCGGTCCCATTAAACATAATGGTTATGTTCATCACTCCGCTTGCGTTCCCTGAAAAGAACACCGGAAGATTGATCCAGCCCGTGCTGTTGGTGACTGCGGTATAGCTCCTGTTGGCAACAACGGTTACCTTCTGGCCCGCAAGGGCTTCACCTTTCTGTCCCACCAGTTGTGCCCTCATCTCGAAGCTTGCGCCGCTTATGCTATCCGGTATGACAGGGATTATTCTACCTTCTTCCATTACCACCATGTCCTTTTCGGCGGATGATGCCAGTAAATACCGCTGCGAAGAGCCGTTGAATGCAAGACGGAGCCTATAATGGCCAGCGGATAGATTGGCGACGCGATGAACAGAGGCAAAGGTGCCGTTAGCACCTGCGATGGCCGTCCACCCCCCTCTTTCCATATCAATCCATACCCGTGCGCCGGAAACAGGAGACAGGTCTTTCTCGTAGATTCTGCCGAAAATAGTGAGGTTTCTCCCGGCGACCGCCCGGCTCACTGACAAAAGGTCAATGGATGTGGCGGACAGAATCGTAGCAATTCCTTTCCCCGTGCTGTTGAGGTAGAAGCCAGAGGCGTTAAAGGCCGCATAAATCGGAATGAGCCCCTTTGAGTCGGTTATGGAAATGTTGTATATCTTACAAAAAGTGCCGTTACGGACCGGGACATCTCCGAGGGATGTGTGATTCCAGAGGATGGCTATCTGGCCACCGTCCACCGGCTCCCCGAGTTCGGTTTCAAGAACACCGCTTATATTAATACTGGCACCGGCCATGCCAGTGACAGGAGTCAGATTGACTGTCGTGGGTACCATAACATTAATAGTGGCATTGGCAACTGCCGGCAGATAATTCCTCTGTAATTCGGTTGTGACAGAGATGGCCATCGGGCCTCCGGGAGTATCCGGGGGAATATGATAGGAGATAGAAAAGGTGCCGGTAGAATCGGTGATTCCGTCTCCCACCGCAATATTGTTTACATAAAGGGCAACGGTCATATCACTTAAGGAAATGCTCTGCATGTTTCTTATCTGGCCGGTAATGCTAACATTATGATTTCTGACCCCTTCCGCATCGTTAAGGAAGATGGTGCAGTTTCCGTACACGGTAATGTTGTTCTGAAGGTAAATGTAGTGGTAGAAATCGCTTTCAATGAAATAAATGGCAATGTTCTTTTTCCCGGGGATGGTGTCTGCGGGAATCGTATAATTGAGCTCGAAGTGGCCGGTAGCATTGATATCGGAGTGGCCCACATAATCGTTCTCGTACAACAGCCACATCCCAGTTATGGAAGTATCCGCCGGCGAGGTAGTTGTATTATTGTCCAGAATAACACCAGTAATAACCAGGCCGCTTCCCGCATAAACATTTTCAGTAATACTGGTAATATTGAGCGTCAGGTTGTGTTTTACTGCTATTTGCTGCTGCAATACAGCGGGATAAACGAATTCCGAACCGTTGTATGTAAGTTTCAGCTCATGATATGCTGCCGTATCGTTTATATGATAATATGTGTTAAAACTCCCGTCCGTATCGGTAGTAACATTCATAACGATTCTTGAATCCCATAAGACAGTAATCATAGAGTCGGCAAATCTGTTTCCGTTTCCGTCCTCCAGTGTGCCACTCAGAGGCAGATTACCCCCGTCGTCTACGAAAGATTGCGCTTCAAAATTTATGTATGATTTGGCCATCAGAAGAAGCGGCTCTGGATAGATCAAACTCCATGAGGGGAGGAAAGAAGTTCCATCGAGATTGAGGCCGTGAGCTCTTGCTCTGATCCAGTTTAATCCGAGTGTAACATTCCATGGGATAAGGCAGATGGCTCTGAAATGACCGTAGCTGTCGGTTCTTACGGAACCGATACGAACCAGGGAAGAAGAGTTAGTAGCGTTGACAAATATGGATATAGGCAGGTCCGTGACATAAATTCCCTTGCTGTCTCTTACAAATCCTTCCACAATCATTTGCCCCTCGCCGCGAACCGCAGTGTTCGAACTCACGGAAGTTATGCCTATGATTGTATCTTTTTGTGTTGTGTACTGGGGGATAATGTCAACGGGAGGGGCGATTATGCTGCAATTTTCACCGGGAGGCGCACCGTCCCCGGGGCCGATGAGCCACGGAGATGTAACATCTATTTCTACCCACCCCATCTCATAAAAAAGAATTTCATCCCAGAAGTGCAGGTCATCTTTATGGATTGAATAGTGGGTGCCGTCTGTGCTTTCGCCACTGCGGAATCCGGAAACCACTCTGGTCGGGATATTGTTTAACCTTGCAAGAAGTGCAAACGCGGATGCGAAGTCTGCGGAAGTCCCTTCTCTCCTGTTAAATAGAAACCAATCAACGGCATCATAACCCGCAGGCGTTGGCACGGTGGTATTATTGCATTCGTAGTTCATCCTCAAAAATTCTGTAATAGCGGATACCTTTCCATAGACGCTGCTCTCGTTCTCGGTGATATTAAAAGCCAGATTAATCAGTCTATCTGGAACCTGAGGCAGAGTAAGAAGGCCTGTTTCATAGAGAGGAACGCCCCCTATTTTAAGGTCTCCTTTATCTATTTGATATGTTCTGGCCGCAAATGTATAGTTCTGTACGCCGCCGCTCTGGAACGCCTCTGTTTGGCTGTAATATCTGAGGCCGGAGCCATTCACCGAAATTGTATGAAGAGCCGTGGGAATAATGCCATCGGTATTTATGAGGGTCAGCGAGCTTGAAGAGGGGCTGAAAAGAGTTCCATTTAATTGCACGCTGTAAGTATGCTCAACCCCGGGGTATTTGTTTTCGTCCACTTCGGAGCTTAGGGGCGTACCGGCATATGGGTCACTTCCATCGGATGGGTACCACCAATAGCCGTCGTATCTGTCAAATGAGGCAAGGCGCCAGTACCGAGCGGAGCCGGATGTTCCATCTGTCGTTATGTTAAACATTAGTACATCGGGAGAAATAGTGCCCATCAACCAGGGGTAAGGCCAGCCTGCGTCCGCCCTCTGATTGTTCGGGTAAGGGTCCAGCGGGTCGATTATCCCGTCAAAGTCAGTATCTGGATTATTCGGATCGGTATTGTGCTGATATTCCACGAGATTAACCCAGTAGTATATGCCCCCGTCCTCTCCGGCGGCATCGTTATCAAGATATGCGTCCGATGGGTCCAGTGGATTAAGGAAATAATAGACCTCCCATCCGTCCGGCATTCCGTCGCCATCGGTATCGTTATTATTCGGGTCGGTTCCCAGCAGATACTCATCATAATTGGTTAAGCCGTCTTTATCCGGGTCTTCGTTTTTATCTGCCGGATTATTCGGGTCGGGATTCCAGTGATTAATATAGTAAACACCGTTGTAGTACTCCCATCCGTCCGGCATTCCGTCTCCGTCCGTGTCGGGATTGGTGGCATTGGTCGGCTCTGCATCGTATCTCTGGGGGTCAATCTCAACACCGTCAAACAGGCCGTCACCATCGCTGTCCGGGTTGTTGGGGTCGGTAAAATATCTGAAAATCTCATCATAATCACTCAGCCCGTCGTTGTCGGTATCCATATTCGTAGCATTGGTAAAATATGTCGTATTGAGATAGTGGGGGCTGATAACGCCGTGTATCTCGGTCCCGTCTTTTATTCCCTCGCCGTCCGTATCTGGGATAAGCGGATTTGTGCCGTAAATAAGTTCCTCGGAGTCGATAAGGCCGTCGGAATCGGTATCATTGTTGTGCGGGTCGGTACCCAGCCGCATCTCCGCAATATTGGAGAGGCCGTCTTTGTCTGCATCCTGTTCCGCATCGTCGGGATTCAGCGGATTGAATCCGTGCAGTACTTCCCAGCCGTCCGGCATGCCGTCGCCATCCGTGTCGGGATTCCATGGGTCTGTTGAATTGAGATACTCTCCGAGGTTTGTCAGCATATCGTGATCTGCATCCTCTCCGGCATCCGCAAGATAGAGCGGGTTGAAATTATTATCGATTTCCCAGCCGTCGGGCATTCCATCTCCGTCCGTATCCGGGGAAAGAGGGTTGGTGCCGTAAATAAGCACCTCTGCGCCGTCAAGAAGGCCGTCTCCATCAGTATCTGAGTTGTTTGCCTCGGTATGATTCAGGTACTCCGAAAGGTTCGGAAGGCCGTCCGAATCCATATCTCCTGCCGCATCGTCGGGGTCCAGAGGGTTCAGGCCGTTGAACACCTCCCAGCCGTCGGGCATACCGTCTCCGTCCGTATCGGGATTATTGGGAGAGGTTCTGTTCAGGAACTCCGCATGATTGACGAGTCCGTCGTTATCCGTATCCTCTGCCGCATCAAGAGGGGAGGTGGGGTTCAGTGTCCACACACCGGCGGATTCTATCCACTGCCGGTTGTTTATCTCCCAGCCATCGGGCATACCGTCTCCGTCCGTATCGTTAGAGGTGGGGCTCGTGCCGTATTAGTATATCTCTTTCACATCGGGAATGCCGTCTCCGTCCGTGTCGGCATAAGAAAGTTCGCTTCCTCCGTGCAGGTCAACGGAAAACGGTGATTTCAAGATAGGTGAAAAAACTGATGGCAGGACCATTATCAGAAGAAGTATCAGGGAAACAACGAGAAGCCGTCCCTTCAATATCTGACGCTCTCTCATTCTTCCCCCTCCTTGGAGTCCATGCGAAGCATTTCGTCGGGCCTCAGCGAGATTTTTGAGTTTGCGCGTACAAGCCTCGCCTTCCTTCTTTTCAGGCGGATGAATTGGGAAACCCCGGTGAGGGCCACAAGAACGAAAAGGAAAAAGTACGGGAGGTAGGAAGGTGTTCGGGCCGGTTGGCTGATAACCTCTGTCCCGGAGATGTGAACCGGAGAATAACCGTCAATAGTTGCGGCCGTGATTTTATAAGAATGAGTGCCCGGGCCCATGCTCCCTCTCATAAAAATGGGAAGTGTGGAGTCCGTGGGAACCCTGTCGAACTTCATGGAATCGCTTATCTTCCCGTCTATATACAGCGATACGACAACATTGCTGGCACTCACATTTCCCGCAGCGGTAATATTAAGACTAAAGGTAACATAGCCTCCATTCTGACGAATCTCCAGAGAAGAGAGAGAGAGTACGGGGGTTTCCACAACAACGCTTCCGTTGAGATAGGCATCCGCATCCCCGCTTATTTTCAGGGAAAAGGAGTATATGCCGATTGGCATGGTGGCCGGAACCGAGATGGAGAGCAGAGCGCTGATGGAACTGGCAGGGGGCACGCTGACCGTCTTCACGCTCTTGTTATCCAGAATAAGATTCCATGACATGCGCGGATTAAGGCTGATCATATCGGCAGAAAAAGTGGTCTCTTTGGCATTGTTGTTCAAAAAGGATATGGAGAAGAGAGACGAGTCACCGGGAACAATATAGATTTTTTCTGGATAAATGGCAAAAGACTGGGCCTCACCGCTGGCAGTGGATAAGACGGGGACAAATACCGTCATAAGTATGAGAGCGGACAGCAGGGCCGATATAATTCTTCCCGACTTCATGGTATCACTAAATCTGCACAGTCATGCATAGATGAAGTCCGCTATATAACCTTATTGTTGGAAGAATGGTGATGCAGTCGTGTTTACATCTTCGACCTGCACTCCATATCTTTCTGCATGTTGCCTATCTTTCTGTATATCTCTGCGGCTTCGGAAAGTCTCGTCCTACCTTCGGCTTCATCCCCGCTACGCATCAGCAGTTCACCGTATTCTTCAAGCGAGCTGGCAAGGCCGAAGCCGCTGTCCCCCCTTCTTTTGAGTTTTATGGCTCTTTCGTATTCCTCCTTCGCGTTCTCGATGTTTCCTGCCCGCATGTGGAGGCTGGCCAGCATGCCCGTGGCTATGGCAAGCCCTGTTTCATCCTCCATTTCGTTGAAGATTTTCATGGACTTCAGGGCTGCACCTTCCGCTTCTTTAAATCTTCCTGTGTTGGTGTAAAGAGCTGATAAATTCGAGAGGGACCATGCCTCCATTCCCCTGTAATTTGTTTTCATCGACAGCTCAAGCCCCTTATTGTACATTTTTTCCGCTATCTCGTAGTTCCTGATTTCCTCGTACGGAACACCAAGATTGGTGTAGAGCTTTGCAAGTTCTCGCTTGTCTCCGGCCTTTTCCAGATGTTCCAGCGCCATCTCCGAATATTCAATATCTTTCTGAGGGTCGCCGAGTTCACTGTGGGCATTGGCCGCACCCATGCAGGCCATGCCGGTTGTGTAATGGTCTCCTATCTTCGTCCCTTCCCGTATTGCCTTCTCGAAGTGTTCCAGTGCGCTGAGGTAGTTTCCGGACCACCACGCCAGAGCGCCCAGTCCGTACTCCACTTTCAGCAGGCTTTTCTGGTCGTATATCTCTTCCCCTATTCTTCTCGCAATGAAGAGATGATTCTTCGCCTCTTCGAAGGATTTGATTCTCATTTCCACCTGAGCCATTTCTATGGCCACTGTCACAACAAGCCTCTTAAAATCCATTTTCCGTGAGATATTCCACGCTTCCTTTAGAGTTTTCAGGGACTCTGCGTAGTCCCCGGAATAGAAGGCGGCCTTTCCGATGTCCGTAAGCATATCTATCTTTTTGTGGGCGCTTGGCTCCCGGCTTATGGCGAGAACTACTCCGGTTTCTTTAATCAGCCTCTTCCGTATTCTGTCTGATTTTTTCTCCCCGAAGGCGGAGAATACCTTGACTATGGCCTCTATAATCCGCGGGATGTCACTCTCGCTTATGTGTGCTCGGTCTATCCTCAGATCCTTTAGCTGTTTGTCCACGACGAACCTGCCGATGTCTGGCATATCCTCGCAGATTATCGATATTATCCTCTCGTAGGTGTCCATAACACCCTCCTGTGTCGAATGAAATGGTTTGGGGGATTAAAAAGCTTGCGCTATATGTGCAGTGCAAATTAATAAATACTCCTTTACGCATTCTCTCCCATAGTATTAAAGGTAGGTGTATGAATGAAAAAACTGCTAACAGGATTAATAATCGCTCTCATGCTCTTTTCCGGCATGGGGGCAACCCTGCTTGTTTCCGCGAACAGCTCCCATGCTCTGGCAGACTCCCAGTGGCCCGCATTTCAGGGTGATTCCCACAATACCGGAAGGAGCACGTACGGAATCGGTGATAACCCGGGAGGTGAAAAATGGAAGGCTTTTCTTGAGGACGAGGTTACGACTTCACCGGTGGTCGGCCCGGACGGAACCGTATATGCCGGCTCGCATCATCAGGCCCTATATGCTATAAACCCCGACGGCAGCCAGAAATGGAAGTACAGCACGGAGGACACTGTAGGCATGGCGGACCACACCGTGGGCGCAACCCCTGCACTCGCGGCCAACGGCGATATTTACTTCGGAGATGCCAACGGGGCATTCTACGCCCTACATCCTAACGGAACCCTGAACTGGACATATCACATAGAAGGTGCGGGAGATGCCAACTCCCCTACCATCGGTCCGGACGGGACCATCTACTTCGGCTCCGGTGATTTTAACCTATATGCCCTTAATTCGAACGGAACCCTGAAGTGGAAGTTCAAGACCAATTACACCGTAATCGGTGCGCCGGCCGTGACTGCTGACGCTGTATATATAACTTCAACGGACAAATGCATATATGCTCTGGACCTCAGCGGAACCCTGAAGTGGAAGTATGAAACGGGAGGCCAGATATGGGGCGCACCCACAATAACACCGGACGGAAACATTACCTTTGGCTCTCAGGACGGGATTCTGTATGAGTTAAACAGCGACGGAGGTCTGGTGTGGCAGTTCGACACAGGCTCCTATATAGGTTCATCTCCTGCCGTGGACACTGACGGGAACATATATCTTACGGTTGAGAACGGCCAGTTATACGCCATCTATCCCAACGGAACCCTGAGATGGAATTTCACAGCAGGCAGCATGAGCCTCTCCTCTCCGGCAATAGATTCCTCAGGGAATGTGGTGTTTGGATGCAATGACGGGTACGCCGGCCATGTATATGCGCTTGACTCCGGTGGGAAAGTGCTGTGGCAGTTCGACCTTCCATCTCCCGGAAAATCGTCGGCGGCCATAGGAAGCGACGGCACGGTGTATATAGGTGCGTCCAGTTATCTCTGGGCCATAGGTGAGCCGACGACAGATTCCGGAACCGGGGATGATACGAGCGGCGGGACTACGGGAGATACCACCGGCGATTCTGGTAGCGACGGGAGTGCGGCCGATGACAACGGCGGGACCAGCACACCGGGCTTCGAGGTAACTGGAGCACTTCTGGTAATCGGTCTGGCGGTTGTGATGCAGATAATCGTGAGAAGAAAAAAATGAAACCATTTCCCCTTTTTATCTTTCTTTCCGTTTTCTTATGGGAATAAAAAATAGGCCGTAACGGCCTTAATTGTTTTTGTGGGGTAATGCCGTGGATGTCAGCCGGTATGTTTTTATACCTGTTTTTCCACAGGATTTTGCCAGCGGACAGAACAGACAGGCAACGCTTTTTTCCACTCCGCACTCCACCAATGGAACTTCTTCGATTGCTCCCATGTTGATTAACAATCTGAGAGCATCTTCAATCCTCTCGGCGGAAACTCCCAGGGCTGCGGAGATCCCTTCCGTGCTGGTAGGGCCTTTATTCAGTTCTTCCTTTATTTCCCTGAGCATTTACTCACCGAACTCCTCTCTCTTTCTGATTATCAGCCAGCCCGGGAGCAGGAGGATAAAGAGCACTATGGCAGGCAGATTGTATGCCGCAGAGTCGAATGCCCATGGCTCTCCGATTATTGTTGCGTCGAGAAGGTCCGCTCCCATTATCAGCAGATACATTATTCCGATGATTGCCGAGAGAATAAGGGCGACGAAAAAGAACGAAAGCCCCTCGTATCTCATGCTCAGAAGGTCTCTCACCCGGTATAGCAGGATGGAGCCAATCACCACGAGAATAAAACCTGCGAATATGTCCGGACTCGGAGAAAGAGGGAACCTCAGTTCCCCTGCGGCCCATGCAATTATCTCCAACATTCCGTAAAGGATGTATATGCTTCCGATTATTGCGGAGTATATCCCGATTAGTCTTATTTTTTCACTCATTTTATCACCTCATGCAAATCCCAGAAGATGGCCCACAACAGTTATCACAAGTGCCACAAGATAGGCCAGCCCCATCATATAGGCCACTGCGAAGAGGGTCCATTTCCATGAGCCCGTCTCTGATTTAATCACACCTATCGTCGCCAGACACGGCACATATATCAGCACGAATGCCATGTATGCATACGCGCTCACCGGCGTGAATGCACCGTGTAACTCGCTTCTCAGGCTTGTACTTCCTTCATCCGCATCCGATATCCCGTAGAAGGTGCCGTATGCTCCGACAACTATTTCCTTGGCAACGAAACCGAAGACCAGGGCGATTGCAGCCTTCCAGTCCCATCCGAGCGGCGCAAATATCGGCTGGACCCAACGGCCGATTGCCGCCACATAGGAGGTTTCAATATCGGAGCCCGGCCCTCCTGGGTAGGTCGAGAGGAACCATATTATAACCACTCCGAGAAAGATTATGCTTCCCGCCTTTTTCAGGAACATGCTGCCTTTTTCCCACATGTGTATTGCGCTGCTCTTGAAAGTCGGCATCCTGTAAGGGGGCATCTCCATAATAAGCGGCGACGGTTTCCCCTTGAAAAAGACCTTTCTCAGAAGAAGGGCCATGAGAACCGCAAGCAGAATCCCCATCAGATACATGGAGAATATGACACTACCCTCCGCACCGATGAAAAAAGCTCCTGCAAAGAGAATATATACGGGGAGGCGGGCCGAGCAGGACATCAGGGGATTCACAAGGATGGTTATTAATCTCTCTTTTCTGTCCTCAATGGTTCTCGTGGCCATTATGGCCGGCACATTGCAGCCGAAGCCAAGAAGCATGGGAACAAATGATTTGCCCTGCAGCCCTATTCTATACATAGCTTTATCCATAACGAAGGCCGCTCTTGCAAGATACCCCGAATCTTCCATGAGAGACAGTACAAAGAACAGGAGGAATATGTTCGGCAGGAATATCAGGACGCTTCCGAGGCCGCCGATTATTCCGTCGGCAACAAGGGATTGGATTGCCGGGTTTGTTATAGAGACTCTGGCAATGTCCCCGAGCCATCCGAAGAAGAGGTCTATCGCATCCATAAACGGCACCGCAACGGAGAATGTGAACTGAAAAGCAGCCCACATCATGGCGAGAAATATGGGTATCCCGAAGACTTTATGGGTGAGAACTTTATCTAGCATGTCACTGAACGACCAGAGCTTCTTCCCCTTTATGAGAACAACGCCGAGTATATCGTCCACGAATTCATACCGCTTGTCCGCAAAGTATGTTTCCATGTCTTCGTCCAGTTTCCGACCGAACTGTTTTCTCAGTCTTTTCGCCTCTTTAATCAGGTCATCGCACCCTGCTTCACTGACCTTTTTAATAGCCTCCGCGTCACCTTCGAGGATTTTTATGGCAAGCCAGCGGTGTCTGTATTTTTTGAGCGCAGGGCAGCGTGCCATCTCTTCCTCAAGAGATATTATTCCTTTTTCGAGTTCCCTTCCATACCCCATGCTCATATGTCTGTGCTCTCTGCGATGCTTCACTTCCTCATATATCGCATTCTTTAACTCCTTCACGCCTTCACCTTTGATGCCGACCATTGGGATTACAGGGGCCTTCAAAATCTCCGAGAGTTTTTTCACATCGATCTTCATCCCCTTCTTCTGTGCTTCGTCCATCATGTTGAGGGCAACCACCACATTGGCTCCTGCTTCAAGGAGTTGTAAGGTAAGGTAGAGGTTTCTTTCGATATTGGAGGCATCGACTATGTTGACCACGGCATCTGGTTTTTCCTCTATTATATAGTCCCGAGCAATCCTTTCATCTATCGAATACGGGCTCAAACTGTATGTGCCGGGAAGATCCACCACTTCGATTTCCTCGTCCTTGTGTGAGAAATTTCCAACCTTTTTCTCTACGGTAACTCCCGGCCAGTTTCCCACATGCTGCTTCGAGCCGGTGAGTTCGTTGAAAATGACGGTTTTGCCGACATTCGGGTTTCCCGCGAGCGCTACCTTTGTCGTCTCTTTCATTTCATCACCTCTACGATTATCAGTTCGGCCTCTTCCTTTCTCAGGGAAAGGTTGTAGCCTTTGACCTCTATTTCCATGGGATCTCCCAGGGGAGCGACTCTGACAATCTCAACCTTCTCCCCGCAAATCATACCCATTTCTCTATATCTCTGTCCGGCAGGGCCTTTAACACCCATATGGACAATTCTCGCTTTTTTTCCGCTTTTCAGTTCTGCCAACCGTGTCATTTCATCACCTTACCTCTTTCTTGTCAGTAGAGGGGCCGAGGATATCAGTCCGGGGAATATCGAAACCACAACCGACTCGTCTTTCAGTTTCACTCTATTCCCCCCTTACCTTTCTTACCCATATTTTTTCCGCCAGACCCTTTCCGAGGAGTACCGACTCGCCCTTGACTTCGAGAGTTATGAAGTGTCCGGTATCTTTGTGGCTCTTCTTCTCTTCCAGAGAGACTCTTTCGATTTTCGCCCCCAGAATGCCCTGTTCCCCCATTCTCTCAAAGAGCTCCGTGCCGTCCATTATCTTTTTCACAATCCCTTCGCCTTCGAGGAAGTTTGCCTGCATTGTCTTCCCTTCCTGCAAAACCAGAATCTTTGCCGATTCCCCATCTCCGAGGACAAAATTATTTCCGCCTATCTCAAAAGTATATGTTTTTTACGTATCATGTCCTTTGATATGAACATCAACTCCTTCCCTCAGCCCCAGCTCCCGAAAGCCCTCCTTCATCTCTTTATTAAGGTCTTTAAGAGAGGTTATTACTCCTTTTTCGCAGCCCTCCATATCAAGAAGCCTTCCTGCTCCCACCCATATTTTCTCCGCTATTCCTCTTGGCATGAGGATTTCCTCTCCCCCGACCTTCAGAATGAGCGGCCCGCTGTGCACATGGCTAACTGTTTTCTTCCGCAGCACCACCCTGAGGCCGGGCGTGAGGCCGAGCTCCCTGGCTTCAGTCATGATATGCGCTCCTCCGTCAACTCTTGCAATCTCCACCGTCTCGTCTTGTTCCACATCAGGTAGGGAAAGGAGTTCTATTCTTCTGAAGTATCCGTGATAAAGTCCGTCCTCCTTTTTTTCCACATTGATGGCCTCTATTGTTCCGATTGCCTGTGCCATCTTCGGAGTGACCGCGGGCATCCTTTCGTCATCCGCTATTATCTCTATCACTTCTCCGGGCCTGAGGGTCATACTCTCTATTTTCGCCGTCTGCTGTCTTTCCTGAACGCTTTTTCCTCTTATGTCTATCGTTTTTTTCACATCCATCTAATCACCTTTTAGGCGTGCCTAACTATTAGGGATGCCTAAAACTACTTAAAGTTTTCCCCTTATTACAGCCGTAATTTTAAGTGGAACGGAGAGGGTCCTATTGGTACTTCCTAGAACGAAATGAAGAATAAACGGGTGATTCGGGCACAAATAGAGAAAAAATGCTGGTGAATGAAACGACTCAATCCACCACGCTTTTTCGGTTCAGGTTAAGGGAGGGGGCCGTCTGCTCAATGTCTCTTCGGCCAAATTCCTCTTCTATCCACTCTTTTATCTCATCCCTCACCCTTCTGAATACCGCAAGTTTTTCCGTGTCCGGCCCGTCCCTTATCGTGTTTTTTCCTCTCTTCACATGATAGGAGGAGGGGTCATCAAAACTCCTGTGGATTACAACCTTTCCGGGAAAGAAGGGACACGCTTCCCTTGCGCTGTCGCAGACCGTAACCACCACATCAAAGGTTCTGCCCCTGAACTCCTCGATGCTTTTGGACCTGTGGCCTTTCATCGATATTCCCAGTTCCTCCATGACCGCTATTGCGTACGGGTTCACCTGCGTGGCAACTGTTCCCGCGCTCTCCGCCGTATATCTGTCGCCGTACATGTGATTCAGGAAGGCTTCGGCCATCTGGGACCGCGCAGAGTTGTGAGTGCATATGAACAGAACTTTTTTCATTTTATCTCCATCCTTTTACCGGTTACCATGTAGTTAATCTTTTCGGCCATCTTGCACGCGTGGTCCCCGCATCTTTCGAGGTATCTGGCTATCATTATGTAATGCGAACAGCGGGTTATTTTCTGCGGGTCCTCCATCATGTATGTGAGGCATTCTCGAAATATGGAATATCTGAGGCTGTCCAGTTCGTCGTCCCTGCTTATGAAAGCCTCCGCATCTATGGCGGTTTCGTTCTCAAAGGCGCGGAGCGCATCCCGAATCATCTCCTCGGCCTTCTCGGCCATATAGGGGATTTCCACCAGCTTTCCGATGTGCTTCTCTCCTGCCAGCTCTTTCACCGTCATGGCAATGTCCTTTCCGTACCTGCCGATTCTGGCCAGATAGGTTATTATCTTCAGTATGCAGCCTATTGTTCTCATGTCTCTGGCCATGGGCTGATACAGTGCTATGAATGTAAGCGCCTTTTCCTCAATGTCCTCATCCATCTCCGCCAGTTTATTCTTTTTGGAGATTACGGAGTCTGCCAGCTCAATGTCTTGGTTCTTGAGGGCCGTTATGGAATCACTCAGCATACCGGATGCCAGTTCTCCCATCTCCATGACCTCTTCCTTTAAATCGCTCAGTTTTCTGTGAAATTTTTCGCTCATGTTATCACCTTAAATAAGTTCTCCCGTAAGGTATTTTTCGGTAAGTTCCGATCCGGGGCTTTCGAATATCTTTCCGGTCTTGCCCACTTCTATGAGGTCTCCAAGGTATAGAAATCCGACATGATCGCTTACTCTGGCAGCCTGAGGCGGGGAGTGTGTGACCAGAACTATTGTGTAATCCTTTTTCAGTTCGAAGAGCAGTTCCTCTATCTTTCTCGTTCCGATTGGGTCTATATTTGCCGTGGGCTCGTCCATGAGAAGGATCTTCGGTTTCATGGCAAGAGCTCTGGCTATCACAAGCCTCTGCTTCTGTCCTCCGCTCAATTCCGAGGGGTAATTCTTCAGTCTGTCCCTAACCTCATCCAGCAGGGCGGCCTTTTCGAGAGCCCAGTGAATCCTGTCCTCCAGCTCATCTCTGCTCTTTACGAGTTTGTTCAATTTCAGGCCTATTGCAACATTCTCGAAGACTGTCAGGTGAGGAAATGGGTTCGGGTACTGGAAGACCATTCCGGTTTCTTTTCTCACTTCGGTGGGGTCCACCCCAGGCGCGTATATGTTCTCTCCGAAGAGCCTTATCTCTCCGCTTACCTTTGCATCCTTGTTGAGTTCCAGTATTCTGTTAAAAGCACGAAGCATGGTGGATTTTCCGCATCCGCTAGGCCCCATAAGGGCAAACACAGTTTTTTTCGGTATTTTCATATCCACATCCTTAATCACTCTGTTGTCTCCGTATGATATGTTCAGTCTCCTCGTTTCTATGGCATATTCCAAAGATTTCATAGTTTTACCTCCTTAAGGCTCATTCTTATGGGGATGAAGACTGCCAGAAATATAACCATCAGCACCAAGGCCGCACCCCAGGCCATCTGATGGTCCGCAATGCTCGGGCTCTGGACAAGGGTGTATATCAGGAGGGATATGGAACCGACTGGCTGTGTAAATGAGTGAGGATAGGATTGATAAAGGCCGCCCGCCGTGAACAGCAGGGGCGCAGTTTCTCCAGCAACTTTGGCGGTGGAAATCAGAAGTCCTGTGAGTATCCCTCTTTTTGCGATGGGCGCTATTATCATGAAAACGGATTTGGCCCTGTTAACGCCGAGACCGAAGGCCGCTTCTCTGAATGTGAAAGGTATCTGGGACATCGATTCTGCGGTATAGACTGCAACATACGGCATCATGATTATTGCCAGTGCCAAGGCTCCTGCAATAACGGAGTAGCTTCCCATAGGGATGACAATCAGTTGCATTACAAACAGGCCAACCAGTATTGTTGGGAACTCCAGCATTATCTGGAGAAGCGTTGTCGTAATCTTTCCGATTCTGCTGTTCGGATACTCGTATGCATATATTCCAACTGCCAGAGCTATCGGGATGCCGATGATGGATGAGAGCAGTGTGAGCATAAGGGTTCCCACAATTGCAGGGCCGATCCCCCCCTCGCCGAGGGTTCCCGTTATAAAAGTGGGGCCAGTCGCCATTATTGTGCTGATTCCCTCGTAAAACACGGTGAACACTATATGAAAGAGGGGGAAAACAGCAAGGATGGCTAGGGCTGCTACGGTAACGAGGAACAACTTTTCCTTTATTTTTCGGATATCAAATTTCGACATTTTTCCTCCACCTCCTTAACTTATAGATTCCAAGAAGATTGACGCCAAGACCTATTACAAAAAGGAATAGTCCGGAGGCATACAGCACGGATGTCATGTGTCCGTATATGAATGCGTTTCCAAATTGATTTGCTATGAGCGAAGATATGGTGTAGCCTGGGGCAAGCATATTGGCTGTGAGATTGAATGCGTTTCCAACCACCAGGCTCACGGCAACGGTCTCTCCGATGGCCCTTCCGAATGCGAGAATCATGCCGGAATAGACCGCAGGTTTGATGTATCCGAACAGGAGTTTTGTGGTCTCATACCTCGTAAGACCCAGAGAGAACGCCGCCTCCTTGTATTTAAACGGTATCATCTGGTATGATTCCCTTATTATTGCCGATGCAAAGGGAGCCACCATTATGCTGAGCAGTATGCCTGCCGACATTATGCTGAACCCGGATATGGACGGCTCGGAGAACAGAGGTATGAAGGAAAAAGTATCGTAAAGAGGGGTCATGATGTTATCTTTCAGTGCCGGTACAAGGAAGAAGACCGCCCACACCCCGTATATTATGGTGGGGAGTCCAGCCATAACATCCGAAAGTATTATCAGCACATTCTTGACTTTTTTCGGAGCGTAATCGACAACGAATATCGAGTAACCTATCGAAAGAGGAAGGGCCACCCCCACAGCTATGATGGATGTGTATATGCTCCCCCATATTGCGGCCAAAATGCCATATTTTTCATTATCTGGGTTCTCTGCAGCTATCCATACATTTTTTGCGTAGAGGTTGAAGCCGTACATGTCGAATGCGGGCAGGGACTTAATCAGGAAGGTAATTAGCATAGAGATGAAGATAGCGAATACGATTATGACTGCAGGGTATGTGATTATCTGAAAAAGGTCAGGCTTTCTGATTTTCATGTCATGTCCTCCTTTTTTTCAATATGTTTTGTATGCGTGACTCTACGACTTCGGGTCAGGAATGGCGTTTCTTCATATTGTCACGATAAATAAAAAAGGTTTTTGGGCTCATCCCTGTATCTGGTTTATTGCGCTGAGTCCGATGTTTGCCACATCCTCCGGTAGTCCGACATATCCCGGTGCGAGATTTTCCGGTTTCTGGCCGTCTGTGAGCACCCATTTCATGAAGTCCTTTATGGCTGTCACATCGTCGTGTGTGTAGTGTTTCCCGTCTATGTTTTTCCACACAAGCATGTGTGTGAATGCCACTATGGGGTATGAGTCATTTCCCTGAGCGTTCAGGAGTTGTTTCAGATTCTCGCTGTACCCTTTATCAGGGGGAGGTATATTCGAACTCACTCCTGCGACAGCAGCCTGTATGGAAGAATCGGTTGGCTCTGTGTAATTTCCGTCTGCGTTCTCAAGGTATGCTGTTGGGAGGCTCTCTTCTATGGCAAAGGAAAGCTCCGTGTAGCATATGCTGTAGTCGGTCTGTTTAAGGGTTGAAACGACTCCCGGGTTCCCTTTTCCTCCGAGTCCTCTTCCCATATCGTCTGTAGGCCATTGGACTGTTTTGCCTGCGCCAACCTGCTTATCCCATGTGGAATTTATGACGCTAAGGTATGTGGTAAATATTGCGGTTGTACCGCTTGAGTCACTCCTGTGTACCACTATTATTTTCTCATGGGGCAGATTGATACCAGGATTCTGGCCGGTTATTTTTGCACCATCCCAGTACTCTATGTCTCCTATGAATATACCCACAAGTGCATCCTGACTGAGCTTTATATCTCCGACTCCCGGGATGTTGTATGATATCACAACGGCACCCACAACCTCCGGGAACTGCAACGGCATATCCCCCGTGTCTTCAAATTTGCTCCATGTGCTTTCACTGACCGGCGGGTCTGTGCGCCCTATTTCGCTAAGCCCCTGCATGAAGGCATCCTGGCCGTGTCCGGAGCCACCTCCCTCGTACTCTATCTTTACATTGGGGTTACTCTTCTGGTATGTGTCTATCCATTTCTGTACCTGATACTGGGGGAAAGTCGCACCTGTGGTACGAAGAATAATGGTACTCCCTGTTCCGTTGTCGCTGTTGTTATTCGAGCCCGTGTTTCCGACCCATCCTGCCATTACGGCGGCCAGCACCATTATGCCTATAACAGCAATCGTTGCACCCATATACATGGTCTTTTTTTCCATTTTTCTCATCTCCTTTCTATCTTTATTTCCGTCTGTTTTTTCACAAAGAGGCGAAATTTATGTATTTATTTATGGCTTCTCGACATAGAATATGTTTGCATATGGTGGCTATATAGTTCTATATTCTAATCGATAGAGATATAGAAAGTTTTAAAAACCAGCAGATACTCTCTGCGGATGATAGCATGGAAAAGAGAAAGGTTCAAATGACCGGCGGCTCGTCCTACATAATCACCCTCCCGAAAGAGTGGATAAAGAGGATGAATATACGGAAGAACGACCTGCTCAACATAACGGCACAGCCCGACGGAACCCTGATAATATCCCCCGATTCGGGAAAAGAAAGCGATCGCAGGCAGATGGATATGGATGTTACCGGCGGTATGGACAGCGATTACCTCTTCAGAATTCTGGTGGCCGCATATATTAAGGGATACTCCGTAATAAACCTGCATTCCAGAGGTGTTATGGAGGAGGGTGCCAGATCAGTGGCAAGACAATTTTCACAGAACAGCGTCGGGCTTGAGATAGTGGAAGAGGACGAGAAGTTTATAGAGATACGGGACCTTCTCAGTCCCAGTGAGATGCCCTTTGAAAGAACGATAAAGAGGATGCACCTGCTTGTAAGGGCCATGCACACGGACGCAATAGAGGGCCTTGTAAAAGAGGATAATGCCCTTCTGAATGATTCCGTGGAGAGGGATATAGAGGTGGACCGCCTGTATTGGCTGGTGGCCCATCAGTACAATTCTGCGCTGAGAAGCACCGAGACCATGCTGAAGATGGGGATTACGCAGGAAAGCGGTGTTTACTACTTCATAGTGGCCAAGACAATGGAACGGATAGGGGACCACGCTGTAAGGATTGCAAAGAATGCCATGAAGATGGAGAAAAGGCCGTCTCCGGCCATTTTAAAGGAGATAGAAGCGGCGAGCAAACAGGCTCTGGCCCTGTTCTCCGACAGCGTGGATTCGTGGCTTAAAAAGGATATGAAGGCTGCAAACGCCACCATAGAGAAGACAAAAAAACTGGCGGCGAGATGCGAGAAATTGAACAATATGGTGATGAAGGAGAAGGGCATGAATGCAATAGCACTCAGTTACATAACAGAGAGTATAAGGCGGACGGGAGAGTATTCCGGGGACATCTCCGAGATGGCCATAAACTATCTAGTGCGGTGAGACTCTTCTGAATGCTTGGGATGGTCCATTCCGTGAAGTTTTTTATTGAATGCTACCACAGCAATATTCGGAACAATATCCTTTCTCTGTCACATCCTCCCATGCCCATCTCTGTCCAGCAGTCTATAAATACTACCTTGGGAATTTCTGCCCATGCGCCTTTTTCTCTACGGAGTCGTTCAGGGTGTCGGATTCCGGCCAACCGTGTTCAGGGTGGCTTCTGACCTCGGCCTTTGCGGTTATGTGAGAAACAACGGCTCCAATGTGGAGGTGTGCATAGACGGCGATGCAGACGGTTTTTTAGAGGCCCTCAAAGAGCGACTTCCTCCTCTGGCCAGAATTGACCGGGTGGATTATGGGGAAGGGGATTGTCCGTACGACGATTTCAGAATAATAGAGAGCCAGTGTGGTGAAAGAGAGTCAGTTCTTCCTCCCGATATTGCCCTGTGTGATGACTGCCTTGTGGAGCTATTTGAGCCCGCGGACAGGAGGTATATGTATCCGTTCATCAACTGCACCAACTGCGGGGCCAGATTCTCCGTCATAAAAGACCTGCCCTATGACAGGGATAAAACCTCCATGGCTCCTTTTAGCCTCTGTGATGACTGCCTGAATGAGTACAGGGACCCGCTTAACAGAAGGTTTCACGCCCAGACCATATCCTGCCCGGACGACGGGCCGCGATATACGCTGTACGGGGAGGATGATGAGGTATTGCAGGCGGAGTACCCGGTTTCCGCCTTTGCATCCATGCTTAAAGGTGGAAAAATAGGCGTTGTGAAGAGCTGGGGCGGAATGCACATAACCTGCACCCTCGAACGCACTGCGAAACTCAGGGAATGGTACAGGAGGGAAGCGAAGCCCTTTGCCATCATGGTGAGGGATATCGAGGCGGCCAGACGGTATGCGGTTTTTGACGATAAAGCGGAGCGGCTCCTTCTTTCGCCTCAGCGCCCCATAGTGCTTCTGAAAAAGAGGTCGGGTGTACCGGAGGAAATCTCACCCGGTCTGGATAACATCGGGATATATCTTCCTTATACCCCGGCCCAGCACCTGATATTCCATCATCTCGAAGGGCATGACGCCCTTATAATGACCTCGGCCAACCTTCCGGGGGAGCCAATAATTCTGGATAATAAGGAGGCTTTCACTCTGGGGGCCGATGCATATCTCCTTCACAACCGGGATATAGTGAACAGGGTGGACGACAGCCTTGTGATTCCGTACGGGGAAAATGCGATGTTCATAAGGAGGTCCAGAGGCTTTGTTCCCTCCGGTTTTTCCGTCCCCTATTCCTCCGTGATTCTCTCTTTCGGGGCCGAGAGGAATGTTACCTGCTCCCTATCGGTTCGCTCGACGCTCTTTCCCAGCCAGTATATAGGGAATACCAACTATGCAGGGGTTCAGGACTTTCTGAGGGAGGCGACGGAGCATCTTCTGAAAATCAACGGGGTGGAAACCATTGATAAAGTGGCGGTTGACCTTCATCCGCACTATCCCACAAGAAAAATAGGGATGGAATTTGCCTCCCGCTTCGGTTCGGAAGTGGTTGAGGTTCAGCATCACTGGGCTCACGCGGCTTCCCTCATGCTGGATGCGGGGCTTGATTCCGTCGTGGCTCTAACCCTTGACGGCATGGGGTACGGCAGCGACGGCGATGTGTGGGGGGGCGAGGTTCTCCATGCCACATATAAAGACTTCAAACGAGTGGCCCATCTGGAGCGTTTCCCCCTGATCGGTGGGGATGCGGCCACAAAGGACCCCAGACGACTGGCATTCGCCCTTCTGGAAGCACCGGTTCCCGGAATATCGGATAGAGAGGCCGAGATTTTCGATAAACTGATGACAAAATCGCCGCAGACGACGAGCATGGGCCGCCTTCTCGACGCGCTTTCCTATATCTTCGGCACGGGAACACGGCGAACATACGACGGAGAACCTGCCATGAGGCTGGAGCCGCTTCTCTCCCCAGAGGATGCTATTATTCGCTTTCCCGTGGAGCGAACAGAGGACGGTACCGTACTGTTCATCGAGGCACTGAGAGAAATGGATGATATGAGGCGGAAAGGAACGCATAACAGCGGGATTCTGGTCAGTTCTTTCGTGAATTCCGTGCTCGAAACAATGGTTGATGCGGCTGCAGAGCATGCGGACTCTGAGGGGGTGGAAACCATCGGCCTCACGGGAGGTGTGAGCTACAATATTCCGATTATGCGGATGGTGGAGAGAGCAGTTCGGTCCAGCGGTCTTCGGTTTGCGGTGCACGAGAGAATACCGAACGGAGACGGGGGGGTCTCGATGGGACAAAATATCGTTGCGGGGGTGAGGGATTGAGCTATCCTGCGATGCGCAGGTATTTAATAGAGGATTGCACTCTTCCTGTGTTCACAGGTATGGTGTTAAAACGAAACAGAGGTGAAAGAAATGTGTCTTGCGGTACCCGGTAGAGTGGTGGAGATAGACGGAAAGAGAGCGATGATAGACTACGGCGGAACGAAAAGGAGCGCGAACATCTCCATGGTCGATGCAAAGGTGGGCGACTATGTGGTCGTGCATGCGGGCTTTGCCATTGAGATCATGGACGAGAAGAGCGCAAAGGAAGTGATCCGCGAATTCGAGGAGATGATGGACAAACTGGAGTTGTAAGAGATGCACGAGTTCTCCATGACCGAGATGGTGGTAAAGCAGGTTCTGGCCAGTCTGCCCTCCCATGATATTATCCGGGTGGAGCGGGTTGACCTCCTTGTGGGGGAACTGACATTTCTTGGGGAGGAACAGATGAAGTTTGCATACGGTGTTCTGGCAAAAGGAACGGTTCTGGAGGGCTCGGAACTGAAGATAACACACAGTCCCGCACTGGTGGAATGTCCCGCCTGCGGATTCAGAGGACCAATCACCCATGAGGATAACCCGGCGTTTCATGTCACATCACCGGTATTCTCCTGCCCGAAATGCGGCGGAAGAGTGAAGGTCGTGAGCGGAAAGGAGTGCACCATCACGGGGATACGGGCGGAAGTAAATGACGAGGAAGAGGAGATAAAGGAGGTATAATCATGTTCAGATACAGAGATAAAGCGCTTGCGGAGAGAATAATAAGAGAGATAAAGGACTTTGACAGACATTTCACATTCATGCATGTGTGCGGGACCCATCAGGACACACTTGTTAGACACGGTCTGGATTCCCTTTTCAAGGAGGCAAATGTGGAAATAAGACAGGGACCGGGCTGTCCGGTTTGTGTTACCACGCAGAAAGAAATAGAGGAGGCAATGGCCCTTGCAAAGGCAGGAAAAACCGTTGTTTCCTACGGCGATATGATGAGGGTTCCGGGGAACACCGGGACGCTGAACGACATTAAATCAAAGGGAGGAGATGTCAGAATTGTCTACAGCGCAGAGGATGCCGTTGCCATTGCAAGAAAGACGGGAAAGGACACGGTCTTTCTTGGGGTCGGCTTTGAGACCACAGCACCGGGAACGGCCGCAATCCTTCTGGACAATCCGCCTGAGAACCTCTCCGTTCTTTCCTTTCACAGATTTACCCCTCCTGCCCTGAAGGCCATAATCGACATGGGCGAGGTGAAGCTTGACGGCCTTATCGAACCCGGTCATGTATCAACCATAGTGGGTGTGAAGGCGTGGGAGTTCCTCACGAAGGACTACGGCATATCTCAGGTGGTTGCGGGATTCGAGCCCATCGACCTTCTCATGGCCACATACATGCTGGCACGGCAGGTGGTCAGAGGAGAGCCGAAAATAGAGAACGAGTACAGCCGCCTTGTGAAATACGAAGGGAATATACGGGCACAGAGTGCACTCAGGGAGGTGTTTAGGACCGTGGATGTGAGCTGGCGCGGCTTTCCCACACTGCCGGATAGCGGAATGGAACTCAAAAAGGAGTTCGACGGGCATAACGCCCGGCTTCTGTTCGAAGATGTGCTGGAACCTGTCTGGAAAACTGAATTCAGGGATCCTCCGGGATGCAGGTGCGGCGATGTCCTTCGCGGCGTGATTGATTCCACCGAATGCCCGCTCTTCGGCAAGGCCTGCATACCATCCAATCCCATCGGGCCGTGTATGGTCAGTACCGAGGGAAGCTGCAATATTATGTACAGATACGGGAGAAAGGGCGTGGGGCCGTGAGGGGGGGGGTTCGGATTAAATTCCTGAGCAAAAACTTCCAGTTTCCTCTTCCCGGTTCCCGCATAAGTCCTGCAGGTTCTCGCATCATAACCATATCTATAAGTACCACAGCGTTATCATGTCCTATCGCAAGAGGAAGGTTAAATGGCCCTTAAAAGCGATATAGAAGAGCTGAACGCCGCCGTCGGCCGTCATTTTCCAGTATATGACATCAGGGTGAACTTTGACCTGGTGGCCTTTTATGTTAATGTGGACGAATTCACGCTTGACAACCAGTTTGAGGCACTGCGGTTGGAGTTGAAGGATAAAAACATATATCCGGTCCTGAAGAAAACCGGAGGGGAGTATGTAATAAATATCGTTAGAACCCCGCCGCGCAAGAAAAAGAGCGTTGCGGTCAATGCAATAATGCTTGTAATCACCATATTCACAACTGTTCTGGCCGGAGCGGTGGGCTGGTTCTCATACATGGGGCAGGGAGAGATGTTCTCCGCATACAACATAATCAACGGCACAATCTACTTTTCCGTACCCCTCCTCCTCATACTGGGAACCCACGAGATGGGGCACTACTTCATGGCAAAAAAGCACAATGTGGCCGCCTCCCTTCCCTTCTTCATCCCATCGTTTCCTCCTCTTGGGACCTTTGGGGCTTTTATAAGCATCAGAGAACCCATACCGAATAAAAAAGCACTGTTTGATATAGGAATTGCGGGACCCATTGCCGGGCTTATTGTTGCGATACCGGTTACCCTGATAGGGTTACACCTCACAGGCTCGGTCAATCAGGCATTTCCCGAAGGAGTCGGACCCGGCGGTTCCACATTCATCTCCTTCCCCATGCTTTACACGCTTCTCGCCATGTTCGTACCCCTGCCAAAAAATGTACTCCTGCACCCTACGGCATTTGCAGGCTGGGTCGGCCTCTTTGTCACCGCAATAAACCTCCTTCCCGCTGGACAACTGGACGGGGGGCATGTGGTAAGGGCATTGCTGGACGACAAGGCCCGATATATCAGTTACGGAACCGTTATAGCCCTTACATTTTTCGGCTTTTTCTTCAATTATACGGGCTGGCTCTTCTTTGCCATTCTCATAATGCTGCTGGGCATGAACCACCCGCCTCCTTTGAACGACACAGGGAAACTGGATGTGAAAAGGCAGGCTCTCGGTGTGTTTGCTGCCTTCATATTGATAACATGCTTTGTTCCTACACCAATGCAGTATGTTCCACCTGACATGTCTTTTGCCGTATCTCCTGCAACCCCCGTGAACATCACGGCGGCAGGGGGCAGCACAATAATTGTGAACTACACCTTTAATAATACCGGAAACACTGCCGAGACCCTGAACACATCGCTGTCCAATATCCCAGGCGGATGGAGCGCATGGCTGACGTTACGGGGAAATGAGAGCAATGCAACACCGAGCGATTCACTTACAATTCATCTTCCCTACAAGGGGACGGCAGAGGTATCCGTATATGTCCAGATACCTGCGAATAACACATACAACGCTACCATCATGCTGAATGCAGCAAGCAAGGACCATACAGCCAGCAGAGCAATTATTTTGAGTGCGACACGGAGCCCCGCCCATTAACTTTATATACCCATTCAATATCCCCGTGAAAGCCTGTGCCTGACGGGAGAAATACCTGCTTGGCACTGCAAAATCTATAAATACCCCTCCTGTATAGGGTGCTTCTACCCTCAATCTGAGGAGTATCAGGGCCTGTATTGGCCCGTCATCCGTGCACCTGCTTAACTGGGTTAAGTGGGCAAGGGTATAGAGGCTGGGAGAAGCGACTGCTTCACCCGTATGGAAGGTACCAGTCTCCATGATTACCAATCATATGCATGCCTGGACGTGTGTTAAGTCGAACCGTATTCTGGTTTAGCTACGCCGTCTGGGGAATGGCTTGGCTCGGGCGCCGAGGAAGGTCGTGTCAAGCTGCGATATGCGGCGGGGAGGTGCAAGAAACCGTTGATCCGCCGATTGCCTAATGGGACCTCCTGAGCCTTTGGCTCGATCAGTAATGATCGGGAACGCGGGGAATTGAAACATCTTAGTACCCGCAGGAAAAGAAATCAATAGAGATGCCGTCAGTAAAGGCGATCGAACGCGGCAGAGAGCAAACTGAATCCCTCATAGAAATATGTGGGAGATGTGGTGTATGGACTCATTTACTTCTTAACCGGCCCATTCGAAATAGACTGGAATGTCTTGCCATAGAGGGTGATAGCCCCGTAGAAGAAGGCCGGGAAGAAGATTTTTGATGTTCCTGAGTAGTGTGCATTGGATATTGCGCATGAATTTGGGAGCCATAAACTTCCAACTCTAAATACGTCCCGAGACCGATAGTGCAGTAGTAGCGTGAGTGAAAGCTGAAAAGTACCCCTAGCGGGGTGTGAAAAGAGCCTGAAACCAGACGGTCACAGACTGATATGGCATGAAAGCGAAGAAGCGCGTAAGCGTGGAGCAGTGTTGTATCGTTCGTTTAGAAAAATGATCCAGGGAGTTCTGATCAATGGCGAGGTTAAGAGATTGAATCTCGGAGCCGTAGGGAAACCGACCGCCCGCAACCGCAAGGTGAGGGGCGGGGTGTGCTCGCCCGGAGTCATTGGTGGGATACCCGAAGCCCGTCGAACTATGCGTGGGCAGGTTGAAGCCTCTCGAAAGGGAGGTGGAGGACCGCACCGGTACTGATGTGCAAATCGTTCGGATGACCTGTGCATAGGGGTGAAAGGCCAATCTAGGCGGGCAATAGCTGGTTCCTCTCGAAACTACTCGTAGGTAGATCTCGGCCGAGGTAGACGGTGGGGTAGAGCTACTGATAGGGTGTTTAGGGGGAGAAATCCCTCGGCATCCTGTCAAACTCCGAACTCGTCGTCGCCGTAGACGCTGGGAGTGAGGGCATCTGGGGTAAGCCTGGTGTCCGCAAGGGAAACAACCCAGCCTGGGGTTAAGGGCCCTAAGTACCGACTAAGTGTGATGGTTAAAAGGCGTCCGTGGTCTAAAACAACTGGGAGATGGGCTTAGAAGCAGCCATCCTTTAAAGAAAGCGTAACAGCTCACCAGTCTAGATCATGGGCCCTGAAGATGGACGGGGCTAAGTCGGTCCCCGATACCCCAGAGTACTGCAAAGTAATCTGGTAGAGAGGTGTCATGCGTGGAGGGAAGCAGGGCTGTGAAGTCCTGTGGACCGCGTTTGAATAAGGATCCTGGTGTGAGTAGCAGCAAAGAGTGGTGAGAATCCGCTCCGCCGCAGGGGCTAGGGTTCCTCGACAATGTTCGTCAGTCGAGGGTTAGTCGGTCCTAAGGCGTTTCTTAACCGAGAACGTCGAATAGGGAAGCAGGTTAATATTCCTGCACCACATACGTTTTTGCGCATTACCTGACGCATCGGGGTAGGTTGAACAGGTTAGCCAATCTGTCCAAGTGTATAAGCCGGGGAAGAACCGTAATGGTGAGAACCCAGTGAAATCACGAGTGGGCGGACGAAGGTCCGCTTCTTCTGAACCTGGTGCCAGTGAAAAGGGTAATGTTTACAGCGTAGGTGTCCGTACCGAGAACTGACACAGGTGCCCCTAGGTGAGTAGCCTAAGGCGTGTCGGCTTAATCCAGGCGAGGGAACTCGGCAAATTAGCCCCGTAACTTCGGGAGAAGGGGTGCCAGACGTGAGAATGTCTGGTCGCAGTGACTAGGGAACTCCGACTGTTTAATAAAAACATAGGTGGCAGCTAGTCCGAAAGGATGTGTATTGCCGCTGAATCCTGCCCAGTGACGGTATCTCAAACTCTGTTTCAACGGAGCGAAGGACCGTTAAACGGCGGGGGTAACTATGACCCTCTTAAGGTAGCGTAATACCTTGCCGCTTAATTGGCGGCTTGCATGAAGGCCCAACGAGAGTTCCACTGTCCCCGCCTGGAAACCGGTGAAAACGACTTACTGGTGCACAGTCCAGTACCTTCCACCTGAAAGCGAAGACCCCGTGGAGCTTTACTGCAGCCTGCCGCTGTGGTATGAAGCCGGATGTGTAGGGTAGGCGGGAGCCATCGAAGGTTGGGCGCTAGCTCAACTGGAGGCAACGATGAAACACCGCCCTTCTGGTTTTGTATCACTTACCTTTTCGAAGGGACCCCGGTAGGTGGGCAGTTTGGGTGGGGCGCCACACGCTCAAAAAGATATCAAGCGTGCCCAATGGTCAGCTCAGGCAGGTCAGAAATCTGCCGAAGAATGCAAAGGTAAAAGCTGGCTTGACGTGGATTGGCCCAATAACAATCCACGATACGAAAGTAGGGCTTAGCGAACCACTCGACCTCATT
>JAJSAE010000085.1 GCA_024281315.1 archaeon | reverse complement strand
CGGATCTTGTCCTTCTCCACATTGAAAGGAATGCCGTAACCGGAATCGCCAACATCATCGCGGCAGTTAATTCTCTTCTTAATTCCTTTTCTGTTGGTCTCTTCAAGGGTTATATTGCCCATGATTCTGGCCCCATCCTCCTCCGGCCTCAGCTTGAAGTCTTCTCTCATGCATTTCGTGACTATCTCAAGGTCCTCTGCCAGTTTGTTAGATTCATCCTGACTGTGAAACTTGCCCGAGTTCCATCCCTCCGATATGTAGTACATCTCCCTGAGCGTCGATGACTTCTTCTCCTTTATCATCTCCTGTATGAACTCAAGCATATACATGGTCCTGAGAAGCATGTAGGCCCCTTTCAGTTTCTTGGCGCTGCGCACCCCCATCTGCTTGCCGTAGGTCCATACGCTAGCCCTCTTATTGAATCGTATATTGGTTTTTGTCCGCAGAGGGATGTCCATCTTCGGTATCTTGCCCTTCTCAATCTGCATATATACGCTTTCGGCAATGCCATAGAGTTCCTCAACTGCCTTCTGATGCCTGTCCTCTGCGGTCTTCGGGCGTTCAGTCATATTCGCCCACCTCCGGTTCGTCTAAAATATCATCCATCTCGTCCACATCCGTCTCCCCCCCTTCCGTCATGTCCTCAACCTCCTCGTCCACCTTCATCTTTGCCACATTCCAGTCGCCGGGCAGTGGTTCCGCACCTATGACAATTACGGGTGGGATTCCGCTCACATAGAACTCATTCTCGTCCATATCTCCCTTCTCAAGTCCGATTATATCAAAGTTTATCTCCACAGCCTCGGTGGAGGGTATGCGTTTCAGGTCCCATCTGACCTTCTGGCCCCTGCTTTCCGTGGGAGAAATGCTGAAATTCATGGGAAAACCCTTTTCGGGCAGAAGATAGTGGATACTGAACTTCTTTCCAGAAGGCGTATAGTTGTGTATCTTTATGAAAACAGAATATCTGTCCTTTTTAAACTTTAAGGCGTCGTCAATCCAGACCACATTCATTATCTGTGTTATGGTTCCCCTCAGGTCCGGCACCGGTTTATTTATAATAGTAGCGGATTTTTCGGCAATTTGCGGCAGTATTTCCTGCACAATCTGGAACTTCACCCTGTTCTTCTCCTTCTTCTCCTTCCTGCTCAGGTGTGTCTTGAGCCTTCGGGCACAGGCTTTCAGGGCCAGTTCTATCTCCTCCTGAATCTCGGGGATTGCAGCTATAGCCTCCTTGGACTCCGATGTGAAAGGTATCTGCGTGGATGCCACATGAATGAGAATTATTGCCGGCCCGTACGGGATCCCTTTTCCTCCCCTCTGCTCCAGACCGTATCTGCGCCAGTCTATGCTCTCAACGGCCTTTGTGGTAATACAGGCACCCTGCTGATATAGAAGAGGGACGCGATTGGCAAACCTATAGATGGAAACGGGCTTGTCCTTCGGAATCTCCCCGCCGTAGACTATACCCACCTCTACCTGAAACGGGTGGCCGCCGTAAACCTTCGGCTCTCTGGTGATGGGGGGTGCGTAAAACTCGGGCTTCATACTGCCGAGAATGTTCTTCAATCCCTTCCGTATCAGCGGCGGACCTATGGGTGAAAGGCAGTCGGTCGGCGGGGCCATAATCCTCACTTTATCCAGACTCTTGAGTATGTTTCTGGCATCCTGAAGCGTCAATCTCCGGGGATTCATCTCCGGCTTTATTCCTGCCGCATCACAAATATCTTTGGCAACCCTGTAACTCACCCTTGAAAACTCCGTATGCAGGAATGAGAGCATCTTCTTGTTCTTGGTGGCCTTTGCCATATTGAGGAATTTTCCCACCTCTATGCCCTTCGGGTGTGGTTTTATCTCCATGGTAGGAGCAGGCATCTCCGTTGTCGCCCGATCAAATGTGTATTTAACACCGTCCGGGCCTTTATAGATTATCTTGGCATGAGGATTTACGAGGGCCGTTCCTTTCAGATACTCGAATACCGACTGGCGACCGGCTACATATCTTGCCTTCATGTCTACTTCAATGGAGGTCCCATGATCTCTATCCCATGTGAAATAGTCCTCCTTCTGAATCACAGGCCTGTTGGTCTTGGTGTCCAGCATCAGCTGCATGGTTAAGGCAGCATCCATTTCCTCCGTCTTGGTCTTTATCCTTGCGGGGTGGCCAGTGGTCAACTGTGAGTACATGACCACTGCGGATATGCCGATTCCCTGCTGTCCTCTTGACTGCCGTATGGTATGAAATCTGGAGCCGTAGAGAAGGCGGCCAAAAACATTGGGGACCTGTCGGCGAACAATCCCGGGCCCGTTGTCTTCCACAATAACCCTGTACTCATCCTTCAGAATCTTTTTGATAGAAACAGAGATCTCCGGGAGAATGCCAGCCTCCTCGCAGGCATCCAGCGAGTTGTCCACTGCTTCTTTCACTGCTGTCAGGAGCGATTTGGTGAGAGTGTCAAAGCCGAGTATCTGCCTGTTCCTCTCGAAAAACTCCGCTACCGATATTGCCTTCTGATTTTTGGCCATTCTCTCTGCAACCGATGACATCTGCAAGCACATCCCGGGAAGGTGCATCCCAACGGGAGAATGAGATGAGAGTTAATAAGGCTTATGATTGCCCGAATAGAAGGGGAAACTCCGCCCCTTAAAGGCCATGGATGCGAGCTTTCTGAGAGATAGGGTGTTATGCTCCCTGTAAAGCATAAGAAGCCGCCTTGCTGTCCTACTGTCAAGACCGGTCTTTCGCATGGCTCTGTAGAATTTTCTGGAACGAAAATAGGAGCGGAACCTCATGGAAATAAAAAGAAAAAGGAGACGAAACAGAAGCAGAGCTACCAGCAGTATTGAAAGCGCGATGGCGGCCACACTCCTGCCCTTCGACATGCTTATTCGTCCCCGTTCTCGTCCTTTTCTTCACCAATCTCTTCGCCGTCCACATTTATCTCGACATTCTCTCCGTCCCTGACAATTCTGACCTTTTTGCCGGGGCCGTGCATACCGTGGCCGAAGTTCAGCCCCCCTTCCTTCTCTATGATTTTACTTATCAGGGACGGGAGGTCGCGGCTGTTCATGAATTTATCCGTGAGTAGAAAGGCCTGCTGCGGCTCCATGCCGGCATCCACCAGTTGTTTGTAGAACGATGCCACCGAGCGCCCATACTCGTCCGGGTCCTGATTGTTGTAGACCGCATCCACAATCTCCTTTATCAACTTCGGTACCTTCTCAGACACCACTTCCAGAACCTCTCTCAGTTCCTGTATGTCGTCTTCATCGTCCGTTTCCGATTTGTATTCCTTTTTTTCTTCTGTCATTTTATCACCTCTGTTATCTCAATCCTCATCACTCTTTATATCAATTCCGAGCACTTTTAACCACTTTCTGACCACTTCATCGGAAAGGGAGTATCTTTTATCCCGAGCGCTCTTGTCCACCTCCAGAACCCCCATCTCCTCCAGTTCTGTGAGTTTCTTTGCAACTATGCGGCGCGAGGCCTTCCCCCTTCTTCTCTTGAGTTCCCCGGTTATGCGAGAGATGTTTCCCTCCTTAATCGAAAAGAGAACGGATATTATCTCCCTTGAAATCGGGTCTTTAACCTGCGGAAGAACAATCTCCGGACCCACGGAACCGTTGGACATGTAGGAATCAAGGATTCTCATGTAGGGAGCGAGCGAATATGCCGCCGACTGAAGCTGCCTCGTTCCTCTGTTGTCCAGCAGGGCACCCGCAAGCCGTTTCATGAGGGATTCCATCTCGGCAATTCTGCGGGATAGCTCGACTATCTGCTCTTCCAGTTCTTTTTCTCCCATTGGCATGGAATTGGAACCCACAATATAAAAGGATATTGCTCACTATGCTCTGTTGCATAAATACTTTTATAAAGCCATGGTGCATATTCTTCCTTATCCAACCATGGAAGGGATGCACCATGGCCGAAATGGAGATACAGAAGAAGTATATAAGAAATTGGTCTGAGTATAATGAAGGCCTTGTG
>JAJSAE010000084.1 GCA_024281315.1 archaeon | reverse complement strand
CCGCTCTTAACACTGTCGATCGGCAGTGAACAAATGGCAAGGTTGAAAGATTCTGGCGGGAGTATTCAGTGGAGAACAAAAGAGGCTTGTGTTTCTCCACTTCTGTCGGCGGGACGAAAAATCTCCTACCGACATGATAGGCACAGATGGAGATTTGAATCAATAGATGAGTTTGCAGAATGGTATAATCACAGAATACACGGATCGTTATGGCTGAAAATAGGAGAAAATCCTGACGAGGCGGCTTGTTAGGCCTCTTTATGGCACAAATAAAAAGGAGGAAGGAGCATGGACATGGAGAAACGAAAAAAAACCGTACGCAACACATTTGGGGCACCTCCCAAACCTTTAATATGTTCCTCTCTTTCCCTGCCTTCGGTGAAACCATGTCAGACATTCCATCGGATTTGAAGTATGCAAAAAGCCACGAATGGTGCAGGGTTGACGGAAAGGTTGCTACCGTGGGAATCTCGGATTATGCCCAGAACGAGCTGGGGGATGTTGTTTATGCAGAACTTGTCGAGGCCGGCACCGAACTTGCCAGAGCGGTCCCTATCGGATCTCTGGAGTCGGTAAAGAGCGTTTCGGATATATATGCTCCGGTCGGCGGGAAAATTATCGAGACAAACCCCGCTCTCGAAGACAGTCCTGAGGTCATAAACAGCGACCCTTATGGTGAAGGCTGGATATTGAAGATAGAGATGAGCGACCCCTCGGAACTCGAATATCTTATGGATGCTGCAAAGTACAGAGAGAGCATCGGAGAGTAATCACAGCCCTCTCAGCAGTTTTCCACCGAACTTCATGAGACGTGGTTCTGCTTTCAGAAGCGGAAGTACGAGTTTCGAGGGATAGTCCACATCTCCGTGCTGTTCTATTGTGTCAAGCACCTCCTTTTTGTCTAGCATGGCGAAAATCCGGTTTAGCTGTCTGTCGGTTAGTGATGCGTATATTCTGTGGATGCGGTATGCAGTGTTCAGCTCCTTTCCGATATCGGACACCCACCTGTCCTGATATATCTTCAATGACGAAGCGGACGTGTCTCCTTTTTCCAGTGCCTCTTTTACGGCCGAAACCGCATGAACCGCAGCCCGAAGTCCCATGTAAATACCTCCTCCGCTGGTGGCCTTGACCTGTCCGGCTGCATCTCCAACTATTAAAGCACCGTCGGAGTACGAGCGCCCGGCAGCCGGGCCGATGTGGATTCCTCCCGCAATGTAGTGATATGCCTTATTACTGCCAAAGTATGTCCCCCATTCCCTGTGTTTTTCAAGGTTTTTAAAGTAGCCGTGAGCGTTTCCGGATGCGGCCAGCCCCACTCTTCCGCCGCCGTCCCCGGTAGGGACAATCCATGCGAAGAATTCGGGTGCAACCTCTCTGCCTGTAAATAGATCCACTTTATTTGAGGGCGTTATCACCGAGGATGTCTCGATTTCAAAGCCGGAAAACACTCTTCTTTCAATCCTCATGCCGGGATATCTGGATGTTATCGACTGGATTCCGTCGGCCCCGATAACCATTCGGCTTTCCATTGTCGTCTTATGGTCATCTTTAACATAACTCAGGATAATTTTTTTGTTTTCTCTCCTCTCAAGCGAACGAACGCTGGTACCCAGCATCAGTTCCGCTCCATTCCTTATGGCCTCCTCGGCAAGACTCCTGTCAAACAGAGAGCGGTCGATAACCGCAGCCATTTCCTTTCCCCCGTCAATCTCGATTTCCCTGCCGTCCGGTGCGTGAATTCGTGCACCGGTTATGCTGTTCAATACCGCAATTCTCCTTCCCGTTATGTCGAAGGTTCTCGGAGTGATAAGGCCGGCACACTGTACGGGTTTTCCAACCTCGGCGTGCTCTTCGATAAGTACAACCGAGAATCCGCAGGATGCCAGTTCTCCTGCAATGTATGAGCCGATTGGCCCGGCACCGATGACAGCAATATCGTACATTTAATCCCTTATTTTCGTATCTTCCGGTATTAGCCCTTCCTTTTTAAGTCTTTCAAGGGTTGTTTCCGACCCGGAGTCTTTCAGGTATTTGATTGCGGCAAGAAGGTTTTCCTCTCTCCCTGTCAATGCGTGCAGCCTTGCGTATGCCTCGGCCAGCAGATAGAGATAGTATCTGTCCTCTTTTAATCCCGCTATCGCCTCGTTCAGGAGCGCCGTCGCCCTTTCGTTGTCCCCCCTTATCATCTCCACTCTAGCAAGATAGAGCTTTATCGTGGCGATATCTACATCCTTTTCGCGAATCTGGGAGCTGCTTTCTATCTCTTCCAGAACCGCGAGGGCCGTCTTTTCTTCCATATCGTACATCTTCATTCTATCATAGAGTTCGGCAAGATTCATGAGGACCGCGGTATACACGCTGTCGCTCCCTTTCTCATATAATGTAGCGAGACTCTTCGCCTCAAAGAATTCCTCCTGTGCCAGTTTGAAATCTCCCATGTGCATATGGCATAGGCCGAGATGCATCTTAACCGCCGCCCTGTTTTTTTCGTCTTTCAGCATGGTATACAGGTTTAGTGCCCTCGTGAAGTAATCTACGGCAAGTTTGTACTTCTCCTCGGTGAGATATGTGTCCCCTATCCCTTTAACCTCCATGGCAATCCCTTCCATAAGCCCTATGTTCTCGAAGATTCTCAGTGCCTTCCTGTAGTGATTTCTGGAGTTATCCCCGTCTCTCAACTGCCAGTAGGCGTTACCTATCCCGTGATATATGTTTCCTTCCACCTCGGGGTTGCCTGATTTCTCTGCCATTTCCGCCGCTTTCGTCCAGATGTCTATAGCACCGTGAACATCATTGTCCTTCCATCGGATGCAGTAGGCCAGTATGTTCAATGCTCTGGAGCGCTCCGCAAGGTCCTCGGCTTTTTCGGCCTCCTCTTCCGCCTTCTTTGCGAAGAATACTGCGCTGTCCAATCGGTCCATATAAAGGTCGGCCTTTGCGATATCACCGAGGAAGTGCGCCACTGCTGCGGCGTGCGGAGAATAATCGCCGTCGGGATAACCCGCCAGTTCAAGCGATTCGAGAGCGAGTTCTCTGGCCTCCTCGAATTCGAGCATGGAGAAAAGGTACTTCGTCCTTCTTTTCAGGAGTTGCAGCCTGTCTGAAAGGTCGGAGGCAATCCTGCTCGCTTCATCTATGGCCAGTCTCGCCTCGTCGTACTCCTCCAGCGAGATGTAAACATCTATTAGCTCCAGATATATCTCAAGAAGTTCGCGGCCAGCCCCGTAACTCTGTTCAACTGCAGCTTTCAGCATAAGATATATATCCTTCGCTTTCTCGTATGCAAACTCCTTCTTGGCCTCCACCGCTTCTACGGTGAGCTTTCGGATGAGTCTGTCGGCATCCGACCGGCCGGAAAATTCCGCGGGGTTCTGCATTGCGGGGGATAAGGCCTGAAGATATTTATGTTTTGGCTTGAGGAGAAGCGGTGTAGAGTACGGAAATTATTTCGCCACCGGTTAAAGAGGGGTTAGGTAGCAGCCTATGTGGCCGGATTAAGCGGTAAAAAAATATGAGACCGGTCCGGTCCAATTTTCTCGCACGACAACAGAAACATTTATGAAACATGGCAATATGCCCTCCTCAAACGCTCTTAGTGAATTAGGAGAGATTGATATGGTTGAAGATGCTACCACCCTTGCCCGGCTCCTTGAGAAAAACCTCAGGGAAAACCCGGATAACCTCGCTGTGATAGACAGCAACAGAAGATTGACATACAGAGAGTTAAACGACGAAGTGGAGAAGACAGCCACCACCCTCATAAATATGGGGGTTAAGAAAGGAGATAAACTCGGAATTTGGATGCCGAACAATGTGGAATGGACCGTTGCATGGTTTTCGATAACCGCAATAGGGGGTGTCGTAATTCCCATGGATACCTGGTACAAGCCCGCTGAGTCCGAGTACATCCTCGGCCACTCCGACTCCGTGGGCGTTTTCATAAACGATCGTTCAGGCAGGGCCGATTATATCGCGATGATGAACGAGATATGGCCCAAACTTCCGGCGCTGAAGAGCGTAATAGTGAACGGTAAACCAGCGGAGGGCATGCTGTCCTTCGATGAAATAATCAGGAACACAGAGATTGACCGCAAGGCAGTAGATGAGAGAAGAAAGGAGAACGATATAGATGATGTGGCCTTCATACTCTACACCTCCGGTACCACTGGGAAGCCGAAGGGGGCTATGCTTAGCTATCACAACATAACGAAGAACGCAAAGGCCATGGCAGATATACTCTTTGCCAAAAAGGAGGACAAACTTCTCGTTCCCGTCCCGTTTTCTCACTGCTTTGGAAATGTTCTGAGCATAACCATGGCTAGCGTTGCCGGAATGTCCATGTATGCCATGTCGGCCTTCGACCCGGAAGAGGCACTCAGAGTCATTGAAACCGAGAAGTGTACCATGATAAACGGCGTGCCAACAATGTTCGTCAGGATGCTTGAGGTTCTGGACCGAAAGCACTATGATACCACCTCTCTTAGAACAGGTGCTATGGCCGGCGCTCCCTGCCCCATAGACATAATGAAAGGTACGATAGAGAGGATGCACTGCAATGTTTCCATAGCCTACGGCCTTACGGAGGCCTCACCGCTGATTACCATGACGAGGTTTGACGACCCCATAGAAAAGAGGGTTGAGACCGTAGGGCGCCCCATACCCGATGTGGAAGTGAGAATAGTTGACGACGACAGAAATTCGCTTCCGGTGGGGGAGATGGGTGAACTGGCCTGCCGCGGCTACAATGTCATGAAGGGCTACTACAAGATGCCCGAGGCCACCGCCGAAACCATCGATGAAGAGGGCTGGCTCTACTCAGGAGACCTGGCCGTAAGGGACGATGAGGGATACATCAGCATTGTCGGAAGAAAGAAAGATATGGTGATTGTAGGCGGTTTCAATGTATATCCCAGAGAGCTGGAAGAGTTCTATATAGCGCATCCCAAGATACTGGATGTTGCGGTTGTCGGTGTTCCTGACCATGACCTCGGAGAGATTGTTGCCGCTGCGGTTATCCCTGCTCCCGGCCTCGAGATAACCCCTCAGGAAGTGGTGGATTACTCGTACGGAAAGGTGGCCAGCGCAAAGGTTCCGAGGTTTGTGATGATAACCGACAGCCTTCCCATAAGTGGCAGGGGCAAGGTTCAGAAGTTCATCCTCAGAAAGCAGTTTCAGGAGAAGATTGAGGAAGGGAAACTGAAGAAAATGGTGCCCACGGCCGTTCGGCAGAAGCAGAAGGCCAAGGAGGCCGAAACGCTCTCCGACAGAATGGTTTCATCGGGGAAGGTGAAAACGGACAAGAAGGAGAAATTGGAGAAGTTTATCGCTGGTCTTGATGATGAGCAGGAAGCTGCCCTTGAGGATATAATGGAGACAAAGAGGGATTGAATAGCTTCAAAACCCTTATTTATTCCTTTTTTAAGCGGACCTGATGGTATCGGCCATATATTCCAGTTCATCTTCTGTCAGGGCTGGGTGTATTGGCAGTTCTATCAGTTCATCCAGCACCCTTTTGGCCACCGGGCAGTCCTGCGAGAATCCCATCTCTTTATAAAAGGGCTGCTCGTAGATCGGCATGAAGTATCCCTTTCTGGCCCCGATTTCTGCGTCGTTCAGTTTCTTCAGGAGTTCGTCCCTGCTGAGCTGGTAATCGCCTGTTACTCTGAAGCCGTACTGGTGGTATATATGCCTCCGCCCTTCTCTTTCCACCGGTGCTTTAAGACCTTCAATGCCGCTTAGAACGGATGTAATAAAGGCCGCATTTTTTCTCCTCTTCTCATTAAACATTTCCAGTTTCTTTAACTGGACAAGGCCGATGGCAGCCATGATATCGCTCATCCGCAGGTTGTACCCCAGAATCTTGTGGATATATCTCTCGGACTGCCCGTGATTCCTCAGGAGGCGGAGCCTTTCGTTCATCTCATCGCTGTCTGTGGTTATCATCCCCCCTTCACCGGAGGTCATGTTCTTGGTGGCGTAGAAACTGAATGTCCCGGCAAGGCCCATAGAGCCGGCTTTCCTGCCGTGATATTCTGCGCCGTGGGCCTGAGCCGCATCTTCTATTACCGGAATGTCGTGCCTCTCCGCAATCTCGTTTATTGCATCCATGTCTGCGGTCTGGCCGTACAGGTGCACGGGAAGTATGGCCTTTGTTCTCTCTGTTATCTTCTCCTCAATCTTTGCGGGATCAATGAGGTATGTGTCCTCCTCGATGTCCACAAAGACCGGCCTTGCGCCCTGAAACAGAACGGAATTGGAGGTGGCTATGAATGTGAAAGGGGTTGTTATTACCTCGTCTCCCGCCCTGATACCCGCGGCTTTCAGTATGAGGTCAAGTGCTGCGGTTCCGTTGCTGACCGCCACCGCATGCTTCGTACCCACCATTTCTGCGAATTTCTCTTCAAACTCCTTTACTCTGGGCCCCTGAGCGATAATGCCCGATTTTAGAACATTCACAACTCCTTCAATCTCTTCCTCGCCTATAAGCGGCTTTGCAATGGATATCATGTTTTCATCTCCTCATTCCGCCGTTCAGTCGGAGGCGGACGGCATCCCTTACCTCTTCAGGTATCTCGTTCTCGTGACCGCACACACCGCACACCCCTTTTCCTTCCATAACATCGCTGTCGTCCAGCGGCTGACCGCACCTGCAGACCGCATGTATGATTCTCGCAGGGCTGCCGGCAACAAGGGCATAGGGCGGAACATCCTCCGTCACGACGCTCCCTGCCCCCACCATGGCGTATTCCCCGATGGTGTTTCCGCAGATTATAGTGGAGTTTGCGCCTATGGAAGCTCCTTTCTCCACTACAGTGGGATATACCTTCCACGAGTCGCCGCTGAAGGCCCTCGGATACATATCGTTGGTGAATACCACATGAGGGCCGACAAAGACATAATCCTCAATTACGACACCGTGATATACCGATACGAGGTTCTGAATCTTCACATTGTTTCCTATCCTGACATCAAAGTCGATATAAACTCCCTTGCCGATGTTGCAGTTCCGGCCGATGAGGGCGTTTTCACGGACCTGCGCGAAGTGCCAGATTCTGGTTCCCTCTCCGATCTCGGCCTTATCGGATACAACGGCGCTCTCCTCGATGTGTACTTCACTGCGGCTCATCGATTGCGGATGGGCGGGTGCGATTTAAAGGTTGCCGTGTGATTTCTCTGGTTCTATTTGGGCATAAAGCGTATTGTGCAGGACACACATTTGACCGTCATCTTTTTATATCATGTCGTGTGTGGTTTATCTGGTATCGGGCGCCCCATTTTTCCCCTAATCCCCAACCCTCCAGCCCGATACCGCCTTACAAAAATTTAATATCCGTGCATTCCTTCTGCCGCGTATGGAATACATGGCCCGTGGTGCGGAGGCCAGATTGAGAAGAGATGTCTGGCTCGGCAGAGATGTGGTGGTCAAGGAAAGGGTAGTCAAGGGATACAGGCATCCTGACCTCGACCGCAGGCTGAGAAACAGCCGAATAAAGACCGAAGCGCGACTTATGAGAGCCGCAAGGAGAGCGGGCGTACCTACCCCGTATATTTTTGACATAGACCTGCTGGAGAACAATCTGATAATGGAATATATAGATGGGGCGAGCGTGCGGGGTATGCTGAATCGAGGGGAAATAAGGGAGGAGATATGCAGAGAGGTCGGGAGGCTGGTGGCCAGACTTCACGCCAGTGGAATTGTTCACGGAGATTTGACCACATCCAACATGATTCATTCCGGTGAACGGATTTACTTAATTGACTTTTCGCTCGGTGCAAAAACGGACGGTGAGGAGCAGAAGGGTGTTGACCTTCACCTGTTAATGGAGGCCTTTCGCTCGGCGCATGCGAATTTCTACGATGAGGGCATCGGCTGGGTGCTGGAATCATACAGAGAAACATGGAAGGAGATTCTGGGAGAGAAGGGAATGGTTGAAGCGGGTGTTGTAATAGAGAAGGTGCACGAAATAGAAAAAAGAGGGCGATACACATGAGAGAACTGCATTTCATAACCTCAAACTCAGGTAAATACGCCGAGGTCAGCTCAATTCTCAGTTCGAAAGGGATACCCATGGTACAGAGAGACATAGGGTGTCCGGAAATACAGGCAGACACCCTTGAGGAGGTCGTTACATTCTGCCTTGACTGGCTTGGCAGCAAGGAAGGAGCATATCTCATAGACGATTCCGGCCTTTTCATAGATGCTCTTGGCGGCTTCCCCGGCGTTTACTCTGCCTATGTCTTCAAAACACTGGGCCTCTCCGGCATTCTTCGGCTTATGGAAGGTGTCCCCGATGACGAGAGAACCGCGTACTTTGAAACGGTCTTCGGAATCGGCCTTGGCGCTGAAAAACTGGTTTTCCGGGGCAAGTGCGAGGGAAGAATCTCGCATGAAGTTCGGGGAGAGGAAGGATTCGGCTACGACCCCATATTTATTCCGGATGCAGGGGACGGAAGGACATTCGGCGAGATGTCCATGGCTGAAAAAAATGCGATTTCGCACAGAGGAAAGGCCATAAAAAATATGATGGAGAACGCAAACCGGATAATCGAAATGCTCAATCAGTCCTGACTCATCTGCTTCTTGATAATTCTGTTCAGTGTGCGGAGAAAATCCTCTTCCTTTCCTGCGTCTATGGTGCCGCCAGCGGCCCTGTCGTGTCCTCCTCCCGCGCCCCCCACCTCCGCGCACGCTTCAGAAACCGCCTGGGAGAGATTGAGGCCGCTATCTACCATCTCCTTCGTTCCTCTGGTGGACACCTTGATTTTACCGTCTTCCGTATTTACGAAGGCAACGATGGGAATGGTCTTTTTTACACTGCCTGAGCCGAGAAGCATACCTGCGACCGTGCCAACAACTTCCTCTGATATCTCGTTTCCCGCATGGAAGTACTGAAGGGAACCGTACTCCGTTATGGGTCTGTCCTGCAGCATCCTCATGGCACCCACGAGATTGGCCCGGTGGTCTCTGAGAAACCCTAAGGCTTCCTTGAAATATTTCCCGCGGTCTCCTCTGCATACCCGGAACCCGATCTCCGCTTTTCCGTACTTGCCGCAGGAATTGAGAAGCGTGGCGAATTCCTTTCCGTCGTGGAGGCTGGAACCTATCTCCTCGCCGTTTATCACATAGACCTCGCCTATAAGGGAGTCCGCTTTTTCCTCATCCCCTCCGTTCTGGATGATCAGCATCTTTATCGCCCGGATTATCTCCTTCTTTTCGCCGTAAGTAAGGTCGCACCACCTGCGGTATTTCTCGCCGTTCATCATGTTTATTCCGAGGTTTTTCAGGAACTCTATTACCGCAGAGCGATTTCCAGAGAGGCCGGGAATCTCCGGTTCGCTGGCAAAGGAGAGGAATTTAATTATATCTCTGGCCTCTCTTCCGAATGCTCTCATGTCATTTATAACGCTGATTACTCCCGCATCAAGCCCGTCTCTTACGATATCCACATTTTTCCCGATAAGCCGCCTATCCGTATTATTGTCCTGCATGTCCCCAAGAGCTCCGATGACGGCAAGGGCCGCAAGGTCCCGATTTTCGCCCCTGTGAGCAGTTGCCAGCAGATATGTCATCCCGGAGCCGCTTATCTCCTTTGCCCCGTCCATGCCAAACAGGTGGGCATTGAGATGCGTAAGGCCCTCTGCCACATTCAGCCTCATTCTCCCTCCTTCTCTCTTTACTGGAGGTATATTAGCAGGTTCGTGATGGTCCGTTATTACCACCGACATATCGGTCAGAAGGTCTGCATATCCGCTCCCAAGGTCCGTAAACCATATTAGTTCGTGTTTTTCCGCTTGCAGGCGTTTTATGGTCTTTTCATCCAGTTTCTTTGCGAATTCGATGTCGTATTTTATTCCGTTCCTGTCCAGAAAGATAGAGGCGATGCTGCCCGATGTGATTCCGTCCGCATCAATATGGCTGACAATGTGGACCTTCTTCGCCTCCAAAAGTCTTTTTGCGCCCTCTCTGAATCGTTTCATCAAATTGCTCACCCTAAAATACGAGTACGCCCACAACCACAAGAATCAGGATGATGAGGCCGACGATTATAGCGAGTTTTATTATCTTGAGTATGAGGCTCACAACCATGACCACTATCAGAAGCAGGGCCAGAAGTATGGGTATTGTGCAGAGCAGTGCTGGTATCATGTTGAAGCAATAGGTGTTCTGATATTTATTGGTATTCTTTTTCCGCATCTCTCACACGAAGAGAGATACTCATAATGGTGTGCCGGGTGCTGGGAGACTGACTCGGGCATTTTGTAGAGTACGGAAATTATTTCGCCAAAGTTTAAAGAGGGATGAGACTGTATCTTCTGTGACCAGATTAACCAATAATAAAATAAGATGGATTGTGCGGCACTGCGCTGAAATCAGAGATTTCAGCACGATTGAGGCCGCACAAATCTATGGAGTGACCAGAAGAAGAGTTCAGCAGATACTGAAAGAATATAGAGAGACTGGAGAGATCCCT
>JAJSAE010000083.1 GCA_024281315.1 archaeon | reverse complement strand
TTCAGGAGGTGAAAAGGAAGGTTCTGATATACAATATGATGCTAAAACTGTGAAAAACAAGAGGTTTCACACGGTTAAAAAAACGATGGGTTAGAAATAGGGAAGGTGAATAAGCGCAGTCCCTAACTCAAAATGGAGTTATGCAACAGAGCACCATGATGCAAAGTAATTTAAGGGAGAACACTGATGATTGCCCATGAAAAAGATGACAGTCCTAACCTGCCCCGTATGCGGTTCCGCAGACCTGTACTACGAAGCCGGACTGATAACCGGTTACAAATATCACTGCAAGAAATGCGGATATATAGGTGCCCTTGTGGTGGAAAAGGAAGTGGAGTACGAGGATGATGAGAAGGATTAACCGAACATCAATCCTGCCTCTTTCTCCGTGTAGTCCATGTTTCCGATTACCTTATCCACGGCCCTTCTGAAATCCACCATCTTTACTCTAACTCTTTTCTCGCGAATGGTGTACATGCCCGCTTCGGTGCATATTGCCTTTATATCGGCACCCGAGGCTCCATCGGTAACCGCGGCAAGTTCTTCCAGCGAGACATCCCTGTTCAGATTCATCTTCTTGGAATGAATCCCGAATATCTCAAATCTGGCGGTAAAATCCGGAGGCGGTATGCTTATTATCCTGTCAAATCTTCCTGGTCTCAGAAGAGCCTCGTCAAGAATGTCCGGCCTGTTGGTTGCACCTATTATCTTTACATCCCCCAGCGGATTAAAACCGTCCATCTCCGCAAGCAACTGCATAAGAGTTCTCTGAACCTCACGGTCTCCGGATGTGGCCATATCTATCCTTTTGGCACCCACGGAATCGAGTTCATCGATGAATACAATGCTGGGCGACTTCTCCCGCGCAAGTTCGAACATCTCCCTTACAAGTCTGGCCCCCTCTCCGATATACTTCTGGACCAGTTCCGAACCGACGACTCTGATAAATGTGGCATTGGTCTGCGTGGCAACCGCCTTGGCCATAAGGGTCTTTCCCGTGCCCGGAGGACCTTCCAGAAGAACAGCCTTCGGCGGCTCTATACCAACCTTTTTGTATATTTCTGGCCTCAGGAGCGGGTCTTCAACGGCTTCCCGAAGTTCTCTCAGTTCGTCTTTGAGTCCGCCGATATCAACATAGGAAACGGAGGGCTTTTCTATCACTTCCGCACCGCTTACAATAGGATCGATGGACGGGGGCAAAACCTCCATTATCGCAAGGCTCTGCTTATTAAGAGAAACCCTGCCCCCTATCTTAAGAGAGGAGTTATCCACATCCTTGGAAACATCCACTATGAAATCCGGACCGGTTGTGCTCCTGACTATGACCTTTCCGTTATGCAGCAGGTCGCGCACGGTTCCGATTATCATGGGCGGCTGCTTCAGCCTCTCCAGTTCGGTCTTGAGTATGCGAACCTCTTTCTGAAGCCTTATAAGTTCGTTTTCCACATACCTTTTCTCGCCTTCCGCTCTCTTCGCAGTCTCCAGATAGCGTATCCGCTCTTCTTCGAGTACGGCGATCTTTTCCGATATTTCTTTTTTCAGGTGGTTCATCTGCTCGTCATCCAATGGGTTCACCTCAACAAACTATATAACCACCTTTTCCTATTTATGGCTTGCTATGCGAGGTGACCGAAATGATATGTGAAATGTGCGGCAAAGATTTTCCATACCTTAAAAAAGTGCTTGTGGACGGCGTTCCACTCATGGTATGCCCGGATTGTGCCAGATTCGGAGAAGAAAGCGGGGCAAAGGCCGCAAAAAAAGAGGCTCCGACACCGGGCGTAATTTCCCAGAGACTGGAAAGAAGGGAAAAAAGGATGCAGATGCGGAACATATACACTCAGGAAGAAGAGGTTCTGGCGCTGGATTCCGGAGAGAGAATTCTTAAAGCGAGAAGGAGTAAGGGATACAGTCAGGACGAGCTGGCGCGAAAACTGAACGAAAAGAAGAGCGTCATTCAGAAACTTGAGCACGGCGACATGATTCCCACGGACGAACTGATAAAAAAACTCGAAAGGGAACTGGGCATAAAACTCATGGAAAAGAGCGAGAGAGTGAGCGTTGGAGGGAAAACCGCGGAGAAGAACGGGGCGGGCCTGACCATCGGGGACCTTATCAAAATAGAGGAGAAGAAATGACAGAGAACAGAACAAAGGCCATTCTTATCGTAGGAATGGTTATGATGCTCTATCTGACTGCGGCTGTTCCTGCTGCCGATGCCGCGCCCAGAATCGTTCACAGGCCCCCCATGTCCGTCAGTGCGGGAACTCCGTTGAAAATGAATCTAACCGTCATAGATACTGTTAAAATAGAGAAAGTAACGCTCAACTACAGGCACATGGGAGAAAAAGAGAACGCCTCCGTAGATATGAAAAAAGTAAGCGGGAACGAAACCGAGGCCACCTACGAAGCGACTCTACCGAGGAACGAAGTCACGACCGGATATATCTTCTATGCATTCAATATAACGGATGCAAACGGATATACTATTACCCAGACATACACCGCTTCGGTAACGGAGGCAAAAAAGAGCAGCGGGCAGCTGGGCGTATTCATAATGGCTATGGTGGTGGCAGTGATTTTTATTATTCTCGAGATCGGGCTGAAGTACAGACACATCTAGTTCAACGACTCTCGTTTAGGGCCTCAATGTCGTTTTTTAACTGCTTTTGAAGTCGGTTAAGCCCGTCCATATCAATCTCAAATACCTGAGAAGGGGGCTTACCTACCATTTTTATTATTCCCCTGGAGTCAAGGCTTTTCAGATTATTCTCTGCCATCTGAGTGGAGATGCCGAATATATGAGACACCTCCGGAACAGATATGTTCCTGCTCTCAAAAGCAATCCTCATAACCTTTCTCGGGAGAGAGGGGAGATCAATAGAAGCAAAGACCTCATCGAAAAGCAGAGAATCCATGGGCTTTCTTCTCACAAGATTCTTCGGGGAAACCTTCCCGGCGCGGAAGTCCTGAAGAAGAGTCCCCTGCACGAGATTCAGCGAGAATGTGTGCCTGTCCTGCTTTGTGTATATGCAGACCTTTATTTGAAACGGGATTACACCGGAATGTACATCACACCAGAGTTCGTCCATCATTCTCAATCGCGGAATATATGCCCTATCTTTTTCTTCTCCGAGGGTTCTGGAAGCCGTTTTTATGGATTCCGGCACGAAGAAGTGCTCTATAAAGGCCCTCAGCATCACCGTCTTCTTTTTAGCATACTGAAAATCTCCCCATTTTTTGAGCGAGAAAGGGTCGTAGTTAAAATACTTCATCCAGCCCATGCCCTTCTGCCCCACATGAACGACCTTTACTGGCAGATTGAAGTCCCAATTCATGCTGAGCTCCGGCTTGTAAAAAGATATCTGAAAATCACGGGGCTCCTCCACTTCCTGAACTGCCACGGGAAAACTTAGGTACCTCATGGCGTTCATCACATAGGATATCCTTGCGAGATGTGGACCACTTCTTGCCGTGTACTCCTTGAGGGCCTGCTTAAGCTGCTTTCTGGCATATGCGTCAACCTCCTCCTCTGGGGAGAAGGCAAGCAGGTCTTCCCAGTGGTCACCCATCGAAGGCATATCTACAGGGGCCTAAAAAAGGTTGCGGTTGCTGGAGGGCAGTGTATCTCTTTGAATAATGGAATTGTTGAGTACGGTTATTTTTTCGTTTCTCCATGTCCATGCTCCTTCCTCCTTTCTATTTGTGCCATGAAGAGGCCTAACAAGCCTCGTCAGGATTTTCTCCTATTTTCAGCCATAATGATCCGTGAATTCTATGGTTGTA
>JAJSAE010000082.1 GCA_024281315.1 archaeon | reverse complement strand
CTCTTCCAATTCTACTGGGATTTCATAAATGAGTACAAGAGAAACACTTCACCTGCGATGATGGAGGGATTGACAGATTGTTTATGGACATGGCACGATTTTTTGATGTATCATTTTGCGGTATAAATTGGGATAATACCGAATATTTCTATGTGTTTACTGTATCAAATCCTATCGATCCATGCATGAAAACGCCGCTTGAAATTGATTGTCTTAATAACACAGGGGAAACTGTGACTCTTTTAGTGGTATCTGCCCCAGATGGGGCATCAACGGATGGGGCGTCCATTTCCTATGGGCATAAAGGAACGCCAGTTGGTCTAAATGCTACATTGTATGATACGGCGGGCACAGCCATTGCGAATTATAGTAGTAATAGGGGTTTCGACAGTGTAGTTCTTTTGACCAAAGGTATGACACTAGTCATAAAACCTGCTAGCGGTTTAACCTATCCCAACGATGTGATAACCATCGAATCCCTTATTGGCACATTCGGTAGCGCAACTGTAGAGGTCCCATAAGGTAGATTTGAATCCTTTCTATTTTCTATGTTTAAAAAAGCCTCTTTCACTCATTCACAATCTCAGTAACCTGTATTGCGCTCACATGGTCTATTACTTCAATATGAGAGGATTTTATCCCGTCCACGGATTCCACGGCCCTGCGGATTCCGAATGCAAGGCTCACGGCAAGGGGGCAGGTTGGGGCGGACGGGCGGAAGACAAGGGAAACATGGCCGTCCTTCACCTCCAGTTCGGGCACGAGCTCCATGGTTATGATGTCCTGCATTGTTTCCGGGTCAATCACCCTGCCGAGTCGCTCCAGAACCTTCTTCTTTATCTCTTCGTCCTCTTCCCCCATTTCCACACCTGCCGCTTCAATGGCCTCTCGGCCCTGCGGATTCCGCTTTCTCCAGTTCCCCTTTCATGAGGGACTCTACAAGGTCTTTTATCTTTCCGCCTGCGGTAGGGTACATCTCTATGCCCGCTTCCTGCAGGGTGTTGAAGGCATTGGGCCCGAAACTTCCCGAGATCACGGCCTTCGCTCCTACATCTGAGCAGAACTGGGCTGCCTGAAATCCCGCGCCTCCCGATGCGCTTGCTCCGGGGTTTGCATGCGTCTCTGCTGTCATAGTCTCCGTATCAACCAGCACAAAGTACTGGCATCTGCCGAATCTGGGGTCCATTTCGGCGTCCAGTCCCTCGCCGGTAGAGCTCACTATTACTTTCATCCTATCCCTCCACTATTTTAAGCACATTCTCGGCTATGTCGTTAAAGGCCTTTGCGGATGTGCTGTCCGGGTTTTCCGCCACGAACGGGATGCCCGCATCGCTGTCTTCCACTATTTTCGGTTCCAGCGGTATCTTTCCGAGGAATTTTATGCCCATCTCCTTTGCTGCCTTCTCGCCGCCTCCGCTTTTGAAGAGATCTATCTTCTTTCCGCAGTGGGGACAGATGAGGCCGCTCATATTCTCCACTATGCCTATTACGGGCATTTTGAGGGTCTCGGCAAACTTCACGGATTTTCTTGAATCGAGAAGGGCCACTTCCTGAGGCGTGGTAACGATTATTGCCCCGTCCGACTCCGGCAGAAGCTGAGCCACATTCATGTGCTCGTCACCGGTCCCCGGCGGCAGGTCGATTATGAGGTAGTCAAGGTCGCCCCAGACTACATCTCCGAGGAACTGCTTCATTGCGCTGAGTTTGAGCGGTCCCCTCCATATCACAGGCGTATCCGGGTTCTCCAGAAGGAACGCCATGGAAATCACCTTTATTCCGGGGTCTACAATAACAGGACCGATGCCCCCTTCCACCGCTTCGAGGCGCTGGTCTTCGATTCCCAGCATCTTCGGAACATTGGGGCCGTGGATGTCCATATCGAGAATGCCCACGCTCTTTCCCTTCATGGCAAGGGCCATTGCGAGATTAACGCTGACGGTGCTCTTCCCAACACCCCCTTTTCCGCTCATGACCGCTATCTTGTGCTTTATTTTCTTCATGTTTCTGGCTATCTTCATCTCTTCCTCGGCCTTCTGCCTCATCCTGTCGGCACCGGGCCCTGCGTTTACTGTAAGTTTTTTTTCTTCGCTCATCTGTGTCACCTGTTCACCCTAACACGCAGGAAGATAAATGGTTTTTCTCCGAACATGTTCAATAATTACACGGAAATGTCCAATCACAACTCGCCGAAAAGCCCCTCGACCGCCTTACGGAAGGCCCTGCTCACGCCACCGACACCAAGCTTCACGCCGCCGAATACTCTGGAAACGATTATGGCCCTGTCCTTCAGCTCTCTGTGCCTCATCATGTCCAGAATGACTTTGCCGGGATGTCCCACCTCTCCGTCGTCCTTGGACTTTTCCTCCATTTTTCCGCCGTCTTCGATGCGATAGGCCCAGCAGTGGTGCACCGCTTTTCTGTACATCCTCCTCTGCTCCTTGAGAATGGCCTGAAACTCCTCGTCGGAATGCACCTCGTAGAGATAGGCGTAGAACTTCGACTTCTTCTCGGTGTAGAGGATGCTTTTCAGGGGGGAGGGCATGGATGGACAAGGAAGGAAAAGATATTAAGTTTTTCGGCCTTAATTGTTGCGGGCCTCAAACTTCTCCAAGTTCTTCCTGTACATATCCTCCGACATACGCCCCTCTTTGTAGGCCTTTTCCAGCCTAGTCGTCATCTCCTCATTGCTGAACTTCGGCCCTGGTGCGGGCGTTTCCTCTGGAGGGGATGTCATTTCTTCGAGCGGGGCAGTCTCCTCCATCGCCTCTGCTTCAACAGGTCCTTGCTCATCTTCTGGGGTCCGAGATACCTCTTCTCCTGCAACAGGGGCCGTTCCATTCCCCCCTTTCTTCCTCATCAGGAGGGCTGCAGCAATCAGCACCGCAAGAATGGCCAGTACGATAATCCACCACGGGAATTCACTAGCAGGCGGCTGCGAGGATATCGGGTGAAGCAAGGGGTTTACCGTGGTAGTTTCTCCCTCTTTTACATCAACGGGAGTCGTACTCTCCGTAAATCCCTCCCTGCTTATCGTCAGATTGTGCGGACCAGTGCTGACATTCTCGAGAAGGAAGTGCCCTGCTGAATCAGTGGTAGTGCTGATGTTCGTGCCCTGAATGGTTACTGTGGCCCCTGCAATCGGATTCCCGCTTTCATCGGTTACCGTGCCGGCTAGATTCCCGGTATGCTCTGCAACAGGAGGAGTAATCGGTGGTTCTTCCGTCATATTCTGTGTAGTGAAGTTCCAGGAGTATTGCTCCATTGCGTTTCCCGCAGTATCCATTCCGGTTACATTAACGAGATACAGAGTTCCGGCAGTAAGGTTTGCTTCCGGTGTGAACACGGCCGTGTTGCCGTTCCAAGATATCGTGCCACGAACTCCGCTTATGTTCACATGGACGGAAGGCATATCCATCGGTTCGGAGAAGGTGACGCTTATTGTTGAATTCAGGGATACATTGAGGCCTGTCGGGGAGTGGGCGGTTATGGTGGGTGCCACAGTATCAACACTAAATGTGACGGAAGCAGTGGCCTCGTTGGCTGCGTTGTCTATTGCCTTGACATCTACTGTGTGGGAGCCATCGGGTAAACCGGCGAAATCCTGAGTTGTGTTCATTCCGACATCAACCCATGAGCCGGAATCAATCCTTACCTCGTAGTGGTCTATTCCAGTTGTCGTATCCGAACCAGTCCATAAAACTGTGACATCCGATGAAGTGAGAATCTGGTTGTTTGATGGGGAACTGATACTCACTATAGGTGCGGTTGTATCAACTGTGAATGTAACTGACTCTGTGGCTTCGTTGCCTGCATTATCAACCGTTTTCACATCCACGGTATGGGAAGCGTCGGATAAATCGGTGAAGTCGTGTGTTGTTGAGGTTCCTACATTCAACCATGAACCAGAATCAATGCTTACCTCGTAGTGGTTGATTCCGGATGTAGCATCGGAGCCAGTCCATGAAACCGTCATGCTGCCGAAGTTCGTTATTGCTCCGTTAGTTGGAGAAGTTATAGTTACTGTCGGAGCGGTTGTATCCACTGTAAAACTCACGGAGTCAGTCGCTTCGTTGGTTGCGTTGTCTATTGCCTTGACGTCTACTGTGTGAGAACCGTCGGATAAACCGGTGAAATCCTGAGTTGTGTTCATTCCGACATCAACCCATAAAACGGAATCAATCCTTACCTCGTAGTGGTTGATTCCAGATGCATCGCTCCCTGTCCACTGAACTGTAACGCTGTCTGTACCCAGAATGGATGCATCGGCGGGGGAGGTTATTGTTATTGACGGGGGTATGTTTTCCTGCTCCAGAGTCGTGAAGTTCACGCTTACAGGTGCATCTTTCAGAGAGTTTCCCGCACTATCCTTTGCTCCTATGACCGTGAAGTTATATGTGGTGTTGTACTGGAAATCGTTATGGCCCAGTGTTACCGCGGTGTTGTTGCTGTTCCATGATACGGCCCATCCGCCGGGGTCTGGAGAACATGAATACGAGAATGTTGTGGTGTTTATCGGTTCTGAGAATGTTATGGTTATCACCTGATTTAACTGGACGCCCGTGGCGTTCTGTTCAGGCGTTCCGTTAACTATCTCCGGGGGTGTCGTATCTTCAGTTATTCTTATGCTCCTGTTTTCAGCCCTGAAAGAAGCGTTGTAGATATTCGTGGAATATACAGAATAAGTAATATTTCCAGCGTGGTTCTGAGCCGGAATGAAGTATGAAAATAACGCCCCACCCATGTTGGACATGCTGACATTGTGATGAAGCCCGTCAACATCCGTGTAGTCAAGCCATACATTTGATAGGGAGACATGAGATGTTACAACAGCAGAAACTTCCAGACCCTGCCCTGCGGGCGCGGAGTGCGGGACCGAGACAATCTTTATTGTTGTGGGAGGGGTGATCAAGACGGAACTCTCATAATTCAGCACACTTCCGTATTCGCTCTTCCATTCGACGAAATTCATTGTATGGGCTTCTATGTTGTAATTGGAGTACATGGTGATATACGGGAGATCGTATCCCACCGCTTCCTGAAGCTGAAAACTCATGTTCCTTCTGTTGTCGACATCAAGTTCCCCCATCATCTGGTCACAGAGGCTGTCGAATGTCTGGTTGTGATATCCTACTCCGTTGTTTCCACCAGGCACATCGAAGGCCGAGGCGAAGAAATCCTGAAGATAAGAAGGCTCAGATCCTCCAATGCTCCAGCCGAGGATATAGATGTCAAAGTCGTGAGTCGAATAAACTTTATTAATGATGGTTCCCATATCAGTAGGTACGGAAACCACATTCAGCCCTATGGCCGTGGCATTTTTCGCTATCATTTCTCCAATTTTGGCCCTCACAGGGTCGTAGTATCTTGGGGGTGTGATTATGTATACTGGAGCCTCGCCCCGGTTTGGCAGTTCTCTGATTCCATTGCTGTCCGTATCGTTGTATCCTGCGCTGTTAAGGAGTTCAACGGCTTTTGCAGGGTCGTAGTCGTAACTGCTGACATTGCTGTCATGCCAGAATTCGTTTGCTTCCGTAACAACGGAGTCCTCGGCATTTCCATAGTTATTGAGAAGGTGCTCTACAATATATGTCTTGTTTATAAGGTGAGCAATAGCCCGCCGGAATGGCTTTCCGACATCGGTATAGTTTCCGTTATAGGTTGGTGGACTCACATTAACATCCGATTCGTTGTATCCTGCATACCCCAAATCCGGGTCCCTCATGTTGAATCCTACATAATAGAAGCCGTACTCTCCGCTTTTTTCAATCTCGGTATTTGTGAAATTTTTTGCGTATTCCGCCGACGGAATCCCCAGACTCCATGCGGCGTAGTCTATCTTTTCCCTTGTAATATCCATTATTGCCGCAGAGGAGACGTCAGCGGCATCAATCACGCTAAAGGTCATACCGGATATCTCTGGCGGTGTTGCAAAGTAATTCCGAAAGGTCTTTATCTTTGAGATGTGTGTCGTTTTATTCCACGATTCAAACTTGAAGGGCCCGGTTCCCACTGTTGCATTCTTATAATCCGCAGGATCGGTTGGCCACAAGAACTTGTCGCCCCCTGTATGGTCCTTCCAAATATGCTCGGGAAGAACGAACATCGCAAGGGTGTCTGTAACGAAGGTTGCTGACTGTGTCTTAAGGTGATAATGAACAGTATATGGGTCATTTGGATCAACCCAAACTCCAACCCAGTCTGGAGTTCCATCAGAGTCATTATCCCATATAAGGGGCATGACAGAGGAAAGATACCTCGGAACCTGAGCGCCGTATCCGGGGGCACCGGCAAAGAACTTGTAGGTAAACACAAGGTCATCTCCCGTAAGCTCCACACCATCGTGCCACTTAACCCCCTTCCTGAGGGTGAGGTTGGCCCATGTCGGGTTGTCCGTGGAGTATGTCCAGTTTTCTGCCAACCATGGCTCAAACTGACCGTTTCTCTCCTTTGTAAGTGGGTCATAGAGCCTATTCAGAACATCCCATGTCCATACATCGCTTGCACTGCACGGGTTCAATGTCTTTATGTCGTCCATCATTGCAACTCCCAGTTCTCCGACACCGGTTATATTTATCTGATATAGAGAGGAGTCGATAGGGGTGGTAAGGCTGTCTGTGGAATTAAACGCCTCAATGTAGTAGTACACGGTTGCCCCCTGTTTCTGTGCTGGAATATATCCGTAAAACACATCTCCTATCCCTCCGTTGTCCATTTCAGAAGAAGTATATACAGCGCTCCCCACATCATACCATAGCGTTGCATGGCTTGCATTCGGTATTTCGGCCTTAATCGGAATCACCATGTTTATCTCCGCCTCTGCAATCGGATTGTGTCTTATGACCACTCCTCTGTTCGAAAGGATTTTTGTCAGGTATGTCCCCGTGGTTGCATTGTTGATTCCGTCCGTGGCCTCTATATGATAGGAAACATTTCCGGTTGAGGTCTGAGCAGGTATGTATCCCACATATATTCCGTTTATAGGAGTCATCACTACGGAATAAATCGTCGGGCTGCCTACATTGGCATAGTAAAGCGTGGCAGACTTGACCGAGAAATCATCCGTTATGGCTGCGATAATTTCGGTTGCATTTCCTACTGAGTTCATTTCATACCGGTTATGCTTTATCACTGGTGGCGTATTATCCCATATAGTGAAATTCCATGTAAAATTGGATGGGTTGCCAGCATTGTCAGAAGCAGATACTTTGAGGATATGGTTCCCGCCATTCATTTTTTGCATAGGCATGGATGTCATAGTATAGAAACGATCTGGGTTATCGGGTATCAGGGTATCGTTCCATGCGGAGTTGTCAATCCATAGCCGTATCGAGCTTTTATCAACACCGGTAAGATTATCCGTTATTTTAACCTGAATCAGGGGGAGCGGATCGGATATGTTTGAGGAATGGGAGGGGGCTATTATATCAAAAAACGGTCCTTTCTTATCGTATGTTTCGTTTTTCAGCGGATAGTAATCCAGTGTGCCACCATCGAGAGGGTATGGCCAATCCACAATGCCGTTCATATCCATGTCATTCGTGTCGTTATTTTCCGCCCAGTCGAGCCAGTAATTGCCAATACCACTGTGATTCCAGTAATTTTTGCCGTTGTCGTAGGCCTGTGCATATCCCTTGTAGTAGCGATTAGTGGCTTTATTTAAAAAGAATTGATTCAACCAAACAGTGCTTCCGTTACTGGCATCAAAGTAAATCGCATAGTTTGAGTTATCGACAAGGATGTTTTTATACACCGATAAATCAGTACTGTTGTAGATATACATCCCATAAACACCATCCCTTATCGTAAGTGACGAGATATTGCTACCTCCTGAATCATAAACATATACTCCGTAAGTGGAGCCGACTATATTCGTATTCGTTCCGCTTATGTTCGCGTTTCCAATAACAACTCCTTCAAATATGTTATTTATGCTCGTATTTGTCATAAGCATGGTGCCGCCCTTCACAAACACCCCTGCATTGCCGGTTCTCGTTGCGATTCTCATATCAAAGTGGCCCGGATTTCCCGTGACATCATAGCCCGCTACCTTTATCAAATAGGTTCCAACCTGAGGTGGATTCAGAGCCACCTCTTCGTCAGCATCACTATCTGCACAATATTGAATAAATTCAGCTTTCTGGGCCTGGCCTTCCAGCGGCGATCCGTCCTTTCCGTCCAAGAAAATGCCGAGGTCCAAATCAGGGGCATCTGCCCAGCCCCATATATGAACATCGAGGTAGGTTTCATCGGTTATGTTAAAAACTTTAGTGTATGTAGCATTGGCCAGATAATCGATATAATCGCCAGAACCATAAGAATATTCGTTTATAGGAATTCCATACTCTGTATGGCTCCAAGTACTTCCGGAAATTGTTGTATTGCTCAATCTAACAGTATTTGTGGCCCCGGAGAAAATTCCCACCGCATTTGCCTCCAGACGGTTTTCACTCAGAACCGGGGAGTTGACATCATCTATGTATATGCCGTATTTGTTCCCACTTATTATATTGTTAGTCACGAGAGCAGGGGCACTGTTGTTGTACAATATCATCCCGCCACCTGCGTTGTAGGGACTTGCTTGATAACTTGCATTATATAAAGTGCAGTTCCTTATCACAAAGTAATCTGTTGTATTTCCTATGTAAATTGCGCATCCACTGCCGTTCGCATTAATATCATATCCTTCTATGATATAAGGATCTAGTAAAATACCGCTTCCGGATGCTGCTGCACCTGCAAGATCCGAGTTATTGTTTATCCTTATTGGTGCATGTGCAGTATAAGCCTCCACCGGAGGCTGTAACGCGCTTGTATTCGCTGTACCCTCATCCACTACGCCGTTGTTGGCCAATCCCAAAAACGCGGTGGCCACCATCAGGAATACGAAGGTCATCGTTAGACTTTTTTCAAACCTCATATTGCCCACATCCTTTAATCTATGTTGCGGAGTAGATAAGGATAATGACATATATACTTTACTATGAGGGACACTCATGGTCCTTTTTCTACTTACGACCGTTCTCTTTTTCGCAAACCTCTTTTAATCCCCTTCCTTTTCCCTCCCATGACCCCAGTGCAAATGGTAATGCTGCTGCCCTGTCCGATGGTTCACGGAGGAGGTGCTCTGTTGCATAAATACTTTTATAAAGCCATGGTGCATATTCTTCCTTATCCAACCATGGAAGGGATGCACCATGGCCGAGATGGATATAGAGAAGAAGTATATAAGAAATTGGTCT
>JAJSAE010000081.1 GCA_024281315.1 archaeon | reverse complement strand
TGACGTGGATTGGCCCAATAACAATCCACGATACGAAAGTAGGGCCTAGCGAACCACTCAGCCTCATTTATGGGGGCGAGTGATAACAGAAAAGTTACCCCGGGGATAATTGAGTCGTCGCCAGCAAGAGTTCATATCGACCTGGCGGTTTGCTACTTCGATGTCGGCTCTTCCTATCCTGGCTGTGCAGCAGCAGCCAAGGGTGGGGTTGTTCGCCCATTAAAAGGAATCGCGAGCTGGGTTTAGACCGGCGTGAGCCAGGTTTGTTGCTTTTTGGTGGAAGTGTTTTGATACCTGAGGGGAAGGATCCTTTAGTACGAGAGGAACAGGGATTCGTGGCCTCTAGTTGATCAGTTGTCCGGCAGGGCACCGCTGAGCAGCCACGCCATAACGGATAAGTGCTGAAAGCATCTTAAGCACGAAACCGCCCCTGAAAAGAGGTATCTCAGGGTACTCGTAAAACACGAGTTTGATAGGAACGGGGTGTAAGCTGGAAGCTTCGGCGACCATTTCAGCCCGCGTTTACTAATTCCCGAAACCAGGCACGTGCGGTCCGACTTAGCAGTTACACAGGCATGCATATGAAAGAACCCTTCCAACCATCTTTAATTTTTATTTGCCTATCTTGTATAATCTGAGCTGATAGCCCGGTCTCTAATTCATTTCTTTTTATTTTTAGAGTGATGTTAGATAATTTCCATCCCTCACAAAAGGAAGATGCGCCAAAAAGTACTTATCATAGAAGTCCCATTCCATTGCTATGTACCACATACCGGGGGAGGCTGATGTGGCTGCGGCCATTTCCTATGTACTGTCAAGATACGGCACCATAAGGTCGCAAAGAGGTCTTGCCCGACTGGTAATGAAGGTTCTCAGAAATTTGGACAGGGACTATAGATTAAGCGGTGTCAGGGTGAGGCAGATCGCCTTGAAGCACCGGGTTGTGCGGGTGACCGTGGAAACCAGAGAGGCCGGGGGAACCGAATTGAACATTCACTGTCCTGTTTGCGGGACTCTTATGCAGGAAATAAGAAACAGAACGCTAGACGGAAAAACAGTGATAATTGGATATAACTGCCCTGCGTGTTCATACCGAAGCGGCAGCCTTCCGAGACGCCCACAGCGATATATTTTTTCGCCGTTGCAAAGTATTGAACCCGTGGGAGAAAGCGGCACGGGATAAATGTAATATACAGCCTCGCAGTTGCTATGGTGATGCCCGATAAGAGGAGTGTGGAGATAAGCGAAAAATATGCGGAGATAAGCAGTACTCTTGCCAGTGAGAAGTCCGGCGGCGACTTTGCGGAGATTCCTCTGGATTTCTATGATAGCCTTCGAGAACTGGTAAACGACCTAGAAGCAATGCTGAACCGGGAAAGGGAGGGCGGATTTAATAAGCGGGCTGCCAGGCTTCAGGACATGCTTGATAACATCAGAAAGCACTCGGAGAAGTTCTACAGATTTAGGGTGCGCAAGATATTCCGGCTTGCCCACAATAGTGTGGGAAAGAAGACCGTAAACAAGAGAGGACTGGCCGCACAGGAGATAGAGATGCTAGATGAATTTTTCAGGATTCTTGACCACTACTCATATCTTGTGAACTTCAGCAGGGACGAGAACGAGATGATGCGGGAGATTGAGAAGGGGATTGCCGCAGAGGAGAAGAGGGAGAAAGACCAGAGTGCGGCGGTTATTAAACGAAAAAGCGGAGTTGAGGGGGTGCAAGGACTGGAAAAAGCAGGAACAGAATCCGCAGTGTCCGCACCAGAAGAGGTATTCGAAGAGAAAAAACCATTATTTCCCGCAGAGGCAAAAGAACGGACAGATGCTTCCATTACCGAAGCCTCAGTTCCGCCGGAAAAGGAGGCAGGAAGAGTACGAAAAGAGAGGTCCGAAGCAGATGCTATAAAAGAACTCCCAATGACCGAAAAAGGAGACTTCTCGGAGGAATTGCCGGAGAAAACCGCTCTTGTCAGGGTTCTCTATGATTTGCCGGACATAGCAGGAGCCGGGACCGACTACCGCATGAGAAGAGAGGACATCCTTGTTCTGCCGGAGGTTATAGCCAGAGTGCTTCTGAAAGGTGGGAAGGTGGAGCTTATATCCTACAACCTGTAAATCTCTCCCGGTTCGTGCCTCTTTGCCACTTCGATATGCGGATGTTCCGTTGTCCCGGAATTTACATATTTTCTTACGGCTTTCAGAGCGACCTCCGGCGTATTGTTGTTTTCGCTCAGGTGCGCAAGAAGGACATTTCTGGTATCCCGTGTTATAAGATCCCGCAGAGTCATGGCTGCCAGGCAGTTGGACAAGTGTCCCGTAGGGCTCATGATTTGATCCTTTATGGTGGGAGGATATGGGCCGTTTCTCAGCATGTTTTCGTCGTAATTGCTCTCCAATATGAGCATGTCAGACCCCTTCATGGCATTTCTCAGGCCCAGTGGCATGTGGCCTAGGTCCGTGGCAATGGAAATCTTCTTTCCATTCGAGAAACGGATTATAAAGGCAGACGGTTCAACCGCATTGTGCGGGGTGGGCATTGCTGTAATCTCCATCTCTCCAGCAACGAACGGAACATCTCTGGAAAATGTATCGTAAGATGGAATCTCCCCGACTCTTCCCCCGCGCTGAATAGTTTTAAGGGTTTTCTCCGTGGCCATGATTTTCAGTCCGTTCCTTCTTGACAGAACTCCCGCCCCTCTTATGTGGTCTATGTGTTCGTGGGAGATGACGGCAGCGGAGATATCCTTTATGTCGAAACCGGCAGAGGCCAGCCTTTCCCTTATCTGCTTCCCCGAAACGCCCACATCAAAGAGTATGTTCACTCCTCCGCAGGAAACGAGTAGGGAGTTGCCGGAACTCCCGCTGGCCAGCGTATAGACAAGTATTTCGCTCATCGAATGCATCCCTTTCTGTGAAAGTGTCAGGCACGGCGGAGTGGACGCTCAGAACTGCTGACGGTTTATCCACGGTTTAGCTCGACCCCGCAACCCCGTGAGCGGCGGCAGTCCATGGTAAGGCTGCTCCCGTCAGGGCCTGACCCGGTTCCCATGACAGAGGTGGGATTGCCGCCCTCCGGCTGCAATCGGCCAAACCACCTCCGACCCCACAGGACAGGGTCTCACAGCGGCACTGTGGGCCGTCAGAAGCCTGATTACGCCGCCTCCGCCTGTCGCCCCCACTATTGACGGTTTTGGTGTATAAGGAGACGCCAAATCTCCCGGCCTAGCCTGACATGGCGATTAACGGGATTCAGTATTTAAGGGTAATGGATTGGGGACAGAGCCAAGTTTATTAACAGCCGAGACTATAAAGATTGTGGGCAGGATTCTAATATTCTCATTAGCCATTTTGCCTATATTCTAACTCGTATACAGGAACATAAGGAGAATCCCAGATTGATTTATCCTTTTTAATCCTCATTCTCTGCATTTTCATTATCGGCATTTTCCGGTCCATCTCCCGAAGCTTCATCCTCTACATGTTCAATATGGTTATGGTCTCTTCCCAGGGTATACATCACCACTGCACCGACAATAAGCCCTATTATAAGCCCAAGAAGAATCATGAGCACCCCATTGTCAGGCGTACCAGCGGGTTCCACTGTTTCCTCCGTATTATCTGCGTGCCTTGGAGATGTGCCATTCAGATACTCGTTGAGATTGCTTATACCATCTCCATCCGGGTCTTCGTTCGCGTCTGCGCTGTTATTCATGTCCAATCCATAGAGAAGTTCCCAGCTGTCTGGCATGCCGTCTCCGTCCGTATCGTTCAAATAGGTCTCGCTTATCGGAAGAGCAACCGTTCTATTCACATACACGGTTTCATTATTATAGACAGTTTCATTGTGATACTCCGCCGGTGGCTTCCATCTCATGGGGTCCAGGGGATATGCGTCGTTCGTGTTGTTCACGCCGTCGTTGTCCGAATCATCGGGATATTGGTCAAAGCCGTCGGGTATTCCATCGCCGTCCCTGTCCGATAGCACGGTTATGTTGAAGGACACGCTGTCGTTTCCACCGTTCCCATCAGATACTGTAACACTAACCGAATAGTTTCCTGCCGTATCGGAAACTCCTGTGATTAGGCCGGTGCTGGCATTTATGCTCAACCATCCCGCATCTCCAGAGAGGCTCCATGTGAGGGTGTTGCCATCTATGTCATTAGCTAGCATCAGGAGCGAGAAGTTTTCACCAACCATTGTTTCCTGGTCCTCGACAGTCGCAATAACCGGCGCATCGTTGACATTCTGGACTGTAAGGGTGAAGTTGTGCCAGTCCATTACCCCGTTTCCATCGCTTACGCTGACATTGACCCAGTAGCTTCCGACATCCGCATTGGCGAGCGTTCCGCTGAGAACTCCTGTTGTGGAATTGATGCCCAGCCATGCGGCGTCCGTGGCAAGGCTCCATATGAGGGCGTCGCCATCATCGTCCGTGGCGTTGTAATCAACCGAATAAAGAACATCCTGAGTTGCAGTAGTAACATCTGTTGTGGTAATCACCGGCGGGTCATTTACATTCTGGACTGTAAGGGTGAAATTGTGCCAGTCCATTCCACCGTTCCCATCGCTGACGCTGACATTCACCCAGTATGCACCCACATCGCTGTTGCCCGGGATACCCCAGAGGTGCGAGCCGTCCATGTTTAGCCATCCGGCATCCGTGGCAAGGGACCAGGCCAGAGCATCTCCATCCGCATCCGTGGCGGCATACTCAACGGAGTAAAGGACATCTTGCGTTGCTGTCGTGACATCCGCCGTTGTTATCTCGGGGGCATCATTGATGCCGTTCACGATAACAGTGACCGTGGCGGTATCTGTCCCGCCGTTGCCGTCGGAAATATTGTAGGTGAATGTGTCTGTCCCGGAATAGTTCAGGTCGGGCTCATAGGTCAGGCCAGTACCTCCTCCGGTAATGACGACTGTCCCGTGCGCCCCCTGGGTTACGTCGGTAATAG
>JAJSAE010000080.1 GCA_024281315.1 archaeon | reverse complement strand
ATCTCCTCTCTATCTGGAATTTGACTACAGGTATTCGGTGGCCGATACATCCGTTTCCTACACTTCGCTCAACGAGTATGTTCCGGTTCTCGGTAATTACCATAACCTCCCGTTCGAGCCGGAGAATGACGGCCAGTGGCACAGCGGCGGGCCTATCTGCATGTTTCCTAATGTTTCACCGTTCTACAGCATATCGGACTGGGAGAGTATAATATCCGAATTCATGTACATTCACTTCTATGCGGATACGGCCAGTGATTACTTCGACCTCGATAACATAAGGCTGAGCCGGCCAACGAACGCATGGGATGCGGATACGGATGGAGATGGACTGAATGACGGCTACGAGGTAACCACGGATTGGGATTCGGGAACGGCAGGAGTGCAAGGAACAAATCCATTATTGGTAGATAGTGATGGAGACACGCTTTCGGACAGCTATGAGGCAAACGCACAGGTAACGAGATATGCAGATGATGTGGGTGATGAGAGAGGGTATCTGTTTAGTCTAACGCCATCGGGCACTAACGAAAAAGAATTTAACTATCACACAAATCCCATTCTTTCCGATACCGACAGTGACGGCCAGCCCGACAATAAAGACCTGATTCCGCTGGATTATGACATGGACGGCGACGGGATGATAAACTCCCTTGAGCTTGTGGATTCGAACTCCGGGAATTACGATACAAGAGTGGCCGACTGCATGGCAAACGACCCGAATCTTCAGAGAAATCAGGACGGTAGTTATGTTGCCGATGACGATACCGACGGAGACGGAATCCTTAATACGGATGAGGCCGATACGGATAACGATGGTATGCCCGACCAGTACGAGATAGAGCATGGCGTGGCCAACGGCGGCTGGCAGAACCCATATGTGTTCAATGCGAGGTACGCAATATTGATTGGAGGCGGTAGCACGGATGCAAATGCAAATTTTGACGCCTTCCATAACGACCTGTTCGAGATGTACGACACCCTACGAGGTAATTATAGGTGGCAAGATGAGAATATCTACTGCTACCTCTGGGATAAGACGAATACTTATGATTGGAGAGTGGATGGACAGGATACCCAGTTGAACATTTATAATGGATTGAAGGAAATAGGCCTCCGTATCACAGAGGACGATTTCTTCTATTTCCTTGAGATATCCCATGGAGAAGTAAAGACTGGTAACGGAGAGTTTATAACCTTTCCAAATATTGATACATCGTATGGCCAGCTAAGCCAGTGGATTGCTCAGACCGTTATGAATAGATGGGCCAGGAGCCTCTTTGTATTTGCCAGTTGCTACTCTGGACATGGAATACCAGAGATTGAAGAGTTTGGACCCTTGGAAAATTCGATAGTGATAAGTTCAACGAGAGCGGACGAAAAAGGGGAGACATGGCAATATTGCTGGGGACATAATAGCCCATTTGCTAGTAATGACGATCATGTTGAATTCCTTTATAATGAGCCCCTTTATATCCCCTCTAGCAATGGATTTGTGAAGGTTTTAAGTGATAGGAGCGACATTCTTTCTGCGTATCAAAGTGGATACAACGCAGCTATAGAAGTCGATCTTTATATTTTAGGAGTGCCAGCAGAGCCTACATCCCGCCCACTTTTGGATGACAATTTAGACGGTATTGGTCATGAGATGGGGAGCATGGACGGCGATGGTAATCTTGCGGCACATACATGGATGTGATAGTATGAAACAAAAAGAACTTGATATAGCCTCTAAGATTTCTAAGGTCTTCGGCATAGTCTTTATGGTTCTCTCTTTTCTTTTCCCTTTTATTGTTGATCTGAGCGGTTATGAATATAATACCCTTGTTTCTCTTTTGTTTGTGGTACTTATACGAGCAGGTTTTGCTGTGGCCTCTATGGTTATGACATATAGCCCTGCCTTTAAGGAAAAGATAAAATTATATGAAGTTGTTTATGCAATAGATGTGCTAATATTGATACTCTCAATAATAACGGTGGTTTTATGGTCGTTAGTGGCATCCTGTTGAGCCAAATGTTGGTGTTCATTAAAGACACCTACAACGATTTCGACGATGATAAGACAGAGATCGAGCAGGGAATTAAGCGGGATGCGCTTGGAGTGAGCGTTGACAATATGGCCAGTGTTGTGGTGGACTACAATGGGGCCAGCACAGAGGCCCCGCAGGTAATGAGGATAGGCGAGCAGGCATACAGCGTAACATCCTCCATCTCCACGGGCCTGAAGGCCGAGATACGGATAAAGCCGAGCGATTCCACCATGCAGGCCCTTCGCAATGATCCTTACACCTACCGGATGTACTATTTCGATACCTCCGCAAACGAGTGGAAACTGGCCGATTACACGGATGTGAATCTTGAGGACGGGTATGTCTGGGGAGTTACGGAGCACTTCACGGATTTCAGCGTGAAGGCCACAAGCACACGAGACAGCGACGGGGATGGCCTGACGGATTACTACGAGTTGAATGCCCATCCTTATACATTGGCCTCAGAGGACTGTGAAAAGACTCCCGCGGAAAGCGGATGGGTGGCTATTGGCCATCTTCCTTCCTTTAACCTCGAGAACAACGGGTATAACTCGCAGCACTCGTGGAAAGCCAGCTAT
>JAJSAE010000004.1 GCA_024281315.1 archaeon | reverse complement strand
CTTCATTATACTCAGACCAATTTCTTATATACTTCTTCTCTATATCCATCTCGGCCATGGTGCATCCCTTCCATGGTTTTTGTGATTTGACAACTATGAATATGCACCATGGCTTTATAAAAGTATTTATGCAACAGAGCATCTTCAATGCAAAGCTTTATAAAGGGGTATTTAAATGGGGCGGATGGTGATGTTTCATGTCAGACATTAAACCGCAGATAAAAATAGAGAATGTGGTGGCATCCACATCCATAGGGGAGGAACTTGACCTGACAGCCATAGCCCTTGCAATTGACGGGGCGGAGTACGAACCGGAGCAGTTTCCGGGACTTATATACCGGCTGAAAGAGCCCAAAACCGCAACGCTTCTTTTCAGGAGCGGAAAAGTGGTATGCACGGGCGCCAAGAGCCTAAAAGATGTGAAGAGAGCCATAAAAAAGGTAGCGACTGAGGTGGAAAAAGCGGGAATTGCAGTGAACAAGGAGCCAGATATAAAGGTCCAGAACATCGTGGCCTCCTCCGACCTGAAGATGGAGATCAACCTCAATGCCATAGCGATTACACTGGGACTTGAGAAAGTTGAGTATGAGCCGGAACAGTTTCCCGGCCTCGTTTACAGACTTGATGATCCGAAGGTTGTCGTTCTTCTGTTCGGCTCGGGGAAACTCGTATGTACAGGGGCAAGACAGCCCGAGGATGTCGAAAGGGCGGTTCTTCGCATAATAGACGAACTGACCGAAGCCGGCCTGATGTAATAAACCCCTTCCTTTTTCGCTTAATTTTCGGAGCGGACGATATGATACCGATAATGGATAATCACATGCACCTCCAGTTAAAAGGAGAGAATGTCAGGGCGGCCGAAAGATTCAGAAAGGCGGGAGGAACGCATCTTATAATCTCCCACATGCCCTATGAGGAGTTTCCGATTACAGCCGAGAGGAACTTTAAAAAAACATTCGAGCGAACGCTCCGGATTGTTGAGATGGTCCGAAAGGAGACGGAACTCATGGCATTTGCCACGGTCGGCCCGTATCCAGTCGAACTGCTACCGCTGGCCGAAAAGGTCGGGCTTGAAGAGGGCAAAAAGATAATGAAAAGAGGAATGGACCTTGCGGCGGAGTATGTGAAGGGCGGAAAGGCCGTGGCGATAGGGGAAATTGGCAGACCGCACTTCCCCGTCTCTGCGGAGATATGGGATGCTTCCAACGATATTCTGCTCTATGCTATGTCTGTTGCCAGAGATATCGGATGTCCCGTGGTACTGCATACCGAGAGCGCAACGCCTGAGGTCTGGAAGGATCTTGCAAATATGGCCGACAAAGCGGGCCTTGCGAGGGATAAGGTGATAAAGCACTACTCTCCTCCCGCAGTTCTTCCCGAAGAGAATCAGGGTCTTTTCCCGTCGGTGCTCTCCAGCCGAAAGAACATAAGGGAAGCCCTTTCCAAAGGAACCAGATTCTTCATGGAAACAGATTATATAGATGAACCCAGCAGGCCGAATATTGTCATGCCCCCCGACACCGTTCCGAAAAGGACCATGGGCCTTATACTGAACGGCGAGATGACGGAAGAGCAGGCATGGACAATCCATAAAGAGAACTTCGAGACGGTTTACGGCATTGAACTGGAGTTATAGCGGCGGATTTCGAATGATGCAAAAGAGCCGGTGTACTCCTCCCATTCCACCGAGTATTTATCCACTCTGGCGTACGGCTGACTCTCAGTGCATAGTTTTATTACGGCCTCAATCGACTCTTTATCCCCTTCAAATACGGCCTCCACCGTTCCGTCCGGCAGATTCCTCACCCACCCCATTACTTCTGCTTTCACGGCAAATTCTCTGGTGTGGGCTCTGAAAAAGACGCCCTGCACCCTTCCCTCGAATATCACATGGGCTCTTGACAGCATGGGTTAGAATGGAATGCGGTATTTAAGGGCTTCAGCAAAGGATTAATACCATCCCTCTTTCCCCCATCCATGAGCGACATAATCGAAGAGATGGAAGAGTACTTTCTGGACATACTGGCCCGTATCGACGACGGGGATGAGAAGGCACTTGAGGAACTGAAAATAATGAAGAAATCCGTGGCCAAACTGGGCGAAATGCTGGAACTGATAGATGATGACGACACTCTGGAGACAATAGAGAAGAAGTTTCAGGCCCTTGAAGACAAGTTTGACGATCTGCTCATGGCCATGCATAAGGTTGTCGGTTGAGGGAGTTATGGTGGAATTCGTTCTTTCACAGGTGAGAGAAGAGGACAAAAAAGAGGTTCTGGCCCTATGCAGAGACATCTGGGGCGGCCGTGATTACATCCCCTATGTCTTCGAGGAATGGGTAAAAGAAGGCGGATTCTACTGCGGTCGTATCGACGGAAAAATTGTTGCCCTAGATAAGTACACATGGCAGAATAACGGCATTCTGTGGCTTGAGGGGTTCAGAGTGCACCCCGACTTTCAGGGGCAGGGTATCGGGAGCATGATGTCGCGGGAGTTCGCAAAACTTCTGAAGGGACTGGACTGCAGGGTCATGCGCTCCATGTCCGCCGAGATAAACGAGAAGAGCAGGCATTTGGCGGGAAAGAAAGGGTTTTATGTTCTCGCGGAATATGACAACTACGGACTGTGGGAAGAGGTGTTAAAGGCGGTGGCAGAGAAAATTTCCCTCACCGGGAGAGTGAAAAAAGAAAGCAATGCCGAGGCGGCGGCCGATTTTGTGCTTTCATCTCATGACTACAAGCTTTACATGGGGCTGTACATAGCGAACTGGGTGGCCTTTGATATTACGAGATAACTCATCAAAAAAGAGGTGGAGGCAGGCAACTGCTTCTCCGTGAGGAGCGGCGGAGAAATGGAGGGGGTAATATTCCTCTATCCATACATGCCATACGGAACCCTGAGCGTGGCCTTCCTCTCCGGCACCGATGAGGCAGTCAAAGAACTGCTGGCCTTCGCGGTTAAGAAGGCGGCAGAGGAATATAGGGGGCTGGGCATGAAGTCGGCCAATGCAAGGCACGGAGAGGTTGCCGAAAGGGTGGGGATAAAAAGGTCGGAAATTGGGAAGGCTTTTGTGTTTAAGAAGAAGTGCAAACCCTAAAATAACCCCTTCCAATCTACTCTCATGTTCGACATCAGAGAGAGGGACGGCCTCGCAAGAATCGGTCATTTCAAGACGGCCCACGGTACAGTGGAAACCCCCACACTACTTCCGGTAATTAATCCGAACATAATGACCATAACCCCTGCGGAGATGAGGGAGGCCTTTGGCATAAGGATGCTCATAACCAACTCGTATATCATCTGGAAGAGCGCGGACCTGAGGGATAGGGCCCTCAATGAAGGCGTTCATTCCCTTATTAATTTTGACGGCGCAATTATGACGGATTCCGGCACATTTCAGTCCTATGTTTATGGGTCCGAGGGGGTGAAACCGCAGGAGATTGTGGAGTTCCAGAGGGATATCGGCGTGGATGTGGGAACCATTCTGGATGTTTTTTCCCTGCCGGACGACAGCCACGAAAAGGTCAGGGATGATATGCTTGTTACCATTGAACGCGCAAAGGAGAGCACAAAGATAAAAGGGGATATGATGCTGGCCGGCACGATACAGGGCTCCGTTTTTCCCGACCTGAGACGGGAATGTGCGGAAAAAATGTCCTCTATGAATCTCGATTTTCACCCTGTAGGGGGAGTTGTTCCCCTGATGGAGAGTTACAGGTATGCGGACCTTGTGGATGCGGTTATGAACTCCAAGATGGGGCTGGACCCTTCGCGCCCCACCCATCTCTTCGGTGCAGGGCATCCCATGATATTTCCAATGGCCGCACTTATGGGCATGGATTTCTTCGATTCCTCGTCCTATGTGAAGTACGCCAGAGACGGCCGCCTGATGTTTCGCGACGGCACAAAACACCTGAAGGACCTGAAGGAAATGCCATGCACCTGCCCCATCTGCTCGAAATACACGCCGGAGGAACTGGGAGCCATGCCGGAGGAGGATAGGGTGAAAGCAATAGCCATGCACAATCTCTATGTGAGTTTTGCGGAATTGAGGCGGGTGAAGCAGGCCATCAGAGAGGGCTCCCTGTGGGAACTGGTTGAGGGGAGGGCGAGAAGCCATCCCGCACTTCTGGATGCGCTGCGGCACCTTGAAAGATACAGGGAATACATGGAGAAATACGAGCCGGCAAGCCGCCCCGGGTCCGTGTTCTACACCGGAAGGGAGACGCTGAACCGCCCGCTCTTTTACAGATACGCCAGCCGGCTGAACGAGAGGTATTCACCCCCAGTGGAGAGCATGATTTTAATGAATGCGAGAAGAAAGCCGTATTTCACGGATTCAGCGGTGCAGGCCGCGGTTTATGAGGGAAAACACCCCATAATAATGAGCATGTTCGGCCCTGTGCCATATGAACTGGACGAGATGTATCCCATCGCACAGTCGGTGGGGCCGGAGGAATTCGACGAATTCGAAAGAGACTGGCAGAAAAAACTGCTTGATGAATTTCTGGCAGCATCCGGCATCAATCTGGAGGGAAAAGCGGGGCCGAAAGCATCGGAAGATTATCTGGACAGAATACGCCTCTCTGCAATTCTGGACATGCAGTTCGGGGGGGGAGCATCCGGGATTCTGAAGGGGAAACTGGAGGTGGTACGGTCAAAGAACACCGGAAAGATACGGAATGTCATTCTGGACGGGAAGCACATCCTATCAATGAGGGCCGGAGATGGAATGTTTACGCTGAAAATGGAAGGGGGCAGACTTCTGCACTCCGCACTCACCCGCCCGAAAATGAGGGTTGTTGTCAATGCGGACTCGGCGGAATACAACATTCAGGGCTTCAATGTCTTCCCGAGGTTCGTGGTATCGGCCGACCCGGAACTCCGGCCGGGCGATGAGTGCCTTGTTGTGACCGAAAAGGACGAACTGGTGGCAACGGGACGGCTGGCCATGCCTGTTCGGGATATTCCCTATTTCAAATCGGGCATTGCGGTGAGGGTGAGAGAGGGAGTGAAGGGGAAATCAGAGGGAAATTAGATGTATCAGAATGAACTGGAGTTCTCCGCCTTCTTCACGGCAGACGGCTGGACATTCTCCCATTCCGGTCTTTCCGAGCATAACGGCAGGCTCTACTCTGTCAGAGATTTCGACAGAGAGGCCATTAAGAGTGGAATGGAGCCGCGAGGGCCGTACTTGATTTTCGACGGAGAACGGCTGGAGACAGACCTGTACGGCCAGATGCCTCTTTTTGTGAACAGGGATGCCGTAAAAAGCGGCATATTTTACGGTGCGGTTCAGCACGACCCACTTAAGAGCGTTGAGTTTGTGGACGGGCCATGTTTTGCCGAAAGGAATGCTCCGCACCTGAAGAGCGCGCACATTCCTGCAAGACAGCCCTCCGCTTCGGATATTGCGGAGGAGTTCAGGCGGGCTGTTATTCTCAGAGCTGAGGATGGGAGGGGAAAGATAGGGCTCCTTCTCTCAGGCGGTGTGGATTCCTCGGCCATTGCCACCATTCTTGCCCATGAAGGGTATGATTTCACGGCCTTCTGTGTCAGTGCCGGGGAGATTCCGTACGGAAAGGAGGAGAGAAGGGACATCACTGCGGCCAGAAGACTTTCGAAGAGACTCGGATTTGATCTTGCGGAAATTGTTCTGGACATCGATGAAACGGAGGCGGCCATACCGGAGATTTACAGGATAATCGACATGAAAGAATACCTGAATTCCACACCAGTGTATTTACCGGTCATAACCGCATTGTCTATCACCTACTACTTTGCGCTCCGAGCTGTCAGTGAGTCCGGTTTTTCCGATGTATTCGCCGGCACTGGCTCCGAGGAGATATTCGCAGGATTCGTGAACAGAACAGGCGATAACCTCAACGAACAGGTGGTAAAGAAGGCGGCCACTATATACCACAGAGATATGTGGAGGGATTATTCCCTTGCATCTCGCTTCTCCCTCCGCCTTTCCTATCCTTTTCTCGACAACGAGGTTGTGAAACTCGCCCTCTCGATTGATGCGGAAAATAAGGTCATAGGCGGCCATAAGAAATACATCTGGCGAAGAGCCGCGGAGATTCTGGATGTTCCCCCAGAAAACGCATGGCGGCAGAACAGAGCCACACAGTACGGAAGCGGCGCAGACCGCATACTTGAGCGCATTGTCAGGAGGTCCGGGAAGAGGTACAGGGTAAAGTATCTGGAGGATGTTCTGGAAAAGATGGCCCGGGAAAATCTTTAATGCCTTGAGACTTTGCTTCGCCTCATGCTGCTGAAAGCCGAGTCTGTTTCCATATCCTTCGGGCGGAAGGATGTTCTCAGGGATATTGACCTGCAGATTGACAAAGGGGACCGGCTGGCCCTTATCGGAAGGAACGGAGCAGGCAAGAGCACGCTCATCAAGCTGCTCATCGGCGAGATAAAGCCGGATACCGGTTCCATTGTGAGAAAGACGGAAAAAATAGGCTACCTATCCCAGTTCCCGGATTTTGACAGCAATCTCACCATATCTCAGGTAATCGGGAGGCCATACGGCCGCCTCTCCAGAATCGCGGACAGGATGCAGGAGGTTGAGAAGTTAATGGCAGAACCGCCGGAGGGGGCGGACATAAACCGGCTCGCTGAGGAATACTCCAATCTCTACGAGGAATTCACATCCGGCGGCGGCCTAGAAGTTTCCTCACGCGCGGAGGAGGCGATGAAGCAGTTCGGCCTCCCCCCGTCCATTCTGGATAAAAAACTCTCGCAGATAAGCGGGGGACAGATGACAAAGGTTATGCTGGCAAGGGTGATTGTTCAGGCAGAGAATTCCGATGTCCTCTTTCTCGACGAACCCACAAGTCACCTTGACATGGAAACAGTGGAATGGCTGGAGGACTATCTGCTGAAGTACAGGGGGGCCCTTGTTCTGGTCTCTCACGACCGATATTTTCTGGACAATGTTGTCAGAAGCGTGGCGGAGATTGAAAACGCACGCCTGACAGAGTACAGAGGCAACTACTCCTACTACATCGAGAAGAAGATGGCCGCACTTGAGATTCAGAAAAAGACCTACGAAAAGAACCGGAAGGAGAGATAAAGACATAAGAGAATCGCAAGGGAGATGCACGCCCGTTCGCACTACAGCAACACATTCAAGACCCGATTGAAGATGGTGGACCGGATGGAGGAGATGGAAAGGCCGGAGGACGAGAAGGAGGTCGGGATGAAGATAACCGCCGGGAGAAAGTCCAGCAGGGATATGCTGGTACTCCGGAGCCTCCGGGTGAAGTGGGGGGAAAATCTCGTGCTGGATGGCATTGATCTAGAACTGAATGTGGGAGATAAAATAGGCATATTCGGTCCAAACGGCTCCGGAAAGACAACACTGGTAAAGGCGCTCATCGGCGAGATACCGGCAACAGGAGAACTTTGGCTTGCGCCGGGGGCCAGCGTGGGGTATTTTGCGCAGGGACATGAAACCCTTGACCCATCCATCACTGCGGAGCAGCAGATGCTCGAAGTTCTGGGGAAGGGCGAGAGGCTCAGAGCAAGACAATTACTTGCACGCTTTCTCCTGAAAGGAAAGGATGTTGAGAGGCCCATATCCACACTTTCGGGCGGGGAGAGGGCGAGGGTTGCCCTTGCGCTTTTAATGGCCGAGCAGCACAACCTTCTGATTCTCGACGAGCCGACCAACTATCTGGACATCCTATCGAGAGAGGCGGTGGAGTCCGCACTACGCGAGTACCCCGGAACAATCGTCGTCGTAACCCATGACCGCTACCTTCTCGATGCGGTTTGCACCCACATGGGAGAACTAAGAAACGGAAAGATGGAAGTCTATGCCGGGAACTACACCGCCATGAAGGGCCAGAGAAGAAAGACTGTGGTGGAGGAGACCGTGGTCTACCGCGTGGTCTCAAACTTCAAGAACTGGACGCTCGGTAAGAAATACAACGCAGGGGAGCAGATAACCATCGCCGAGAGCGAGATGCCAACCTTCGAGTGGGCCTTCAACAACGGAAAACTTAAGAGGATGAGGGCTGGAGAGATGAAAAAGGTGAAAAAATAGAGAACTTCTCATATATCAACTTCGGGAACCGCTTTTTCCGTCCTTACCACCTTAATCTTCCAGTCCCCTTTAAAGTAAAAAGCAACCGCAATCCCTGCCGAAATCATATTTGAAAGAGCCATTCCGGTCCAGACTCCCATCGCCCCCATCCCGAGAGAGAAGGCAAAGAATACGGTCATTGGAATTCTGAGCAGCCAGAGCCTGCTGGAACTGAGTAGCATTCCCTGTGTCGTGTGGCCGGAACCCCTAAGAAGGGACATTATAGCCCGGAAAAGGCCGAAGTATGAGATTCCTATTAGAACTATGGACATGAAGTCGGATGCTGCCGATACCACCTCGGGGTTGTGCGGCATGAAGAATGTGAGTATTGGCATACGCACCAGATAGAGAATTGCGGACATGATGATCATGGTGTAGAACATGAGATTGACACCGATAAATCCGATTCTGCCCCCTCTCTCTTTATTTCCTGCGCCGAGACTCTGGCCCAGCATCACCGCTATGGCGGATGTGAGGCCGTTCACCAGAACAAACATGATGTTTATCACCCGTTCACCGAGGCCGTAGGCGGCAATTGCCAGCTGCTGGTCCGGAAGCTGCGCAAGAACGCCCTGAATCACCACAAAACCGAGGGCTGCCGCAGACATTCCCACAGCGGAAGGAATTCCTATCTTTAGAATGAGTTTTACAGCCTCCTTATCCGGCAGAAAATCTCTAAGTTTCGGCATGAGCCGCAGTCTTCCTGACATTAAGAGATAGACGAAAACCGCAGAAGAGGCCACTCTGGCGAAGATTGTGGCAACCGCTGCGCCGAACACGCCCATTGCCGGGACAGGACCGTAGCCAAATATGAATATGGGGTCGAGAACTATGTTTACCGCAACCGATATAGCTGTAATCTTCAGAGGTGTTACCGTATCTCCCTCGGCCGACAGAATGAAGCCGGAGCCCTGAGATATGAACATGAAGATAAATCCGAGGAAGACTATTCTTGTGTACTCCGTGGATGTGGAGAGCAAAACTCCTTTCGCTCCGATAAGCGAGAGGATACTGCCAGTGAAAAAGAAGCCGAGAACAGCGGCAATCAGAGATATAACGGCAATGGTTCCCATAATCTGGCCGGTGTAGTGAGAGGCCCTGTCCCTGTTACCCGCTCCGATATGCTGCGATATAATCGGAACCGCTGCGGAGCCGAGACCCATACCGATGGCGATGAAGAGAAATACGAGAGGCCACGAGAAATTCACTGCCGCCACGGCTGTCATAGCCTCTTCCCTCGGAAGGCGGCCAAGCCATATCACATCCACCATGTTGTAGGCGGTCTGAAGGATACTAGACAGCATCAGCGGCCAGCCCAGAAGGAACATTGTTTTCACAATGGGGCCTTTCAATATCTGCTCTCTGTTCAGTCTCAATTCCACAACGGAGACAATATGCAGGTGGTATATTAACATTTGCATCTGCGTGCAACTGTTGCCAACTCTACTTCTTCACGGTGCCCGTTGCCATGTACCAGAGATAGAGGTCCAGTTCGGCCATTGAGAGATTTACCTCTTTTCCAAAGCCCCTCAGTTTCTCCTCAATCTCCGTGTATCTTTTCGGAGTCATGGCCGGTATTTCGTCTATAAGCCCGTATTCCTTCATTATGCGGAGGATGTGCTTGTCCAGAATGGCCAGATTTTCGTAGCCCACATTGCGGAGGAAGTGAGAAGCCTCCTTGTACCCGAAGCCCTTCACATTCTCAACCAGCCATTTCCTCGCTCTCTTCTCGCTCCCGTATGTGCTCTTTTCTGGTGGGCCGGCCAGTTCGAGTACCTTTTCTTTCAGGACCGGAGCGAGGCGCTGGCTCTCGTGTATGTAGTGCCCTCTCATCCTGTAAAACCGGGCGCGGAGGCCGTGCAGCCGTTCTATGAGTTCTCCTTCGGAGAGAGTCATGAACTCCTCCGGCGCTATCTCTCTTTGAATCCGCATGCCCATGTCGGCGGATGTGTTCGCGGTGAGTATGCAGAAGCAGAGTTCGGAGAACCATGTTTCGGTGGGGGATTTTCCTGTATTTTTGAACGATTGAAGCCTTTCTTTCACTGTATCGGCCAGAAGCGAATCGTTTTTCATATCCTCTATTTTCTTCTTCAGTTCCGCGGGGTGGAGAAGGGACATCATGAACTCGGCCCTGAACCAGTACTTCATCATCGTCTCTCTGTCCGGTATTCTGCCTTCGTAAACCTCCCTAAGTTCTTTTTTGAACCGTTCTCCGTGATTCATGTGCCTCAAGTGGACGATCTCGTGGGCCACAATGTACTCAAGAAACGGACGCGGGAGGAAGACAAGCCGGAGGTTGAAGCTCAGGTTTCTGTGGCTCGAACAGCTTCCCCACTTGGTTATCTGCTCCCGGATGTATATCTTCTCCGGTTCGAGGCCGGTCTTTTCGGAGTACTTCGCCACAATGCGCTCTATGTTCTCCCGCAGGTACTCCCTCAGCAGTTTCTTTATCTCCTTTTCACGGGCAGGGCAGACCGTCAGGACCCTTCTTATGCGCTCCACGGACGCTCCGCCCATCCACGGGTCCTCACACCTATATTTGAGGGTGAAGCGACGGCCTACCAGAACTATTTCGCCCTTCTTTATCCCGCGTTTTGCCTCTTCCCTGATTCGTTCAAGTTCCCGAAACCGCTTTACGATTCGGCTGCCGTTCCTTTGAAAGAGTTCTTCCACCTTCATCCCTTCCGGCATTATGAGGAGGAGTTCGCCGCTTCTCATGTCTATTCTGGCGTGCTTTATGTCCCTGCGGATTACCCTGTATTTTATACCCTCGTAGGTCCCGCTCTCATCCATCGGCTCACCGGTCCGCTATGCTCTCCATGTTGTCCAGCATATTCGGTATCATGCTCTCCATTCTCTCCTTGATCTCGCCGTACTTCATCTTCCTCTCCTTAAGCATGAAGGTCAGAAGCCTTTTGCGGATGATCTCGCTTATGCTCCTCCTTGTCTCCGCCTTCTCATACCAGCCGGCAAACAGAAGGTCTTTGTCGCGCAGTTCGCCTATGAGGTCCTTTATGAAATTGACATAATCCCCGGGCCTCTCGTCACCCAGTTCCCTCTTGAGATAGAGGTATAGGAGATAACCCCCGTGGCTCAGGCCGATCTCCCTCTCCTCCCTCTCTCTTTCCGATATGTTTTCGGCTATGGTGGTGAATCTCTCCAGTGTGGTATCCGGATCGGATTCCCTCTTTCTCCACCTCTCCACCGCGTCCTCTATGGATTCGATTATGTCGCTGTAAACGATGTCGGCCAGCGGGTCGAGCTTGAACTTCATCACATAGCGATTGAGGACGGAGGCCATGTCCATGATGATGTCGGTATCCCCCCTCTTTGCCCTGAGTTTTTCCAGAAATTCGCCGTCTATGACGAGTTCGCCGGTTTCTCCTCCCATATCCCTTATTTCCAGAGAGTCGTGGAGGGCTTTCGTCACCTCCTGCCTGTACCGTTCAATCTCTTCGGGGCCCGCCTTCTTCCCGAACCGGGTCCTGTATGCGGAGTAGAGGGCTCTGAGGTTCCTCACCTGCCTTCCGATGGTGCGGTCCGCCTTAATTCTGCGATTGGGGCCGAGAAGTTCGTATATTTTGGTCAGCCTTCTGTAATGAGTGAGGAAGATTTCCTCGTTCTTCTTCCCGTCCTCGATGGCCATCACCCTTCCGAGGGCCTTATCCAGCGCGGTTCTGTCTCTCTCGTAGGATATTTCCGGGCCGAATGCGGGGCCGAGGAGTTTTTTCACCTCTTCCAGCGTGGAAAGGAAATCCTTCTCCAGTTCGGCAATGTCCACCGCCACCTGCATCTCCCTATCGTCGGTGTCGTAGTACTCGCTCAGGGCTTTGAGGAATTTGTCGCACATGCCGGCATAGTCGATTATGAGGCCGTATTCCTTCTCGTCTCCGTATGGCCTGTTGGTTCTGGCGATGGCCTGCAGAAGGGTGTGGCCGTTCAGCACCTTGTCTATGTACATGGTTTGAAGAATGGGAGCGTCGAATCCCGTAAGGAGCATATCGGTGACCACGAGGATTTTAGGCCGTTCCTCCTCCCTAAAGTTCTCCGTTATCCTGTCGTTTATCTTCCTGTCGGAGAGGCCGCGGTTTTCCTCCCTTATCTTTCTCTTGTAGTCCTCTATGACCTTTTCCTTCTCCTTCCCCTCGTATGTCATGACCACCTCCACGAGGTCGTCGGCGTACTCGTCGGGATAGTTCTCCCGGATGTAGTCGTCCAGCGCTTTCTTGTATATCACGCAGGCCTTCCTGCTGGCGGCCACGACCATCGCCTTGAACTGCCTGTTCTCCCGTGAAAAGAAGGAGTCCGCAATGTCCTTTGCGGTCTGTTTTATGTGGTCTTCGCCGGAGAGAAGTTCGTTCACGACCCGTATCTTCTTCCCCACCTCTTCCCTGAATTCCGCATCGGCCCCCTGAAAAATCTCCTCCACCTTCTCCTCGAACTCCTTCTTTCTGAAGAGGCTCTCCTCCTTTCTGAAGGTGTAAACGATGGGGACCGTGTAGCCGTCGCGCACGGACTCGTCGATGAAGTAGCGGTGAAGGTATTTCTCCCCTTTTTCAGGGTACGAGAACTCCATGTATGTGTCCTTTCCGCTCTTTTTTATGGGTGTGCCGGTGAAGGCGAACATGAAGGCCTCCCTGAATATGTTCCTCATCTCCGCGGCCAGATCGCCGTACTGGGTCCTGTGCCCCTCGTCGATGAAGAGGACTATGTTCTTTCTCCGGGAAATCGGGAGGTTTTCCATCTCCTTCTTCAGTTCCTCCTCGTCTATTCCCTCTTCCTCTTCTTCCTCTGCGTCCGGCCTGAACTTCTGGATGAGAAGAACAAAGAGGCCACGCTCTCCGTTCCCTCCGTCATGGGCTATTATCTCCTTCAAATCCTTTATGCTGGACACGGTTCTGAATGTTATTCCGCCGAGGTCCATGGAGCCGAGAACTCCGGCCATCTGCCTCTGAAGGTCCCTGCGGTCCACGATGAAGAATATGCTCGGTTTCTCCATTCTGGGGTCGGTGAAGAGTTTGTAGGCGGAGAATATCATGGTGAAGGTCTTGCCGGACCCCTGCCAGTGCCATATAAGGCCCCGGCTTCTGTCGTCCCTCCCCTCCATGCGGTCAATGACCCGGTGATAAATGCGGTTTGCGGCCTCGTACTGCATGTATCTGGGGAGGAGTCGTACATCCTTTCCCCTCTTCTGTGTAATGAATACGAAGTTTCGGAGGATATCCAGCAGAGTGTTCGGCCGGAGCATGTCGATTATGCCTTCCATGCCGTCCTCTCCCCTTTCGTTCCTCCAGACCGTGGCCCTGACATTCTCCCAGTTCTCCCACGGCATTATCGGAAAGACCTTTATCTCGCCGGCGGCGGCCACGCCGAACTGAACATACTTGAAGAGTTCGGGGACGCGGTCCTCGTACAGTTTTATATCCCTGAAGGCGTCGTACCACGAAACACCGGAGCCGGCCGGGTCCTTGCACTCGATTATCACAATGGGTATGCCGTTCACGAAGAGAACGATATCGGCCTCCATCCTCCCGTTCGGCCCCCTGAAAAGAACCTGATTGCTCACGATGAAACTGTTGTTCTGCGGCCTCTCATAGTCGATAATCGGCAGGTATCTCAGGCCCTTCTTCCCAAGATCGAGGGGAATAGCGCCGTCTTTGAGGTAGGCCAGCACCTCCTTCATACCCCTGACCGAGGATTCCGGCCTCACCAGTTTCAGAAGGAGCCGCTGAAAGTCGTCCTCCTCCAGTTCGATGTCGGAATAGGACGGATAGGAGGCCATGATGCGGTAAACGGCCTCCTTCAATTCCTGCGTAAGAAGGGGAACATCGTAGGATTCCCTGACAAGGTCAGGGCCGGGTATGTATGTCCAGCCCGATTCTTCGAGAGCGTCTATTAGCGGTTTTTCGATAAGGTCGTATTCGGTCATGGGTTAGCCTCCTGTTCTATTATTTTAATTTGCTCATCTATTTTTGAAGCAACATGGAACATTTCTTTCATCATTTTTTCAATGTACTCTCCCTCTATTTTATATTCCTCGCCGATTTCCTCGGAGCAATTAGTATCTTTCTTGAATCTGGAATCCACAACCCCTCCTCTATGGACCACCAAGTGCCTTATCCTGATAAATCGTTGAAGTTCCTGTTTTGCGTCTTTGGAAGAGAAAATGCTCCATCCTTTCTCAGTTCCTGTTCCGAACGCGTTTCTGAACGCCTTGTTTACTGCATCCAAGTCAAAAAAGCTTATTGTGTCTGCTACAACATACCCCAGAACTTTATCTCTTTCGTAGTCAAATTCCTTAATCTTGTTGTAAGAAAGGCCTTTATCTAGTTCGGGAGTAAATCTTTCTTCTATTTCTCTGAATTCGGCAACGAGATACACGATCGAACTCTTCAGGAATGTTTCAAAGCCAATAACACTGGAAACAACCGCCTCATAATATAGAGATTTTTCTGAAAGTGCACCAAGAGACATTCCAATATTAAAAAACACTTTAAATATCTTGAAAAACCCCTCTCTATCATTACTATTATCATCAGGGGACTCATTAAATTCTCTCTCTTTTTCCTCGAAAAAACGGTCTAATATCGATAGATATTCTTGATATATAGGGTTATCCTCAAACCCTGTAAGTTGTGGCAGACTATCCTCTATTACCACAAGTCCGGCAGTTCTCAAAAGCGAGTTCCTAAACAAATCAAATCTTTTTAATTCTTCAGATTCATCAAATCCTCCAAGAAAATCCATCCACTCTTCTAGGTCCATATTTTACACCTCCTCACCCAACTTAACCCTCTTCCTCCCCGTCAGCAAATCGTTCATCAAACCCTTCTTAACCCTCTCCAGTTTGGCCTTCCTCTCCTTCTCCAGCGCTATCTTTTCGTCAACGGCCCCCAGAATCTCCGCTATCTTCTGCTGTTCGTAGAGAGGGGGGAGGGGGATTTTCAGTTTTAGAAGGTACTTAGAATTAACGGCAGATTGTCCAACATGGCGTATTGCAACGGATTTGAAATAGCCCTTTTTCCAGAGCATAAGAAAATGATAGAGGATTATTTCGGGAAGGACCATACTCTCTTTGAATCTTATTCTTGTGAAATGGTTGCTGAATGTGCATGGAAAAGGAGCTTCTGTAAATAGGGCAGATTTCCCTACAAGGTCATAACTGTTGGTATTGTTAAAAAGAAAATCACCTTTTCGAAGAAGCCATAAATCGAGATTTTCCGGCGTAGGAACTTTGAGATACGAATCAAAAATAATCCTTCCGTCAGTAGTTACATTGTTCATTCTTATCTGTACTATACCGTTTTCATCTCTTTTTCCGCTGGCAAAGCCGTTTTTGATTTCTTTTACAGCTTCTTCAAGCTTCACAAATTTCCAACCTTCGGGGAGTTCGTCAATTCCTTTATGGTCCATATTCAATCCCTCCTGAAAATCTGTTTCCTGAATACATCAAATATGTTCAACCCCAAGAGTTCGGCAGCCCTGCACATGTGGGAGCAGGGTAACGCTCTGGCCCTGATTATTTGCTCTCCTTTGGGCTCCCATTTTTGTCTCCACCAGTAACCCGTGCAGGCGGGGTATGGTTCGAAGATAACATTAAACCAATAATCGCTATTCGGATCTTTTAAACTTACAATACTTTCAACGATTGTATAATTCTCAAAAGCCTTTCCCTTTTCTATGTTTTTAAGGACTTCCTGAACCCTTTTCTCTATCCTTTTATCAATTTCCTTTTCCTTACTTTTTAAGGTTTTCTTGGCCGATTTATCGACTTTTCTATTCACCTTGCTTCTTACAAGCCCTAATTGAACACCAAAACCTATTTTTTCAAGTTCTGTCATTATCTCTGAGGTAACCTGTTTGATATGTGGTTTCTTTGGGGTGAAATTCCCTGCTGCAAAATTAACGGCATAAAAGTTATCATTCAGGAGCAAAGTATTCTTTATCTCTTTCTTTATTTTTTGTATCTCTCTCAGACCGTACACTATGGATTTCATTTCCGCATAATATGGGCCGGGAGATTTGAATGTGGAATCTTTGAGTGTGTATTCTTTTCCATCAGGAGCTGTTATGCCGACAGATGCGCTCCCTCTTTTCGTGTCGTAATGGTGACTTGCATCACACTGCACAATGTAAAAACCAGCATCTAAAAACTCCTGAATTTGTTTTCTATCCTCTCCAATGTTGTGATAGTTGTATATCTTATAATGCATCTGGCTATCTAATTTAATCACTCAAACCCCTCCGTAAAATAAGATAGGTGGGAGGAGTTTACCAAGCGCCCCCTTTCGGGGGGATACTCCCCTTACCAATCTATACCTATCTGTTCCACTCATAAAGCCTGCTCCTATATTTAATTTTCTGTGATATCTAATCCTCATACTCCCCCATCTCCTCCACACTCCCTTATAGCTTTCTATAGGGTCAGTGAAAGTATTCGCCCCGAAGAAATCCTTAAATACCCCTTTATCTATCTCTCTCCAGTGGGTAAGTCCATGCAAGTGGGAGTGTACCTTGAGGTGCACGCGAAGTCCCTGCATGGGGCCACTTCTCACAATAAATGTCCTGTCCGATTCTATGTACTCATATCGTATATCCATCTGTTTTTTTCGAATTCCTTTCTCTTCGGATTCTGGCCCATCAATTGCCAGATAATCGCCAAAATCGCCAAACGAATGCCAGATAATCGCCATATCACCTGAGGACATAGTGGGCCCCCCTTCCTTTTCCTACCTGCCGCAAAATATTTCTTTTTACCATGTCGTTCAGGTCGAGTCTCGCCGTCTCATCGGATATTTCCGCAAGACTGCGGTATTCCCTGTTTGTTATCTTTCCGTTCTCTTTCACATACATAACCGCCGTTATCTGCCTATCGTTGAGTTCCAGAGACCTCAGGTATTCCTCGTTGTAGATGTCCTTCCTGAAAACGACACCGAACCACATGCCCGACTCCCTGAATTTCGGCTCCGGAATGCCGTTCTCCCTGCACAGTTCCATAATTCTCGTTGTTCCGCTCCCGTACCTCTCAATATAGCCTATATCATAGAAGACCTGAGCGATGAGTTTATTCCTTATCACCGACCGATGTTCTTCGGAGTACAGGTCAGCTAGCCCCAGGCCGGGAGGCAATTTACCCGGACTCACTATCTCTATCCTGTCATCATACACCTCCACATAAACCGTGGAATTTACGGTATAATCACGGTGAACAATGGCGTTTATCACGGCTTCCCGCAGAGCATCCAGCGGGTACTCCCACACCTCTTTTCTTCTGGCCTCACCGGTGAACTCATACCTGACGGAAATATGCTTTTTGATGAAATCCATGGCTTCCTCCACCTGATTTATAAGATCTCCTTCGAGCATCACATCATCCAGTATGTTGGTGCGGCTCCCTTTGAACCTCCCGCAATGAACGGAGGCCTGCGAGAGAAAGACCTTTTCATCGCTTCCGAATAGAAGCACTGCCGCCCATGTCGCCCCGTCCTTCACGAATCCTGTCTTCTTCAATACGGTCAGCCAATCCTCTTTAAAACGCCTTCTTCCTGCTTTCCCTGAGATTTCCATGTATCTTTCCACTTTCTCGCGGGATATGTCGGATATCTCAAAGGGACTTTCCACGGAATCCCAGCTTGAGCCGGTGGATGAGAGATGAAGCTCCGCCACCTCGGAAGGACTCATAAGCCTGTTGCTGCTGTTCCTTCTGATGTAATACCTGCCCCTGTACGATACGGGCTTAATCGGTGCTTCGGGAACGGTAATGACCACAATCTGCTTATCATTAATACTTACCTTCTCCATTCCCAGCGTTATTTTCGGCTCGATCCCCTGCATTATTTCATTATGCCACTTATTGAGCGTTTCTTTCCCAAGCCCAACGCCAGCTATTTCGCCGCTGTCATTCACACCTATGAAGATTTGCCCCCCTCTTGAGTTGGCCATGGCGGTAACCGCTATTATCGCTTCTTTCCCGAAGTTCTTCTTGAATTCGACGGTCTTCGTCTCATGTTCCGGGATTTCTGTGGCCTCTTCTCTCATCTTTCATCTCCTCTTTTGTTCCTCGTTATTTCTCCCCCTCCGTACCACTCCCCATCACCTCTCCGGCTCTTTCGCAAACGGCTTCCACCACTTCCCAGACCTCTTCAAACTCAGGAACATCCCCTACAAGCACGGCCATCCTTCCCCAGTTGGATTCAAAGCTGTTCTTTGTATTCTCCAGCCGTTCGCCCGAGAAATCCATGTTCTTCTCTTCAAACTTCTTCCGCACTATGGAAAGCGCTCTCTCCATGTCTGCATGGGAGGAAAGATACCAGATGTCGTAGATATCCCTTGGCCTCCCTTCCCTCTGGAATATCGTTCTTATCTTCTCCGCCATTATCTCTTCAAGGGAATAGGCCCCTACTCTCACCCGTGAGAATGCTGGATAGTCGCTGTATTTATGAATTATCGGGCGCTCTGTCGGGGGAAGAAGCGTCTTCTCGTAACGCCCCACGGAGAGGTCCATCTTAATCCTGGCCGGTTCCCCCCTCTCTCTGAGCAGGCGATAAGGAATCTTAATCTCGTATCCGACGATTTTTCCGGGGTTGTACTTTTTCCCTTCTTTTTCTTTAATCGAAACATCCGCAAACGCCGGGGCATTGCCCCTTCCATCTCCCTTCTGCAGTCCCTGCAGGGTTTGCCTGATGATTTCCAGTTCCGCCTCAGCGCCGAGAAGATTAAAATCCATGTCCTCGGAAAATCGATAATCCGGGAAATAGGCCTTTTTAAGGGATGTCCCCCCTTTGAATATCAGAAATTTCCATGCGCCGCCTGTCCAGAGGCTCCTCAATATCCAGCCTATGACATAGTCTTTCTCGATGATTGTCGGGTCGTGTATCCCCTTATCTTTTGATATCCGCTTTATCTCATCTACTATCCCCACATATCCCCCTCCAGACTGTCGTTGGAAACATTCAGAATAAGGCCCCATCTGGTGCTCCACTTTCCGGTTCTCTTATGTGTGGGATCAAGAAGCGGGTATCCCTTTATGTTCCTTATCTCCTCCAGAATCTTATTCTTATTATCGAGCTCGATATCAAGGACATGTGCCAGATATGCGAGGCGCTTCAGGGCCGCACCGTTATTCATTCTCTTCACATAGTCCAGTACCACATCAATATCTATGTCTCCCTTCATGGCCTTTGCGACCTCGGTTATCCCGCCACAGTGCTTTGGTCTGTCCAAGCAATCCGCCACCGTCTTTTCTGGGCTGGTAATTCTCACGGTTCTTCCGGAAATGACGACCTCGTTGAAGCTGAAAAACTTCTTCCGGTCCACTATTACGGCTCGGATTCCCTGAACCTTCATGAGCTTTCCGTAGTCGCCTCTTACCGGGGTCAGCACATAGGTGATTCTTGGCATCTGCTCCGTAAGGCCGTAGTAGTTCAGGGCGGTCCAGTATCCGATGGTGCAATCTCTTATCATCAGAGAGGATAGAACAAACGGGTCTATGGCCTTATTCTCCTCGGAAAGGGTGAGCTGATATCTGTTGCGCCCCAGCTTCTTAACAAGACCGTCTTCCTGTAACCTGCGCAAATGGTAGTAAAACGCCCCCTTTTCCACACCAAGGTGCCGAATAGCCTCTCGGCTGGTGAATACCTCGCCGATCTCTCTGAGTCCCTTCATGGCCTCTATTTCTCTCATATATTTCACCAATAGTTAAACTCTTATTTAACCTTTACTGAACTTTTTATAAGTCCTCATCCCAGCTCCTCCAGATACCCCTCGATTCTCTCCTCGACCTCCGAAATCCTATTTTCTATCTCCCGCAGTTCCAGCCATTCCCTGTTCACATCGATGTCCTCAACCTCTTCCTCCGGGAACACATATAGCGTTACATTCAGGTTGTAGTCGTTCTCCTTGATCTCCTCCATTGGCACGGCTCTGGAGAATCCCTCCTCCTCGGCAAAGTCCCGGTAGGCCTCTGCAATCCTCCGTATGTTCTCCGGGCCGAGCATGTTCAACTTTCTAACATCCGGGTGCTTTACGAACTCCTGAGAGGCGTTTATGAAGAGCACCTTGTCCCTTCTCTCTGCGTCCTTCGCCTTATTGAACACCAGAATGGCCCCGGGTGCGCCGGTATTATAGAAGAGTTTTTCAGGCAGGAGGATGACGCACTCCAGAAGGTTGTCTTCCAGCACTCCCTTCCGTATCCCCTTCTCCTTTCCACTCCGGAAGAGCGCGCCGTTATCCAGAACTATCCCAACCTTCCCCCTGTCCTTGGTGCTGGCCAGCATGTGCTGAATCCAGGCCCAGTCAGCGGACTGCTTCGGAGGGTAGCCGTATGAAAATCTCTTCTTGTAAAACTCTCCCTCCTTAAGGGTCTCTTCGCCGTATCCGTCCTGATTCCATGGGGGGTTTGCTATGACTCTGTCGAACCTTTTAAGCCCTCCGCTCTCGTCCCTGAACTTCGGATAAAGGAGCGTGTCCCCCCTCTCTATCCGTGGGTCGCCGATGTCGTGCATATACACATTCATCTTGCAGAGGCCGTATGTCGTGGGGTTTACCTCCTGGCCGTAAAGGAAGAGCTTCTTCGCTCCCTCCCTGCCGTACTCTCTCTCCACATACTTGTAGGCGCCGATGAGCATCCCGCCAGAGCCGGATGTGGGGTCGTAAACGCTCGTTTCAGGCTCCGGGGCCAGCACCTCCACAAGTAGGTCTATGACCTCCCTCGGCGTGTAAACCTCCCCTTCCTTCGCCTTCTGCGGTGCGAAGTATCTCAGAACCCATTCGTAGGCATCCCCAAGAATATCGGAAGAGGTATCGTGCAGTTTCTTGGAACTGAAGAGTTCCATTAATTGGTTGAGTATCATGAGGTTCTCCGGGTTCCCGGTGAAGGATGTGAATTCTATCGTGTCGAATATCCCCTTGAGGTCTGGGTTCATCTCGGCGATGTACTTGATCGCCTCGGAAAGGTGCTCCGGCAGATGCTTCACATCCCTTCTGAGGTTCTCCCACAGGTATTCCGGCGGCAGGTTGAACTGGTGGTAGTCCTTCGCCTTCGCCTCCTCTTTCGCCTCCTCCTCGCTGAGGCCCATATCCGTTAGCTCCCTGACCTTTGCCTCGTACTCCCCTTCCCATTTGTCGCTCAATCTTTTCAGGAACAGAAGAATGAGTATGAACTTGTAATCCACTCTGGTCCGTATCAGGTCGGCGGCCTTCTTCAACAGGCCGTAGAGTTCCTCCCCTTTCATCTCCTTTCCTTCGGGGCTCAGGGATTCCCTGATAATATCCTCTATCTTTATCAAACGGTATATTCTGGACCTGTTGTCGGCCGGGTCCAGCCGGACCTCCACGAGTCCGGCCTTTCTCAGTTCGGAGAGTACGGTGGATACTTTTTTCAGGTCGTCTTTAAAATCGGAAAGGGCCTTAACCGCATCTTCACGGCCGAATTCCTCCGTCCCGAACCGGTTGTACAGTTTGTCGTATCTGTTTTTTAACCATTTCTGAATGTGGTTCATGCAGCAGGTATGCCGTATGTGTTATTTATACCTTACGGCAATGGTTTGTCTTGATAGTCAAGTAAATTTATTTTCAACTTGACGACTTACGGCCCCACATGCATCATCTCGTTGTAGTTGTCGAAGAGTTCCGCATACTTCACGGCCTTAATCTCCGTTTCCAGCAGGTAGTAGTGCCCCATCTCGGCGGAACTCAGGTAGTCCAGTATCTTCTTCATCTCCTCGTCCTCGGCCTTATCCCTCATGGCCGCATAGAACTCGTGGGCCGCCATCTCTGCATCCATGGCCTGCTGCAGCACCTCGGAGATATTAACCATCTCGTCGTCGAATTTCACATCAGGCAGGGGAACCTCTCCGCTCTCGGGTATCTTTACGCTGCTGTTCGGGAATTTCCTCTTCAGAATCCCGGTGAATATCTGCCTGTGCTTCTCCTCCTCGGCCGACAGGAACCTGAGCCGGTCCTTCAGCACGAAGTTGTCCACGCTATCGGCCATTCTTGCATATGTCTCCTTTGCATCCATCTCTGCCCTGACCGCTATGGCCAGAAGTTCCTCCAGTTTCAAGTTTTCCACATCAATCATTGTCACATCCTCCTTTCTGTTTTAACCTGCCTGTTTTCCACATAAAAGGTTAATGTGCGAGGAACTACTTACGCCTTTCTGTACGGATGCGGGCAGCCGGCAGATACCTTTTACTCCGAAAAAACAGCGAATGGTCTGAAAAACAGAGGAAGCGCTCTCTGTTTTACTGCCTGGCCGCTGTTCACTAAACTCATCTGTTTATTTTTAAGAACTTCGCATTTATGGCTACAATCACGGTGCTCATAGACATCAGCACGGCCCCGGCCGCAGGGCTCAGAAGTATACCTTTTGAGTACAGAACCCCGGCCGCCAGAGGGATTGCAAAAGCATTATACCCGGTAGCCCACAGGAGATTCTGCACCATCTTTTTGTATGTCGCCCTTGCAAGCCCGACAATGGCCACAACATCCCGCGGGTCACTTCTAACAAGCACGATGTCCGCGGACTCCACGGCCACATCGGTCCCCGCACCGATTGCTATGCCGATATCCGCCTGAGCCAGAGCGGGCGCGTCGTTCACTCCGTCCCCTGTCATGGCCACCACAAGACCTTCGCTCTGGATCTCTTTAATCTTCCTGGATTTCTCATGGGGCAGCACCTCTGCGTAATATTTGTCGAGACCGACCTCTCTGGCCACCCATGCCGCCACCTGCTCGTTGTCCCCTGTCAGCATCATGCATTTTATTCCCATTTCCTTGAGCCTTCTTACAGCCTCTCTGGATTCGGGCCGTATGATGTCGGCGAGACCGATGGCACCTTTCAATTTTCCGTCTATCAGTACATACACTACGGTTGTTCCCTCCGCCGCAATCTGATTTATCCTATCATCCCCGACTTCAATCTTCTTTTCCCTGAGGAAGCCGGGACTGACTACCATCACATGCTTTCCATCAACCTTTCCTTCGGCCCCTTTTCCGGGGATTGCTCTGAATTCCTTCACCTCCGACGGTCTTTCGGATGATTTCGCTATGGCTCTGGCAATCGGATGCTCCGAATGCGTTTCCACCGAAGCGGCGTATTTCAGCAGTTCTTCTTGCTTCATATCACCCGATAAAGTTATGGTATCGGTTACTCCGAACTCACCTTTTGTCAGGGTTCCTGTCTTATCAAATACGATGGCCTGAAGGTTTCTTGCTCTCTCGAAAGCCGCCCTATCCCGTATTAAAAGCCCGTTCTTTGCGGATATCGCAGTTGAAACGGCCACTACCAGCGGGACAGCCAGCCCCAGGGCGTGCGGACAGGTTATGACCATAACGGTCACGGTTCTTTCCAGAGCAAAGGCAATGTCTTTACTCATTAGAACGGTCCATACGAAAAAGGTTATGGCGCCGCCGGAGAGGGCTATTATCGTGAGCCAGACAGCAGCACGGTTGGCAATATCCTGCGTCCTTGATTTGCTTTCCTGTGCTTCTTTCACCAATTCTATGACCTGTGAAAGGAAGGAATCCTTCCCTGTCTTTTCTATCTTTACCGTAACTGCGCCTTCTCCGTTTATGGAGCCCCCTATCATCGTGTCTCCCTTCTTTTTGAAAACAGGCTTACTCTCGCCGGTAAGCATTGATTCGTTTACGGATGTTTCTCCCTTCACCACAATACCGTCCGCAGGTGTTTTTTCTCCCGGTTTCACAAGCACGAGGTCCCCCGGATGAAGTTGCTCCAGCGGAACATCCATCAGAGAACCGTCCGGCATGAGCTTGTGGGCCTCCGAAGGCATCAGCCTTGCAAGTTCCTCAAGTGCTCTGGACGCACCCATGACCGATTTCATCTCTATCCAGTGTCCCAACAGCATGATATCTATCAATGTGGCCAGTTCCCAGAAAAATATCTTTCCTTCAACACCGAATACAACCACAACACTGTAGATATATGCCGTGCTTATCGCGATTGCTATCAGTGTCATCATTCCGGGCTTTTTTGCAGTCATCTCGGCATAGAACCCCTTCAGGAACGGATAGCCCCCGTACAGATAGACTGCAGTGGCTAGGATGAAAAGAACATAAAGGTCTCCGTAGAAGTCTATAGTACCGGAAATGCCGAGCAATCCCTGTATGAGAGGAGAGAGAATGAGAATCGGGGCCGTTAATATAATTGAAAACCAGAACCGCTTTTTATAATCCTCTACCATCTGTTTATGGTGGTCGCCGTGTCCTTTATGCCCTTCTCCGCCGTGCCCGCTAACATGATTATGGTCCATTGGATTATTTACCATTTTGTGGGAACCATGTTCCATGTGGTCGTAGCCTGTTTCCTCAGAATGCAGGTGCGCCTTGCGTGTCATCTCCTGCTCTTTCACATTCCCTCCTATTTCCATGATATTTCCTCCGTTTAAAGGGTTTACTAAGGGGTTTCGTTCTTTCTTATCATTCCACTTCTTCGAACATGTCCTTGGATACTCCGCAGAGCGGGCACACCCAGTCGCCCGGAATGTCCTCGAACAGAGTGCCCGCTTCGATACCGCCGTCGGGGTCTCCGACCTCCGGGTCATATATGTAACCGCACGCCATGCATCTCCATTTCGTCATCCGTTCACCTCCCGTTTATTCCCATTTAAGGGTCTTTCCTCTCAGGGCCCTGTTAAGAAGAATCGTGTGCTCCACCGTCAGTTTGTACTCCTCAATGGGGTCCAGCATGACCTCGCCGTTATCTATGTCAATAACATTCATTACCATCTCGCCGTTGTCAAGGTCGATGGTAAAGACAAAACTCTCTATGTCCTGCATGTGCCTCTCAATCTCGATGTCCTTCACGGCCTCCGCCAGCGTTCCGCTCATGATAGTCATGGGATCCAGCATAAGGTCCGCATCCAGAGCGGTGTCGGCTATTTCCTTCATGGTTTCGAGGAATAACTCCCTGTTGAGCCCGGGTTCGGGGGACTCCGCATAAAGCATGACCACTATCTCGGGGTCGTATTCCGCTATCTTCGCCACCATCTCCTTTATCTCTCCTTTCTTTGGGATAAGGTGGGTTATGTTTCCTCCGCCCTCCAGCATAAAGGAAGCCTCCATTGCCGCGCTGGCCGCGATGCAGAGAATGTGCTCCATACCTATCACGGCAATCTTCTGGTAGTTCTTCAGTGCGGTGCCACCCAGCACCATTCCGGTCAGTGCTTTCATGTATATTTTTTCTTCCGTTTTCATTTCTGTCAATTAATCACCTTCTTCCGAATAAACTCCTTCTTAGTATTTATCTTTTCCCTTTACTTCTTCAGGAAATCGGCCACATGCCCAACCATGTCCAGAGAGATGTTAAGGCTCAGATCGCCTTCCTCCCAGTGTGCGGGACAGGCTGCGCCGGGGTTGTCGCTCACATATTTATAGGCTTTCAGCCGCCTAACAATCTCGTCTATATTCCTGCCGACATCGTACATGGTTATATCCACGCTTCTGACCACACCCTCCGGGTCAAGGATGAACGCACCCCTCAGGGCGAGACCGGTTCCCTCGTCATAGACATCGAAGAGCCTCGAAACCTTCCCGGTGGGGTCGGCCAGCATGGGAAATCTGACATCCTTGAGGAGCGGCTCTGTCTCCAGCCATGCTTTGTGGACATATGCAGTATCAGTGCTGATGCTGAGAACCTCTCCGCCCAGTTCCTTAATCTTGTCGTAGGCCTTTGCAAGGTCGGCCAGTTCCGTGGGGCATACGAATGTGAAGTCGGCCGGATAGAAGAGCACTACGAGCCATTTGCCTCTGTATTCGCCCAAATTCACCCTTTTAATCTCCTTTTCAATAGGGAAGTACGCCTCCCCCTCGAATTCTTCCATTTGTTTTCCTATAATCATAGTTTACACCGATGTCAAAATCCGCAAAGGAGTATTTGAGGTTTATGGAACATATCTGTGCATTCAGTCCTCAACGATAATCTCCGCCGATATGCCCCCGCGCACCCTTGCTTTCAGCGTAATTCTCAGCTTTTTCGGGGAAACGGCCTCCATTATGTCATTGTAAATCTTTCTGGCCAGATGCTCGTGAAATATGCCGATGTTCCTGTACTCTATGAGGTAAAGTTTCAGGCTTTTCAGTTCGATGAGCCATTTGTCGGGCACATACTCGATTTCAAGCGCGTAGAAGTCGGGTAGGGCGGTTTTGGGGCAGAGAGCCGTGAGTTCGTCGGTGAAATATCGGACTGCTTCCGGCTGGCCCGTAAAGACATACTCCGTCTTTTTTATGGGAGACGCAATTACAAGGCCCGGAATATGGGACTGTATCCCTTCGTAGCCATCGATATCTCTGCTGTCGTCTGGTTCTTGCTCCATAATGGGGGAAAAAGAGGGAAGTATTTAAAAATAGTCTCATTCTCCCTTTTGCTCCTCTATCGCTTCATCCATTCCAATCTCTCCCTTCGCAACCCGTCTGGCCAGCTCCTTTGAGATGGTGATGCTGCTGCCGCTCCGTATCCTGCTTCTCCTCTGTATGTCCCGGATCTCGCCGGCACTCGGCCGTACTTCCGGCATCTCGGATATTTCGGCTCCTTCCTTCATGGAGATTCCGATGGCCGCTGCCATGTCCGAAGCGTCCCTTCTTGTCCTTGCGAACTCACCGGCCCTGCGCCCCTCCTTCTTCACATCCTGCTCTTTCACCATCTCCATTTCCAGACCGAAGGGCCATATCCCGGCAATGATTCTGTCCCTGACCGTCCGGTCCCCATCGCCTATTCTGATGAGAAAACGCTCCGCAGTGTATGAATTGAGGTATAAGGCCAGTTCCTCCGGCACATCCTCCACCGCCGAGAGAACGGATGCGCTGAGCACCCTGCCGTCCCCCACAACAGCCATACCTATGGCCTTGCCCGGGTCTATGCCGATTACTATTTCACCGTACTTTTTCTCTATTTTCAGGGCGTGAATGGCCATCCTTGCCGCTAGCATGGGGTTATCATGATAATAAACCCGGGGATGCTCTATTAAAACCGCCTCCTTCTCAGTCGTAATGACAACGGTATCCCTGACAGGAAGCGGTTCCCCTATACGCATGGACATGAAACTCAGCCCCTCTTCCTTGAGGTAATTGGCCACACTGTAGTAGAAACGCATGTTATCCGTGGATATTATCAGTTTGGGCACAGTGGTGAAATGGACGCATGACTTAAGTCTTTTCACCCGAAAATGATTTATGTGGGGCGAATGTAAGGCGAGTTATAGTGTGATTCTGCCCTGTGGCCGTAGGTGTAGGATTCGATAATACCGGATGGGTACTGGACACCCGTTAATCGGCCCACTGCATCGTATCAGCAGGTTGTTGCATATCCGCGCACTTCACGAGACGACCGAGAAAATCGTACTGCCATGGCTCCGTGCGGCCGTAATTGTTCGTCATTTCGCAACCCTGCGAATGGCCCCTTTTTTAGTGTTATAATAACACTGAAAGAAACCACTCTCTCACATTCTCTAACCCTTTCCCAAATTCTTTAAATACTCTTTACCAAATCTCCCTCCATGCGCATTCCCTCCAAACCAACGGCAATCCTCATGGCCGCAGCCCTGCTGGGTACGGCTCTCTTATACGGAATCGTTGTTCTGTCGTCATCACCTGCATATATGCCACTGCAGGACATAGACGCATCGAGGGACGGGGAATACATCACCACCAGAGGGATACTGGCCGACGAAGGGGCTCCGTCATACACTCATCTCGTGCTGAGGGATAACGGGAGTGAATTGGCCGTGATTCTTGACTCCGGTGTGGAGCCGATAAGCAATTTGACCCCCGGGGATTTCCTAGAGGTGACTGGACAGGTTGAGATTTATACGGGCAGCCCGGAACTGCGCATCATATCGCAGAGCGGCCTTGTGGTTCTCGACAGGGCTGGCGATACAGAACTTCCCCTTTCCCTTGTTCTGCGCGACCCAGAACGGTTTTCCGGGACATCCCTGCGCACATCGGGCACCCTCTCCTCCATATATACCTACAGAGATGACAGCCGCCTTCTGATGCGCTGCAGTACGGGAGACATCTGGCTCCATTTCGGTTCGGGAGATATCGAGAGGCCCGACGCGTACATAGCCTCCGAAATAACCGTCTGCGGGCAGGTGGAGTTCAACAGCCTTATGAACAGGTACGAGATTCTGATTAACACCAACGATATATTCAACAGAAGCGGCGGGGAGACCGTAAATGCCTCCGACATTCTGGCCGGGAATATGAGCGAAGGCACTCCGGTCCGCATAAACGGATTTCCCGACATGGGCTTGTATGAGAACACGGCATACGGCAGCATAACGAACGGAAGCCGCTCCCTATCGGTTGTGGCCTACGGCAACCTCTCCGGCACTCTGGAGGAACTGGAGGGAAAAGAGGTGTCGGCCTGCGGCATCCTGAGGTACGGTACATACTCCGGCACATGGAAACTCGTTCTTTCCTCGGTGGAATCAAAATCCTTTTAAGCCCCTTTCAGATGCAGGGCCGTGATACCATGCTTAAGATAGTCGAGTGCGTTCCCAACTTCAGCGAAGGAAGAGACATGGCCGTGATAAAGCGGATAACCGATGCCATAGAGAGCGTGGATGGTGTAAAGCTTCTGGATGTGGACCCCGGTGCGGACACCAACAGAACCGTTGTAACATTCGTTGGCTCCCCCGAGGCAGTGAAGGAGGCGGCCTTTCGGGCGGTAAAGACGGCAGCCGAGGTTATTGATATGACGAAGCACCACGGTGCGCATCCGAGAATGGGGGCCACCGATGTCTGCCCCTTCGTCCCGGTCAGCGGCGTGACAATGGATGACTGCGTTGAGATTGCGGGAGAGGTTGGAAAGCGCATCGGCGATGAACTGGGCATACCTGTTTATCTGTACGAGGAGGCCGCCACCAAACCGGAATGGCACAACCTTGCTGAGGTTAGAAAGGGAGAGTACGAGGGGCTGAAGGAGAGATTTGATTCGGGAGATTCGTACTGGACCCCGGACTTCGGGCCGGCGAAGTTCAATGAAAGGGCGGGCGCAACCGCCGTGGGCGCAAGGGAATTCCTCATAGCATACAACATCAATCTTAACACGAAGGACCGAAAACTGGCCAACAATGTGGCTCTGAACCTTAGAGAGAAGGGGAGGGCGAAAAGGGACGAAAACGGAAAGATTGCCCGGGATGAGAATGGAAAAAAGGTCATGGTTCCCGGCCGTCTGAAATACACCAAGGCCATAGGCTGGTACATCGAGGAGTATGGCTTCGCACAAATATCCATCAATCTCACGAACTACAAGAAGACACCGTGGCATACGGTTTTCGAAGTGGCCAGAGAAGAAGCGGAAAAGGCAGGGCTCATTGTTACCGGCTCGGAACTTGTGGGGCTCATACCGAAGCAGGCTGTCATTGAAGCAGGCAGATACTTCCTGAGGAAACAGGGAAAATCATCCGGAGTCTCGGAAAGGGAACTGATAGAAGAAGCCGCGCTTTCCATGGGCCTCTCTCAGATCAGCCCCTTCGACCCGAAAGATAAGATAATTGAGTACAGAATAAAGGAAGATGAACCGCTGGTATCCATGACCATAAAAAACTTCATGGATGAACTCGCAAGCGATTCCCCTGCGCCGGGTGGCGGGAGTGTGGCCGCTCTGGAGGCCTCTCTCGGTGCTGCACTTTCTGCAATGGTGGCCAACCTTACCGTGGGCAAAAAAGGATATGAAGAGGTGAAAGATGAGATGATCGAGGTGGCGGAGAAGGCACAGGAGATGAAGGACCGCTTCCTCCTGCTTATAGACGAAGATACCCGCTCGTTCAACAATCTCATGGCCGCCATGAAGATGCCGAAAAAGACGGATGATGAGAAGAAGAGGAGGCAGGAAGCCGTTGATGCCGCAACAATGGAAGCGGCCAGAGTACCGCTGGAAGTGGCGGATATGGCTGTTGAGGCCTTTGAACTGGCAGAAATCACGGCAAAGAGCGGAAATGTCAATTCAGTGAGCGACGCGGGCGTTGCCGCACTATCCCTGAGAGCGGCGGCTCACGGTGCTGGTCTCAATGTCATAATCAACCTTTCCGGTCTCCCTGATACGGAAGAAAAGGCAGAGATGCTGCAGCGCGTGGAAGAACTGCGAGCACTGGCCGACAGACACGAGGCGGAAATACTGAAGACCGTCAGCGATAGACTGTAACATGGGAAAGGTTTAAATCATCTGACCCATATTACTCAGATATGTTGCTCATACTCGAACACTACTTCCGTTCATACAGCGCCAGAAAAAAGGTCGCGGAGGTTCTCTATACGAACGGGCTCTCCATCAGGGACTCGAAAATATACTCTGGGAAAGTGGAGATTCCCATAAGCTCGGTGGCCAATGCCGCGGGAGTGAACCGGAAGATTGTCTATCACACAATTGAGTTTGTCGAGAAAAACTACCCTCTCAAGGTCATATTCGAGAAGCTACAGCCTGCCGCCAACCTGTCAAATATTGCACCGGAAATGGGATGGGATGTACTGGAAATTGGGATAAAGAAGGGAAAGTTCGCCTGCACCATCGGTAAGGTTATCACGGCTCTGTTCGATTACAAATGCCATATCAGACAGGTACTCGGAGAGGAACCCATCACTGGCTCAGGAAAACTGACCATTGTCCTGGAAGGGACCATTCCCGTGGATATCATCTCCCAGATAAGGGATGTAAAAGGGGTTGGTGCCATCTCCCTCCATACATCTCAGACCGATGTGGACAAACTGATATGCAACTTCTGCGAGATTAAGTACTGCCCCAGAAGGGTTCCCGATGTGGAAGAGGCCTGATACGCATATTACAGATTCTGGTCCGGTATGCTTTCGTATGTGAATATTCTCATCACCCCGCTGACGATGTTACTGGATGAGAATGAGTAGAGGATGCCGGTTATCTCCGCTTCGTCCTCCACCTCGTTAATACTTACCAGCTCCGTATTTTCATCTATAATCCAGAGGGCCATTATTACACAGCCGCTTTTCATACGGATTACAAGGAGGCCACTGTGCGAGGCCGCCGACCAAAGATTCTCCACCTTATCTATCTCGAATCCCATTTTCTCTATGGCACGAACCCACATCTTTTCCTTCTCGTAGATGCCGAGATTCGAGCGAAATATGACCTTCAAAATGCATTTGCCCCTGCCGATTGTATTTCTGATGCCTGTTTCGATGCGCTTCCACTCGTCATTATTAAATTCCATTACATCACCTGCATATCTCCATTTATCCGCTTATTTATTCGCCCTGCTTTTTCTCCCGGCCTAGGCGCTTTCTCCTCAGCAACTACTTCCACTGCCAGCAGAAATGCACCGAAAGGCCTGAAAACACGCTGATTAAAGCGCTCGCATCTCTCGTACAATCGGATAAGTCGCGAAGGGGTGCCGGGAGGGGCAAAGAGCGCACTGCTCCATTCCGAATGACCTCCCAGCAATTCCAGAAGAGATGTGGGGCTGTAGAATCTCACGCCCCTGAATACCGTGTCCTTTCTCCGTCTCTTTATTCTTCGAACAAGGGCCCAGATGCTCCACGAGTTCAGCACCCCAATTGCCACAATCCCCCCTTCTTTAACGACAGACCTCATCCCATCAACAGAGCGTTCCGGCTCTTTCAAGAATTCCAGCGAGGTTACCGCCATGGCCATATCAAACCTTCTGTCAGGGAAGATCTCCCTCAGTTCCTCCATGTCACCTTTTACAAACTCAATGTCGCAGCCCTCCTTTTCCGCCTTTTTCCGCGCAATGGAAAGCATGTCATCGGAGATGTCCAGTGCTGTAACTCCTGCTCCTTTCTTACATAGCCAGATACTGTACTGTCCGGTACCACAGCCAAGGTCAAGGACTGTTGCCCCCTTAAATCCGCTACCGAAGTGGGGGAAAAGCATTCTTTGCATAAGCTCTTTTTCCACCCTGTCGGCGTGCCGGCCAAGATCCGTCTGGAACCATCTGTCGTACCTGCTCGCAATCTCCGATATTTCCATGATTGCTTATTCCGACCTCATGTTAAAAACCTTTCCCCTAACTGTTCGTCTCTTACTCCATGGTGGTTATACATGCTTCTCCGAACTTGACTCCCTTCACGGCCCGCACCTTTTCAGCCAGGTCCTTTATGTCACTGGCTTTTCCCCTTGCGAAAAGAACTTCGAGACAGCGGTCTCTGTCAAGATGAATGTGCATGGTGGAAGAGATATTGAGATAATTGTTGTGCTGTATGTGAAGAAGCTTGTGGGTCGCATCTCCTGTGTCGTGCTCGTAAATAATGGTAATCGTTCCAACCGCTTCTTTCTCGCCTATTTCCACCTCATCCCTTGCAATTTCCTCGCGGATAAGATCTCTGATGGCCTCCGAACGGCTGGAATAGCCTCTTTTCTCTATGATCTCATCGAACTTTTTCAGCAGTTTCGGCTCAAGCGAGACTCCTGTGCGTGTTACTCTATCCATGTTATCGTATCCGTTATAATGGCAGGTAATATTTAGAGTTTGCTTCGGTTGTTCTGGGTTTTTAAAATACCCCAGTGTTGCGTTTTTTCAGAAATACCGGAGCAAAAGTTAATATAGAGGTGCGAGATGGCGTAGCACGAAATTAAAAAAAATGTTACGCAGGTGAGAGAATGACTGGAAAAACAGAAAACATTGAAGAGATTCTGGCCAAAGCCGAAAAACAGGCAATTTCGCCGGATGAAGCGCTGGCGCTCCTTGAAGAGATTAACAGCCCTCAGGACCTGAACGATCTTTTCAGAGTCGCCTCGGAAGTAAGAGATAAAAACGCAGACCCTCGATTCAAGTTCGATGGCTTTATCGGCACCATAACTCCGTGTCAGATTAATCCGCCATGCCGGTTCTGCGGGAGGTCAGCCGGGAAGAAAGATGCCTTTTCCAATCCCCTGAGTATAGAAGAGATTCAAACGGGCGCCAGACTGATTGCCGATTCCGGCGTAAAGATGGTTGAAATCGGCGGCGGAACCATGCCGGGAGGTGCCGGAGAAAAAGTCATAGCCGCCGTAAAAGCTGTTAAGTCCGTTGCACCGGATATAGAGATATGGGTTAATGTCGGTCCCTCTCTCTCAAAAGAGGACCTTCTGATATTGAAGGAACTGGGCGTAAAGGAGGTGTGCAGCTCGCTGGAAGTCTATAATCCTGAGGTTTTTGCCAGAATAAAGCCCAGTGATTCCATTGATGCGAGAATAAAACTCGCAGAGGAAATAAACCGCACGGGGCTTGGTCTTACAAGCGTTATGATGGTGGGAGTTGGATCCACCCATGAGGAATATGTAAAACACCTGTTCTGGCTCAGGAGTTTCGAGAATCTGAGCCATCTCCCGATAACAGGCTTCAGGCCGGTGCCGGAAACTCCATTGGAGAAGAAAAAAATGGCCCTCTCCATTGAGGTTGCCAAGGTCGGTGCGGTGGCAAGGCTTGTGCACAGAGAGATTGATATATCCTTCGGGGGAATCATGAACGACCCTCAACTTTTACCGCTCTGGGTCATGGCCGGGGCAAACAGGGCTATACACATGGGCCCCCACATACACCGAAGCGGAGGGTGGTCTCGAGCCACTCTACCTCCCGAGATAATCACAAAAACTGTGGGAAAGATAGAATATAGAAACTTCCTTCCTTTTACAACAAGAATGGTGGAGAACACAGGACTCAGGCCGGACCCCGACCTCCCGGAATCACACGAAATTGCGGAGGCGAAACTATGAAAAACAGAAAAATATTGGCAATACTTCTTGTCTTAATACTGGTATTTTCCGGCGTGATGGCAGCATATCTCTGGCATTCACGCGGGCCTGTTTCGGAGAAAAACATGGTCGTTGATCAGGCAAATCGAGAGGTTTCTGTTCCAGCGAATGTGAATAAAATAGTCAGTCTCTGGCCGGAGGCCACGAGGATCGTAATTGCCCTGAATGAAGGGGATAAACTGGTGGGCGTAGATGATGCCGAGAAACGCGACCCATTTTTCACACAAATATACCCCGGTCTCAAAAACCTGACGACATTGGGCAGTGTTCGGGCAGGAATAAATACCGAAGAACTGGTCTCATTGAGTCCGGATATAATATTCAGTGACGCAAACAGCCCGGATATCGCGGATGACCTCCAGAAGAGCACCGGCATCCCTGTCGTATGTGTGAGAATCAATCCTCCGTCCGAGGGAGGGCAGCATTCCTTTGAACTACTAACCCTGATGGGGAAAATACTGCATAAAGAAGACAGGGCGGATTACCTGAAGAATTTTCTGGACGATAAGGTTTCCGAAGTGACCAATATAACCTCCGGAATACCCCTTAATGAGAGAGAAAAGGGCTATGTCGCCTTTGCAAGGGATCCACTGACAACTCTGGCGCAGGCAGACCCTCTGGAAAGCGCAGGGGTAATAAATGTGGCCAAGTCATCAAAACAGGTCTGGTACAGTGTTAACATGGAACAGATAACCACATGGCAGCCGGATATTATATTTGTACATGTTCTGGCAGGCTCTCTCGGTGGCATGACACCCGAAGAGATAATGTCCGACCCGCAATGGCAGGAAGTGAATGCGGTACAGAACGGAAGCGTATACAATGTCATCATAGGATATTATGGGTGGTACCCAGTGTCAATGATTGTGAATATGATGCAGGTTGCGAAGATAGCATACCCCGACCAGTTCGTGAGTCTGGATGTTCTGAAAGAGGGAAACGAGATGTTCAAAGTAATGTATGGCGTGGACGATTTCTTCACGGAGATGGTTCAGCAATATGATATCTATGTTCCCTGAGCACGGCGGAGAGGGCGGTGGAATGCTTTCCTTCAAAAAGAAGTACTATCTGATACTTCTTTCCCCTCTGCTTATTGCACCGATCACGCTCTTCATCGGAAGATATCCTGTAAGCTTCCCTCTTTCGGACCCGGAAAGATTTGTTCTCATGAACATAAGACTGCCGAGAATTCTTCTGTGCATGATGACAGGAGCCGGGCTGTCGGTTGCAGGTGCCTCTCTTCAATCCACTCTCCGGAATCCACTGGCTTCACCATATATACTGGGGGTGTCGCAGGGTGCTGCTTTCGGCGCGGCACTCGCAATGGTTGTTCTGCCATATTCCATGTATCTTCTCCCTATCTCCGCCTTTATCTTCGCATTTCTTGCAATAACATTCACCTGCCTTATTGCGCGCATACACGGAGAATTCTCAACGGTGACTGTCATTCTCTCCGGGGTTATTGTTGCGGGAATATTTACGGCTCTGCTTTCCATAGTAAAGCTTTTCTCGGACCCATACCGCCTCTCCGGAATAGTGTTCTGGATGATGGGGGGATTCTACAGAGCCTACTGGGACGACATCCTGATTGCCGCCCCGGGCTTCATTGTTGGTATTCTGGTCCTATTCTCGATTCGCTGGAGGCTAAATGTGCTGTCCATGGGGAATGAAGAGGCAAAAATACTGGGTGTGAATGTTAAGCGCGATACGATGCTCGTAATATTTTTCAGTGCTCTGATATGCGCTTCGGTCATCTCCGTGGTCGGGATAGTGGCATGGATTGGCCTCATAATCCCCCAGATAGTGCGTGGGATGCTCGGAGCGGATAACCGACACATACTGCCGGCTTCGGCGGCATTCGGAGCGGGATTTTTGCTGATCGTGGATACAATATGCAGAACTCTCTATACATTTGAGATCCCCATAAGCATAATAACGACCCTGATTGCCGCACCTTATTTCGTATATCTGCTGAGAAAAATAGGAGGGAGTTGGCGTTGATATCAATAGAGAATCTTCATTTTACATATGATACGAGAGATAGGTTTGGCCTGTACGACATCAATCTGGAATTTAGAGCGGGAGAAATAGTCGCGCTTCTCGGACCCAATGGTTCCGGAAAAACAACCCTGCTGAAGTGCCTATATGGAGCCATTAAACTGGATACTGGGGCCATATACCTTAACGGAAAGAATCTTCTGAAATTCAAAAGTTCGGAGCTTGCCAGACATCTCGGTGGTGTCCCACAGAGCCATATCCCCTCCTTTCCTTTCAAAAGCATTGATGTTGTTGTAATGGGGCGGACACCGCATACAGGTATTTTCTCATCCCCCTCTGAAAAAGACTATGAAAATGCGAGAGAGATATTCAAAGAACTGGAAATCCCGGAACTGACGGAGAGACCATATACTCACATAAGCGGGGGGGAACGGCAGCTTGTGTTCGTTGCCCGTGCTCTTATGCAAGATCCAAAGGTACTGCTCCTGGATGAGCCTACGGCACATCTTGATATCAAAAACAGGGTGAAAGTACTGAGAGCTATTAAAAGAATTGCCGAAAAAAATAAAATAACCGTAGTGATGAGTGTTCATGACCCGAATGAGGCGATACTTTTTTCGAGTAAAATATTGCTGCTTAAAGACGGAAAAATACAGGATTATGGCCCTACGGAGGAAGTGATTCGTCAGGAAACTCTTCGGGAGTTATATGACACGGATTTCAGCATTCTCATTGAAAAAAATAGGAAAATAGTAGTATATAATATTTAGCTATTTAAGTAAGGATAAGCTTAACGAGTTTCCCTCTGTGCACAGTGTGTTACTCTCTCCGCGTTATCATATCATTGTAGCAAGAGAGTGGATTCGATATCTCATTCGATTGTTCACGGATTTAAGATGTTCCAGTGTTGCGTTTTTTCAGAAAAACCGGAGCAAAGATTAATATAGGGGTGCGGGATGGGGGTAGCACGAACTATAAAAAAGTAACAAGGAGGTAAAAAGATGCACATACCCGACGGATTCATACCGCTCTGGCAATGTATTATCTACTTTGCCATTGCCGCTCCGTTTGTCTATCAGAGCATACGCTGGGCGAACAGAGAGATGGATGAGAAGAAAATACCGCTTCTGGGCGTTCTTGCCGCTGGAATCTTCGCAATTCAGGCCATGAATGTTCCGATAATGTGGGGGACATCCGGCCACATGGTTGGCGCGGCCATGGCCGCCATTATTCTGGGAAGCCCCTTTGCAGGCGTATTCCTTATTACCGTGGTCCTAATAATACAGGCCATCATGTTCGGAGACGGAGGAGTAACGACCCTCGGAGCGAACATAATCAACATGGGCATAATATCGTCGTTCATCGGCTATTACACATATACGGGACTTAAAAAAATAGGCACGAATGAGAAAGCCGTGGCCACCCGAGTCTTCATAGGTGCATGGCTGGGAATATTCATAGCAGCCCTCGTGTGTGCAGTTGAGATGTGGCTTGCGGGAACTTTCCCACTTGTTCAGGGCCTATTCTTCATGGGCCTCTATCATGCGGTCATAGGCCTTGTGGCCGAAGGAACCATCAGCGCCGTGGTGGTGGTAAGCCTTCAGAAATACAGGTCAGACCTCTTTAATCCTCGTCCGGAGGTGATTCCATCATGAAGTTGGACAGAACAATGAAGATTGGGATTGCCATCGCACTGGCTATTGCCCTTCTCGCTCCCGTCCTTGCATCCAGCAATCCGGACGGACTGGAGAGCAGTGCTTCTTCGTTCCCTTCCGCCGACGAAAAGGAACAGCCGGCACTTGAAGCACCCATGCCGGATTATGTGATTCCATCTCTCGGGGACGGACCTCTCTCGGGAGCGATTGCCATTTTGCTGGGAACCGTTCTGGTGCTCCTTCTGACCATGGGGGTCGGCCGTTTTCTCGCCGCAAAGAGGCTGAAGGATGAAAGCTCTTGAAATCAGAGAACTGGGCCACACCTACCACGACGGAACAGCCGGCTTGAGGGGTGTAACTCTTTCGGTGGAGAAAGGGGAATGTATGGCGATTCTTGGCCCCAACGGAGCCGGAAAGACCACCCTCCTAAAACATCTTAATGCGCTTCTGCTCCCAACCTCAGGAAGTGTTATTGTGGGCGGGAGAGAGAGTAACAAAAAGAATGCCGCAACGATCAGAAAGAAGGTCGGATTTCTCTTCCAGAATCCGGACGATCAGGTCTTTTCCCCCACGGTTCTGGAGGATGTCATGTTTGGCCCCATAAATATGGGTCACTCGCGGGAGGATGCAAAAACAATGGCGCTGGACTGCCTTGATTCTCTTGGCATAGTAGAAGTCGCCGAAAGACATCCCGCGCATCTGAGTTACGGGCAGAAGAAGAAGGTAGCCCTTGCGGGTATTATCGTCATGGAGCCAGAGATTCTGGTAATGGACGAACCGCTTGCGGGACTTGATTATTCCGGGCAAAAGGGAGTTAAAGAACTGATACGAAAATTAAACCACGAGAAAGGGATAACCGTCATCTTTTCCACACACCTCACCGAAAGAGCGGCGGAACTATCCGAGCACTGCGCCATATTAAACTCCGGCAGCCTCCTGACATCCGGTAAAACGAGAGAATTGCTCACAGACCCGGAAATTCTGAAGAGAGCGAGATTGGAACCGCCTGTGGTAACATCACTTCTACTGCCCCTGCATCCCGAAAAGATTCCCATAACACCGGAAGAGGGGGCGAAGTTACTGGCTGACATCCTGAGGAAAAGAACGAACGGCACGGAGAAAAAATCAGGGAGGGACTGATAGTATGACCAAAAAGAAAGAGGTAGATCCCCGGGCAAAACTTCTCTTTGCGCTCAGCGCGGTGATAACGGCGGTTCTTTTGAATTCGGCAATCCTTCTCCTCTTTCTTCTCCTCCTACTTGTTACTATTTCTCTGCTGTGCGGCATCGGCCCGAAAGGTATCGCCAAAAGGCTTGTTCTTACTCTCCCATTTGCAGGTATAATGGCCCTGTGGCAGCCATTCGTCAGAGGAGGAAGCGTACTCTTCTCCTTTTACGGTCTTGAGGCAACCGCAGAGGGAAGCGTCTTCGGCATTATCCTCCTGCTCAGAGTCTTCGCAGCCATAATCGCACTGGGCATATTCACAGCCACAACCAGCGAAACGGAGATCGGCGGAGCATTGAGATACATACGGGTTCCTTCAATTCTTGTGGCAACCATGCTCATGACGCTCCGATACATGTCCCTTCTGGACAGCAGACGGAAAACGATTTATCAGGCACAAGCCTCCCGGCTTTTCGTTAAGAGGGGAAATCCGGCGGGATATCGCTGGGTTCTTAAGAATCTAGCCTACGGGATGGCTGTTCTGTTCATCTCCTCGTACGAACAGGGAGAACGGGTTTATGAAAGCATGCTCGCCAGAGGCTACAGGCAGGGAGATAACCTCATTCATTGGGAGGGCGCGGGAAGAGCATACTCCTCCGGAAAAACCGCCGTCTTTTGCGGACTTACCATCCTTCTGCCCGCTCTGGTAATTTTTGCTTTCTTTCTTCGGATTTCCCTGTAGTGGGACCTAAAACCAGCCGTCAAGGCTTTTTTGCTTCGTGGCCTGAAAGTGTCTGTCCAGTCTTTTTATTGCCGAATCCACGCGTTTTTCTGAGAAGTCGTGCTCTCTACACAGCAGCTCTCGTATGCCGTTTGCATCTACCTCTGCCCACTTTATCTCATAGTTGTCGGTAACGGGGGGATGTAGAAATATCTCCCTGAGACGCTTGTAGTTCGGAATCTCTATGCCCTTCTCCGCCATCACCCCTTCTAGGGTTCCGTGCTTCTTTACCAACTTAAGGCCTGTCTTGGCACCTATGCCCCGGACCCCCTTATTGAAGTCCGTTCCCACGAGAATTGCTATGTCAATCAGCTGCTCCCGCGTAATACCGTTCTGCGAAAGAACGGTATTCAGTTCGATTATTTCCGGTGTTACCGTGATATAGATGTCCCGTCTAGCCACCTTTCTTCTGCCGCTGATGGTCAGGTTCCTTACGAGAATAGGGGTGCCAAAAAGAAGGGAATCAAAATCCTGAGAAACCGCTGCTTCCACATCTCCTTTCTCCGCCAGGTATGCCGCTTGCGCCTCCCCCTCCGAAGGAGCCTGAACCACGGGGATGCCCATAAGCCTCAGAAGGGCCTTGGATTCCTCGATAATATCCGATGTCAACCTCGAGGACTGCCTCGCTTTTCGTGCGGCTTTCTCCATGTCTCCCTCGTCTATCGCCTCCTGCCACTCCCTCTCGGCCGTTTCCCGGATGTGTCGCCTGCTCTCAACGGTCCCTTCCTTTTCATCGGGCGAGGTGCCGTCGAAGACAAAAACCGGCTTGATACCGGATTGCACAAGACTGGAGGTTCTGTAAAGAAGGCCGCTCAGATGTGATGTAATTCTTCCTCTGTCGTCCATGAGCGGGGTGCCATCCGGCTGGCGAATCGTAGAAATAAACTGATAAAGCGTGTTGAATGCATCTATAGCCATAACCCATCCGCTGAAATCCGATATTTCGGCAGGGGTCCGGGGGGCGATATCGCCCAGTTTTACTCCCATGAGAAGAGGATTGAAAGAAGGGTAATAAATGTTTTGGAGATATCAACTCTCATTTGCATAGTACAGGTAGAACATTGACATACAGGTCCCCATCCATGTGAAGAGGAGAATGGTCCATAGAATGTTCTTCTCGGTGCTGAGATTGCCTATGAGGAGCAGAAGCGGTATTACAAGGCTTATGACAAACCAGAAAAGCCTGTTGTCGTTCTCGTACATGGTGGGGAGATATGGGTGCGATTAATAAAGGTTTCTACGGCTACTCCTTCAACTCACTCATTGAGGTTATCCTCTCGGCGAATGCGTTGTGCTTGTGGATGGACTCCTCGCTCTCGCTTCTTGCCGTTATCACAACATCGTCCGGCAGATGGGAGTAGTTCTCCAGAACCCTGTGTAGAATATCCCTAACCACATCCTCCACGAACTTGGGGTTCTGATGGGCCTGCATCACTACCTTTCCCTCGTCAATCCTCTTTAAAATCTCAAATGTGGGGCTGCTCAGCGATGCCTCCACCAGTTCAATGAGGTCATTGGCCTCTATGTCGTACCCCTCCGGAACCTCCATTAAAAGGGTGCTCCTGTTCCTCTGGTTGTGGGTGATTACCGGCAGGTTTTCTATGCACTCTGCATACTGAGGATACTGCTCGGCCAGCATCTGCCTCACGGTCTCCATAGCACAGGGGCATGCGGTCATGCCCACAACCTCCACGCCCACCAGTTTTCTGAATGTGTTCCGCACCTTATCCGCTCTGGCCTCGGCAATCAGGAGGTAGTGCTCCATCCCCTTCTTTGCGGGGTCGCTTACATACCGCTCCAGAAAGTAGTCGGCCCGTATCTTCACCTCGGAAAATGTGGCATATTCGTGCTTTTTCAGCAGAAGTTTCGCTATCTTCTCGCTCATATCCTCAAGGCTGTGCGCCGTTCCCCTGACCCCCTCCTCTATAATCCCGTTTATGACCTCAACATTTCTGGACATGTGGGAGCCTTTCTGGTTGGCCGGAAGGTCCACGAATACATCAAGGGTTGCCGAGAGGTATATCTCCCTCTCCTCGCGCTTTATGATTATGGGCTTCTTAACACCGGTAACCCCCACTCTGGTCAGTTTGAAGTGGTTTTTAGGGGCCTCGGTCTGCACATCTCTAGGGACCATGAAATCACTCCTCTTTTTCCCGTATCTCGTGGTCGTGGGTCAGTTCCGCCGCCTTAGCCAGCATATAACTCACCGAGCAGTATTTCTCCTGCGAGAGATTGATGGCCTTCTCCACCTTGTCCGAGGGAAGATCTTTCCCGTATATTATGTAGTGTATGTGAATCTTCGTGTAGTACTTCGGGTGCTCCTCCGCTCTCTCGGTGCTTATCTCAATCTTCAGCCTGTCGTAAGGAACGCGCATCTTGTCCATGAGGGATATAACATCCATTCCTGTGCACCCTCCGAGAGAGATTAGCAGGAGTTCCATGGGCCGGTTGCCCGCGTCGTGTCCCCCGAACTTTTCAGGGCCGTCCATGACGACCCAGTGATTGCTCTCACCGCGGCCTATCATGGTCATGCCGTTGGTCTGAACGATTTCTACTATTGGCTTCCTGTCTTTGGACATAGTTTCGGAAATATGCAGGGGTACTTAAAGGCATTGGAAAAGAATTATTTCTTCTGATAAGTTTCCCCCTGCTCCCTCACCAATCTCCTCTGATACCTGTCTCTCTCACTGAAAATACATCCGCAGTACTTCTGCCTGTAAAGCCTTAAATCGTGGGATATGCGCACATTCTCCATCTCTCCCTCTCGAAAATCGTGGTAGAAGAACTCGACACCGTATTTCTCCGCTGATTCCCTGCATATCTTCTTTATGAGGCCGTGCGGCTGGAACTTCGAACTGAGCAGCGTTGTAGTAAACCTTTTGAATCCCATCTCTGCGGCCACTCTTGCGGTTTCATCCATTCTCCACCTGTAGCAGAACTCACACCTTGACTTACCCCTCTCCTCGTACTCAAAGGCCCCCTTGAGAAACTCCTCCAGCAGGTAGTCGTCCCGCATTATCGCCCTAGCCCCTGTTTTTCTCGCATACTCCTCCACGGTCTCGAATCGGCGGCGAAACTCACGGAACGGCTGTATGTTCGGGTTGAAGAAAAAACCAGTGGGCCCATATCCGTTCTTAATGAGCCATTGATGCGGATATGTGTAGCAGGGGCCGCAGCAGATATGCACCAGTATTTCATTCTCTTTTCTCTCTCCCGGGAGCATGAACTGGAATAAAAACCGGTATTTATAGGTCTTTCCGTCAATAATCCTGCAGGGTCCTCTGAAGTCTCGTCTTCTCACCCTTTATCTTTATCGGGTACTCGCCGGTAACGCAGCCGAGGCACATCTGATTTTCCTCCCACTTAAGGGCTTCCATGAGGCCCTCCACACTGATGTATGCAAGACTGTCCGCTCCGATTATCTTCCTTATCTCCTCCACCGTGCGGCCGTGGGCGACGAACTGCCCCCTTTCCGTCATGTCTATTCCCAGATAACAGGGAGCGATTACCGGCGGCGAGCCGATTCTCACATGAACCTCCTTTGCGCCCGCATCCCGCAGTTTCTTCACGATTCTCTTCATGGTGGTGCCGCGGATAATACTGTCGTCCACCAGAACAACCCTTTTGCCCCGGACAATGGACTTCACGGGATTTATTTTCTCCCCCACACTGATGTCCCTGAGATGCTGGTCTGGCATGATAAATGTTCTGGCCACATATCTGTTTTTCATGAGACCCTCTTCGAGCTTGATTCCCGAGCCTCTGGAAAAACCGGTTGCGTGCGCCCTTCCCGAATCCGGAACAGGGACTATGACATCCGCACTTACCGGGCTCTCCTTCGCAAGGCGCCAGCCTATTCTCATTCGGCTGCGATATGCTTCCCTTCCGTCAATTACCGAATCGGCTCTGGCGAAATATACATACTCGAGAAAGCAGTGTGCAATCTCGCCCCTCTCAAAGAGTTGATAGCTTTTTATTCCGTCTTCGGTGAGTTCCACAAGCTCTCCCGGCCTCACATCCCGTATATGTTTGGCACCTATTGCATCCAGAGCAACACTCTCCGATGCCGCAACATAACCGAGGCCATCCGGAAGTTCGCCGAGGCAGAGCGGTCTTATTCCCATAGGATCCCTTGCGGCAAACACATGATCGTTGACCATAAAAGAGAATGCATACGAACCGTCAAGCTCGGAGAGAGCGGATTTTATCGCTGAAATCATACTCTTGCCCGCAAGCATGCTGTCCGAAATGAGGTAAGATACGGACTCCTCCTCGCTACCACTGTAATAGCCGTGCCCCTTCTTTTTCAATCTCACCTTCAGTTCTTCCGCATTCGTGAGGATTCCGTTGTGAGCCAGGGCAATGGTACCGGATGCTGTATGGAAAACATAAGGCTGTGCGTTCTCTGGAACAGAGAGAGCGATGGAATAATAGACATGGCCTATACCGGAATTCCCCGGCAATTTTTCCAACCGATCAGGGGAAAAAACCTCTCCTACCAGACCAAGGCCCTTCTCAAATACTATGTCCTCTCTTTCTCTGGAGTAGGATGCAATCCCCGCAGCCTCCTGTCCTCTATGCTGAAGTGCTCTAAGACAGTAGTAAATATAGGGGGCAGCATGCTCGTACCTAGAAAATATGGAAACGACACCGCATTTCTCGACTGGCTTATCGGGGCCTATTTCATCCACCTCTGGGAACATCTCTTAATGCTCCTTGGCCCATTTGTAACCCCTGAGTTTTGTGGTATCCCCAAAACCGCAGGCCGAGCATCTCTTCTTCTGAACATGATAAGTGTGCCTGCCGCATCTCCGGCAGCGTATGTGAGTCTTTTTTCCGCTTTTTCTACCCATTGACGGTGTTCCTGTTCCCATGTATAAGCCTCCTTATGATTTCACGGTGAGATGTATATTACATTATCTCCCCTTACAATAATCTTATCCAGTTTTCGTGTCAGTTCTCCGCCTATGTACTCCTCGGCGTTCTTAAGGACAAGGTTCATGTGAGGGTCATATCCATCCATGATTCCTCTGTATTCTCTGTGGCCTTTGAGTTCGACAATGACATGCTTGCCTATGCTTTGATTCAGTGCTGTTATTGGATTTAACATTGGACCAATCCGCCTTATACTTATGTTGTACTTAAAGTTTTTTACATGGTATGAGAGAATTCACTCGCCCTGACCACTTATGAGTCTCCCGCCTTCCTTGAATGCCGTAACTATCATCAGCGTCTTCGTCTCCTTGATGCCGTTGATTCCGGACAGCTCGCTCAGAACAAAGTTCTTCAAGTCTCCGTAATTTGCGAATCTCGCCTTGGCCAATATGTCAGTATCACCGGTCACCAGAAAGAGATCAATTATATTATCCAGAGCGGCCACCCGTGAGGCAATCTTGTCGGCATCCTTCGTATCCACTTTGAGAGAGATTATCGCACTCACCTGGTCATCCCCGTAGTACGAGGAGATGACCTTTTCATATTCCTGCTTGTCGGGTTCGTTCATGTTCTCACCGTGGGAGGGAATGCGAAGGAGATATTAAAGAATTGTGCTACTCTACATAGGAGCGTGAGAAAGCAAGGTTTAAATCAAACCCATGTATTCCCCACTGATTACCATGAAATTCAGAGGGATGGACCTTGTGAGCATTCGGGACCTGACGGTTCCGCAGATGAACAGAATTATGGATGTGGCAGAGGGGATGGTTCCCATTGCAAAAGGAGAGAAGGTGAGTAAGCTGCTGGACGGAAAGATTCTTGCCACCCTTTTCTACGAACCTTCCACCAGAACGAAACTGTCGTTCGAGAGCGCGATGATGAGGCTCGGCGGAAGAGTGATCGGATTCTCGGACCCGAAATCCAGCTCCGTTGCAAAGGGCGAGACACTGGCCGACACCATAAGAATGGCCGACGCCTACTCGGACCTCATTGTTCTTCGATACAGGAACGAAGGGGCCGCACGACTGGCTGCAGATTTCTCGGAGGTTCCCGTGATTAATGCGGGGGATGGTGCGGGCCAGCACCCGACACAGACACTTCTCGACCTCTTCACCATAAGAGAGGAAATGGGCGAAATAAATGGGAAGAATATCGCACTCCTCGGAGACCTGAAATATGGAAGGACAGTTCATTCCCTTTCCGAAGCGCTGGCCATGTTCGGCGCAAAGCTCTCCTTTGTTTCTCCGAGAGGGCTGGAAATGCCGGCGGAAACTGTGGAAAATGTGGAGAAAATCGGAACTAAGCCCCTTATAACTAACTGTCTGGATGATGTTATTGCGGATGCGGACATCCTTTATGTTACCAGAATCCAGAAGGAGAGGTTCGCAGACCTTGCGGAGTACAAGAAGGTAGCAGGAAGTTTTCAGGTCAATACGGAACTGCTTGAAAAGGCGAAGAAGAGCATGAGGGTTATGCACCCGCTTCCAAGGGTTACGGAGATTGACCCGGAGGTGGATTCCACTCCCCATGCCCTTTATTTCAGGCAGGCATTTAACGGAGTTCCAGTCAGAATGGCACTGATGGCACTCATAATGGGGGCGACAGAATGAAGGAATTGAAGGTTTCTCCCATAAAGCACGGGACGGTTATAGACCATATAGAGTGCGGCATGGCCCTGAAGGTGCTGAAGATTCTCGGCCTCACCGAAGAACCGCCGGAGGACACAACCAGCGTTATAATTCATGTCCCAGGGTCGAAAGGGTGCAAGGACATTGTGAAACTGGAAAACAAGGAGTTGAAGAAGAAGGAGGTCAATCAGATTGCGCTCATATCGCCGGATGCTACCATTAACATCATCAGGGATTCGGAGGTTGTGAAGAAGTACAGGGTCGAACTGCCGGATACGGTGATTGGAATAGTGAAGTGTGGAAATCCCAACTGCATAACAAATTTTCACGAGCCGGTGGAGCCAAAATTCATTGTGGAATCCAGAAGCCCGGTGGTTCTCAGATGTGCCTACTGCAACAGAAAACTGGAGGATGTAACCGCCAACCTGCTCTGAAAAAAGTATCAATCCTCAAATAGCCTGTTAATCATCCAGTCCTCGTCGAACGGCACCAGATTCTCGTAATCCTGTCCATTTCCGACAAAAATGACCGGTTTGCCCACTGCATGTGCTATGGAAAGAGCGGCACCTCCTTTTGCATCCGCATCTATCTTCGTAAGAACAACCGCATCAATTCCCACGGCTTCATCGAACTTCATCGCCTGCTCCACAGCGTCGTTTCCTGCCAGCGCATCCCCCACAAAAATTATCATATCCGGTTTCGCCACTCTTTTTATCTTCTTCATTTCATCCATGAGGTTGGTGTTGGTCTGCATCCTTCCTGCCGTGTCTATGAGAACAACATCCTTGTATCTGGCCTTTGCGTGCTCCACCGCATCGTAAGCCACAGAGGCCGGGTCGCTCCCCGCCTTCTGCTTGATTACCTTTATTCCGAGTCTGTCGCCGTGAATGGATAGCTGCTCGATTGCTCCGGCCCGGAATGTATCTCCTGCGGCCATAACCGAGGTTATCCCCATGTTTTTCAGATGATATGCGATTCTGGCGATGGTAGTTGTCTTCCCGCTGCCGTTAACCCCTATGAACATAAGCACAACCGGCTTTTCGCTCTCCCGAACAAAGGAGTCGAAATCTATTTTTCCCACGGAAAGAGCCTTTTTAATGGCACTCCTCAGAGCGGACTCTATTGCATCCTCGGGGGAGATGCCCCTGCTTATCCTTTTTTCCAGAAGCTCCTCTTTAAGGCTCTGTTTTATCTCTTCTATGACAGGGAGGGCCACATCGGATTCCAGAAGTGCGAGTTCGAGGTCCCAGAGAATATCCTCCAGTTTTCCTTCCCTTATCTTCTTACCTTTGTCGTCCGAGAAGGCTTCGTCTATTTCCACTATCTCCCTGCTCTTCTCTTTTATGCCGAAAAGTTTCTCCTTCAGTTTGTCGAACATGCCCTCACCCAGAAAGATTCAGTGCTGGTGGTGTTTTGCGTAGTAATCGTTGAGAATTATGCTTAACTGCGTCGCCCTCTCGTTTATCTGCTGAATACTCTCGTCCACCTTCGACATGGATGCTTCAAGTTCATCTACACGCTTTCCGAAATCCTCAATGGCCCCGTCAAAATCCTCTTCACTGTAATACTCAGCGCCGAGGGCCAGCATAACCTTCTTTTTGCCCACAACCGCCGGAAGATATGTTCCTCCGCCAATAGGCACAAGTATTTCGGTTCCCTTCTCTGCCGCGCTGTACTCCTTCAAGGTTTCGAGCCCCCTTTTATGCTCGTTCAAGGAGGACTCTATCAGTTCCCTGTGTTTTGCAAGGGTGTCCAGCTGGGCTTTGTACATCTCAAGGGTCTGAACCGCATTGTTGAGGTCCTGTTCACTTATTTGCATCTCTTCTTCCGCCATTTAAGCACCGTTTTCAAGCTTGTATTTAACCACCGGGTCTTCGATTTCTTCCGGCTTCAACTCCGTAACATCGTTGATTATGAGGAACTTCCTCTCTACCTTGTGCTTGCTGCCCATAATGGAGTAGACCATCTCAACCGCCTCTTTCTCGCTCTGTCCGACAAACTCCTTGGAGAACTTCTGCCAGTTATTCGGAGTAACTCTCATCTTTCCACTTATCCTGAAAGCCTTCATGTTTTCACCTATCTGCCATAAAAGGAACCCATATTAAAAACTTTCATTGCCTTCGCCATCCTAATTCACGGAACTGAGGCGGAAAAGACATACATCGTTCCTCATGGAAATGCACTTCTCCTCGGTGGCATAGTACTTCTTTCCGAGAATTCTGGAGATTATTCCGGCCAGATAGCCCCGTGTAAAATCGCATGAGGGCACGGTTTTGTTCCCGTTTGCCTTTGCTTCCAGAGATTCCTCGAATACCACGCTCATTCGCCCGTCTTTGGAGAGGAGGTACGCCCGCCCCAGCCCAATCTCGTGCCATATCTCTTCGAACATCTCGGAGAGGTTGGCCATGTCGGCGTCCAGATCGAGTTTTTTCATAATTTCATAACCGCTTCTGTATCCGTATCGGAACAGAACACCGCCGGCCACATCCTCGTCAACAAGGCCTGTCAGTTCCTTTCTTAGGGTCGCAAGACCTTCTATGGGCATAATATAGAACTCGGTAAGGTATATATCATCTGGCATCCGCAACCCTCCTTCTGTTTTCGTGGCGCTCCATAATTGAAGCGGCCAGTGTGAAAAACAGGCGCTGCACGCCGTCTCCCTGCTTTGCGCTGGTAAGAAAGAACGGGGCATCAATCTCTGCGGCCAGCTCCTCTATCTCGTCTATGCTGACCTCGATTTTATCCACAAGATCCGCCTTATTCGCAGCAATGACCAGAGGCACGGCCGGAGCAATTCTATAAAAGTGTTCGACCCAGTTTTTTACCTCTATGAATGTCTCCCTGCGTGTAAGGTCGAATACGAGAATACCGCCCGACGAACCCTTATAATATGCTAGATGAAGGCTTCCTTTCTTTTCCCCCAGCATGTCCCATATAAAGAGGGAGAGGGATGTTCCGGCGATGTCCAGTTCCTTCTTGGTAATCTTGGTGCCTATGGTGTTTATGTATTCGTCGCTGAAGATGTCGTAAACATATCGACGAATGAGGGAGGTCTTTCCCACGGAATGCTCGCCCAGCATGACAACCTTCTTTACGATATCACTCATTCTCATCCTCCTCGAAAAGAACGGAGCGCTCGTAGTCGGAAACCATCTTGGCCATGAGGCCCTTCCCCTTCTGCTCGCCGTACATCCTCTGAATCTCCTTCTGCTTTTTCAGCCATTCCCTGATGGAGTCGCGGATGACCTCCGAGGGATTGAAGTTGTGCTCCCTGCAGAATGCAAAGAACTCGGTAGCAGTGTCCGAGAAGTCTCTGGTAACGGAGATGTGTATCTGGTCTCCGGGCCGGTATTCCTTGGTCTTTTTCATCTGCCCACGCTCGTGTCATGCAGTATCGTGTTATGCTATTTAAACCTGATGTAAGAGTATGTACATACATATACATGTTTGTAACTCTCTGTTATGTTGTGTAAGGACATAGTTTAACAAGGTTTATAAACTTTCAAGGCAAGAAATATGTGTGAAAGATATGGATAAGATAAGAGAAGATAGAACGCATTCGGAGGAGTATCTGAAACTCCTCAAGGAGAACTACTACATCTCCGGCTGGGCAATCCTGGATTATACCGGCCTGATGATAG